>PLUC01000108.1 GCA_003165415.1 Holophagaceae bacterium
CCGGTGGTCCATACGTCGTCCACCAGCAGGATCGCCGCTCCGTCCAGGGGTGGCCCGCGGCGGAAGCGCACGGCGGAAGCGGGCAGGCGCCGCCTGCGCCCTTCGCTCAGGCCGGCCTGGGCCGCGCTGAACCAGGCCTTGCGCAGCAGGGGCCGGTACGGCTTGCCCAGGCACCGGGCGAACATGGCCGCGGCCTCCTCCGCCAGGTCGAAGCCGCGGCTCCAGCGCCGGGGAAAGGAGGTGGGGGCGCAGCAGACCAGGTCGGCCGCGCCCGCGAAATCCGGCAGGGGGGCCCGCCGGGCCCGGTCCAGCAGGGCGGCCTTCCAGCCCAGTTCCCCCCGCTTGATGCCCGGCACCAGGAGCGCGCCCAGGGCGGGCCGGCCGGCGCGGTAGTTCCAGAGGGCATCCCCCCAGGACCAGGCCACCGGTTCCGGGCAGGGGCCGCCCCCGCCGTGAGGGACGGCGCAACGCGGGCACCGTTCTTCCGGCAGGGGCACCAGCCCCGACCAGCAGCGGCCGCAAAGCCCTGCCTGGCTCCCGGCGCCCAGCGCCCCCAGGCAGCCCCGGCAGGGCAGCAGGAGGAGCATTAGTCCGAAACGTTGGCGAGGATGGTGCGGATGCCCCAGCCCGCCAGGACGGCGCAGGCCAGCGCCCCCAGGAACGGGCCGGAAGCGGCTTCCCAGCCCAGTTGGGCTCCCACCCCGAACGGCAGCCCCCGGTTGCCGCCCGGGCCGAGGCCCCGCACCCACCAGCCCAGGCCGGCCAGGGCCAGGAGCACTGCGGCGAAGCCCATGAGGTCCGCCCGCACCGGGCCGAACCGGGCGCCCCGCTCCCCCTGCAGCCGGCTGTGCCTGCGCCCATATATGAAATAGATGCCCAGGCCGGCCAGGAGCCAGACCACCAGCCGGATCCAGGTGTCCAGGTCCAGCCCGGACATCACCCACAGGCAGGCGCCCGCACCGGCGGTCCCCACCAGCCAGGGCAGCGGCACCTTGAACGGCCGGTCGGCCTCAGGGCGGATGCGGCGCAGGATCGGCACGCCCAGGCACACCAGCAGGAAGGCCAGGAGGGTGCCGATGGAGACCAGTTTGCCCACCAGGCTGATGGGCATGAGCCCGCCGCAGACGGCCACGAACAGGCCGGTGAGGACCGTGGCCGCGTGGGGGGTCCGGTGCCGCCGGTGCAGGTGGTGGAACCAGGGCAGGAGTCCGTCCTTGGCCATGGCATAGAAGATCCGGGTCTGGCCCAGCATGAGCACCAGGATCACCGAGGTGAGCCCCGCCAGGGCCCCGAGCTTGACCAGGAAGGTGAACCCCCGCTGGGCCAGGGGGGACCAGTGGCGCAGGGCCACGATCCGGTCGATGCCCACGGCGATGGGATCGGAGACGCCCAGTTCCTTGTAGGAGACCACCCCGGTGAGGGTCAGGGCCACGAGGATGTAGAGCAGGGTGCACACCAGCAGCGAGGCCAGGATGCTGATGGGCATGTCCCGCCTGGGATTCCGGGCCTCCTGGGCGGTGGTGCTGACGGCGTCGAACCCGATGAAGGCGAAGAACACCACCCCCGCCCCGGTGAGCACGCCGCCCCGCAGCCAGCCGTAGTGCCCTACCTGCCGGCTGGCCTCCATGAGCATGGTCCGGGCCGGAACCAGGCTGGCGAGCCCGTCGGCCGCGGGGTTCGCGTGCAGGTTCGCCCCGGAGATGACCCCGATCCCCAGCAGGATGAACACGGCCACGATGGCCACCTTGACGGCCACGATGACGCTGTTCACCCAGGCGCTCTGCCGGATCCCCCGGTAGAGCACCGCCGCCACCAGCAACGCCACCAGGGACGCGGGCAGGTTCCACAGCCCCGGGACCCGCAGTCCCGATCCGAGCGTCACCAGCTCCCAGGGCCCCTTGGTCCAGCGCAGCGCGGCGTCGGGAAGGCTGATGCCCAGGGTCCCGTGCAGCAGGGAGAACAGGTAGCCGGACCAGCCGTTGGCGACCGTGACGGCCCCGAAGGCGTACTCCAGGACCAGGTCCCAGCCGATGATCCAGGCGATGAACTCGCCCATGGTGGCATACGAATAGGCGTAGGCCGACCCCGCCACCGGGATCATGGCGGCCATTTCCGCGTAGCACAGGCCCGCCAGGGCGCAGAGGATCCCGCCCAGGATGAAGCTGTAGACGATCGCCGGGCCGGCGTAGCTGGCCGCGGCTTCGCCGGTGAGGGTGAAGATCCCCGCGCCGATGATGGCGCCGATGCCGAGCATGGTGAGGCTGAAGGCCCCCAGGGAGCGCCGCAGCCCGGCCCCGTCCGAAGCCTCGTCGCCGGCGCCGCCTTCGGCGTCCCGGATCAGCCTGGGAAGGTCCTTCCTCAGAAATAGATTGGTCATGCAACCTCCCTGGAAGCCTGCGACCCCGCCGGACCGGACCGGTCCGCCCCATGTCCCTTCGATGCCGGCTCCCAGCCGCCGATGACAGCCCCATGGGCGCTGGGCGGGGTCCCGAGGCGGGTTGCGGCGCCTCCGCCCAGCCGGCCGTCCAGCGGAACCATTGCCATTCCAGGCCCTGGTCCGGCCCCGAGGACGGGCCACACCGCTTAACTTTTTCCGGGAAAAAGTTTGAACGAGGCTTTTATAGACCATGGGCCGGGCTTGCCACGGCACTCGGAGCGACGACTTAGGGCTGCTTCTTCCGATCTGACCCGGTTCATCGCACCCCGATGCATGGGGCCCGGCTTGCTTCCATCTTAGCCGGAAAACCCCTCCCCGGTGCCCCAAGAATGGCCTCATCGGCCGTCCGCGCAGACGGACGCGGCCAGGTCCGAACCCCGCGGGGCGCTCCGGCGGCATCCCCTGGGCAATAAATTCTTTAGATTTCAAGGCCTTTGCGGAGACCCCAAAATAGTTCCTGGCTTCCCCTTGACGCCCCTACATCTTGGGGTGATCCTTTCACTCCAGCACAACCCATAGATGCCCTAGGCTCGCGCGCTGGTCATTGCAGGGGTTGTGCGGAGCTTTGAACGCGGTCAGCTCTTTTTTGAGGGAAACATGAAGATCACCCGCTTCTTTACCAAGTCCGGCAGCGACCCCCTCACGGGCATCCCCTTCGTAGCGCGCACCAGCCGGATCACGAAACTGGACGGCACGGTGGTGTTCGAGGCCAAGGACGTCATGGTGCCGGAGAGCTGGTCCCAGGTGGCGGTGGACATTCTCGCCCAGAAGTACTTCCGCAGGAAGGGCATCGATCCGGCCGGCGGCGGCGAGCGGGACGCCCGCCAGGTGTTCCACCGGCTGGCCGGCTGCTGGCGGCACTGGGGCGAGCGGTACGGCTACTTCCAGAGCCCCGAGGATGGCCAGGTCTTCTACGACGAACTGGTCTACATGCTGGCCAACCAGATGTGCGCCCCCAACAGCCCCCAGTGGTTCAACACAGGCCTGCACTGGGCCTATGGCATTTCCGGCCCGGCCCAGGGCCACAGCTTCGTCAATCCCGAGACCGGCAAGGTCGAGCATTCCACCTCTGCCTACGAGCGTCCCCAGCCCCACGCGTGCTTCATCCAGAGCGTGGAGGACGACCTTGTGAACCCCGGCGGGATCATGGACCTGTGGACCCGCGAGGCGCGCATCTTCAAGTACGGCAGCGGCACCGGCACCAACTTCTCCAAGGTCCGGGGCGCCGAGGAGGCGCTCTCAGGCGGCGGCCGCTCTTCCGGGCTCATGTCCTTCCTGGCGGTGGGGGACCGGGCGGCGGGCGCCATCAAGTCCGGGGGCACCACCCGCCGGGCCGCGAAGATGGTGTGCCTGGACCTGGACCACCCCGACATCGAGGCCTTCATCGACTGGAAGGTGACCGAGGAACGCAAGGTGGCCATGCTGGCCGCCGGCAGCCTGGTGCTGAACCGGCACTGGAACGCCCTGTGCGAGGCGGTGGAAGGCTCCACCACCCGGGACAGCAACCCCAAGAGCAACGAGAAGCTGCGCAAGGCCCTGGCCCGGGCCAAGGTCGAAGGGGTGGCCTCGGCGTTCCTGGCCCAGTCCCTGAGCCGGCTGGCCCAGGGCGATTTCAACCGGGACCTGAAGGCCTACGACACCACCTGGGACGGCGAAGGCTACGTCACCGTGGGCGGGATGAATTCCAACAACTCCATCCGGGTGCCGGACTCCTTCATGCGCGCCCTGGAGCAGGACGGCTCCTGGTACCTGGAGCGCCGCACCGACGGCAAGCTGCACAAGACCGTGAAGGCCCGCGACCTCTGGGACCGGATCAACCGCGCCGCCTGGGCCTGCGCCGATCCGGGGGTCCAGTTCGACACCACCATCAACGACTGGCACACCTGCCCCGCCGACGGCCCGATCAACGCAAGTAATCCCTGCAGCGAGTATATGTTCCTGGACGACACCGCCTGCAACCTGGCCTCCCTGAACCTGTGTTCCTTCCTCACCCCCGACGGCGGCTTCGACCTGGCCGGGTACCGCCACGCCGTCCGGCTCTGGACCGTGGTGCTGGAGCTCTCGGTGCTCATGGCCCAGTTCCCCTCGGAAAGGATCGCCGAGCTGTCCTATGAATTCCGGACCCTGGGCCTGGGCTACGCCAACCTGGGCTCCATGCTCATGCGCCTGGGCATCCCCTATGACAGCGAGGCCGGCACCCAGTGGTGCGCCGCGCTCACCGCCATCCTCACCGGCGACGCCTATGCCGCCAGCGCGGAGATGGCCTCCGAGCTTGGCCCCTTCCCCGGCTATGCCCGCAACCGCGACGCCATGCTGCGGGTGGTGCGCAACCACCGCCGGGCCGCCTACGGCGCGCCCGCGGCGGAGTATGAGCAGCTGTCCATCGTGCCCCACGGCCTGCGCGGCACCGGGCTGCCCAAATCCATCCTGGACGCCGCCCGGGACAGCTGGGACAAGGCCCTGGCCCTGGGCGAGCAGCACGGCTTCCGCAACGCCCAGGTCTCGGTGCTGGCGCCCACCGGCACCATCGGCCTGCTCATGGACTGCGACACCACCGGGGTGGAGCCGGACTTCGCCCTGGTGAAGTTCAAGAAGCTGGCCGGGGGCGGCTACTTCAAGCTGGTCAACCGGGCCATTCCCGAAGCCCTGATGCGCCTGGGCTACGCTCCCGACCAGATCCGGGACATCGAGCGCTACGTGGTGGGCTGGCTGGAAATCACCGACCAGACCCCCGGCATCACCCGCGCCAGGTTCCTGGCCAAGGGCTGGACCGAAGCGGAGCTGGACGCCCTGGAGCAGAAGCTGCCCACCGCCTTCGACCCCTCCTACGTGGCGCCGGTGGACAGGCTCCGGATGGAGTTCGGCGAAGAGGCCACCACCGTGTTCCTGGACGCCCTGGCCGGCTCCATGACCATGGAAGGGGCGCCCCACCTGGCTCCGGAGCACCAGCCCATCTTCGACTGCGCCAACCGCTGCGGGCGCAAGGGGCAGCGCTTCATCGCGCCCATGGGCCACATCCGCATGATGGGGGCGGCCCAGCCGTTCCTCAGCGGCGCCATCAGCAAGACCATCAACCTCCCGGCCGAGGCCACTGTGGCGGAGATCGGGGAGATCTACAAGGCCTCCTGGCAGTACATGATCAAGGCCGTGGCCCTGTACCGGGACGGCAGCAAGATGAGCCAGGCCATGGCCACCAACCTGGACCTGCTGGAGGGCGTGGACACCCTGCTGGACGACGAGGCCCCCAAGGTGGAGAAGGTCCAGGCGCTGGCCCAGAACATGGTGCGCACCTACCGCAAGAAGCTGCCCAACCGGCGCGGCGGCTACACNNGGCGAGATCTTCCTGGACATCCACCGGGAGGGGGCCGGGTTCCGGGCGGTGCTCAACTGCTTCGCCATCGCCGTTTCCATGGGCCTGCAGCACGGCGTGCCCCTGGAGGAGTTCTGCGAGGCGTTCCTGTTCACCCGCTTCGAACCCAACGGCATGGTCCAGGGCAGCGACACGGTGAAGTTCTCCACCAGCCTCATCGACTTCGTGTTCCGGGAGCTGGCCATCAGCTACCTGGGCCGGTTCGAGCTGGCCCAGGTGGAACCGGAGCAGCTCATGCAGCTCACCAGCAACAAGAAGCCGGAAAGCCAGGGGCAGACCTTCGGGCCCCCGGCGGCCGGCGGCATGACCCCCCTGTTCCCCGAAGGCGACGCCACCTCGGTGGTCCAGACCGCCAGCCCCGCCCTGGCCGGCCACGGCCACGCCGCCCAGGCCGCCACCCCTGCCCACTTGGCCTTCCAGACCGCCCGGCAGAAGGGCTACACCGGCGACCCATGCCCCGAATGCGGCCACCTGACCATGGTGCGCAACGGGGCCTGCCTCAAGTGCCAGACCTGCGGCGCCACGACGGGGTGCAGCTAATTCAGTCTTTGAGGAACCTCTGCGGGTCGAAATCCTGCTCCTGGCGCATGACCGCGGTCACCCGGAGCACCCCTCCCTCCACCCGGTAGATCACCCGGAACGGGCGCACCGCGAGGATCTCGCGGTAGGCCCGCCCGAGATCGGGGATGTGCGGGGCCAGCTCCGGATAGCGGGAGGCCTGCTCCACACCGGCCATCACCCGGGACCAGAGCTTGCGCGCGGCCGCCGGGTTCTCCGCCTCGATCCAGGAAAGGAGGCGGTCCAGGCTGTCCTCCGCCGGCCCCGCCCACTGGATGGCGAGGGGCTTCACGCCCATCGCTTGGCCATCCGGGCCTTGACTTCCCCGTGGGCGCTGACCCGCCCTTCCTGGAAGGCCCTCTCTCCTTCGGCGATGGCTTCGAGCATCTCCAGACGCTTGAGCATTCCCTTGTAGGTCGCCACGTCAAGCATGACCGCCGCCTCCCTGCCCCGCTCGGTGATGAGGACGGGCACCCGGTCCTCCCGCAGCTGGCCGATGATTTCCACCGCATGGCGTTTGATGTCGGTTACGGGCTTCAAGGAAAGCAGCATGGGACACCCTGGCTTCAGAGTAATACTTTTGTAGTCCCTTAACTACCCCTATTGAACTTGAATCTGAATAGAGCTTCAGCCTTTTAGCCGTGTCTCAACCATTCGTCGGCTCGGCCGATCTCATGGGGTGGGGCGGATACGCTAGTCCCGTGAACGATACTGGAGTTCAACAAATGAAATTTTTGTAAGCCACAGAATAGACCTGGCAACCTGATGGCCTATGTTTCAATGGATGCAGCTCAAGGCGGCGAAACCCCTCCCCGCTTTCAGTGGGGGTCCTTCATGGTTCTTCCTGCCTGGTCCGCGCTCACGCTGGTTTTGGCCGTCTGTCCCCTTATAGCACAGCCGGCCCCCCTCTGGGACGACTCGGTGCGGGTCACCCTGGCCGGCAGCGTCCACCCCCGCCTGGCCCGGTTGGAGCCCCTGGGGCCGGTGCCGCCGGACCTGCCCATGGAAAAGATGATCTTCGTCCTGAAGCAGAGCCCGGAGGCCAAGGCAAAGGCCAACCAGCTGCTGCGGGACCAGCAGGACCCCGCCTCCCCCAGCTACCACCAGTGGCTGACGCCCGACCAATTCGGCGCCCAGTTCGGCCCCTCCAAAGCCCAGTTGGACGCCGCCGCAAGTTGGCTGACCCAGCAGGGCTTCACCGTCCACGGCGCCGCCCGGGGCGGCCTCTCCATCTCCTTCTCCGGCTCCGCCGCCCAGGTGGGCAAGGCCTTCCGTACCGCGATCGTGGAATACGACGTGGACGGAATCCGGCGCCACGGCAACGCCACCGCCATCTCCATCCCCCAGGGCCTGACCGGTTTCACCGCCGGGGTGGCCTCCCTGAACGATATGCCGCGCAAGCACTACACCGTGCGGTACGGCCTCAAGCCCGGCGCAACCCGGATCTCGCCGGAAGTGGACACCACCCAGGGCAACGCCGTCGGCGCCGGGGATTTCGCCACCATCTACGACCTGAACCCGCTGTTCCCCGGCACCACCGGCAAAGGGGTCACCATCGCGGTGGTGGGGGAGACCAACATCACCCTCTCGGACCAGACCTCGTTCGTGACCAATTTCGGCCTCAACACCTATAACGGATCGTTCGCGGTGGTGACCCCCAGTGGGGTTGACCCCGGCATCCTCCAGGACGGCGAAGAAATCGAAGCCGACGTAGACACCCAGTGGAGCGCCGCCGCAGCGCCCGGGGCGGACATCCGGCTGGTGCTGTTCCCCTCCACCCTCACCACCCAGGGGGTGGACCTTTCCGCCCAGTACATCGTGGACAACAAATACGCGCCCATCCTGACCCTGAGTTACGGCGAATGCGAAAACGCCCTGGGCACCGCGGGCAACGCCTTTTGGGAGCAGCTATGGGAGCAGGCGGCGAGCGAGGGCATCTCGGTGTTCGTGGCCTCCGGCGACAGCGGGGCGGCGGGCTGCGACGCGGTCGGCGGTAAGACCGCCACCGGTGGCCGGGCCGTGTCCGGAATCGCCTCCACCCCCTACAATACCTGCGTCGGCGGGACGATGTTCTCCGGGGACTCCTCCAACGACCCCAACTCCTACTGGCTGGCCAACGATACGAGCCTCTACGCCGAAACCGCCAAGGGCTACATTCCCGAAACCGTCTGGAACGAGACCAGCGCCGCCAACGGCATCGCCGGTAGCGGCGGGGGTGCCTCGACGATCTATGCCCGGCCGGCCTGGCAGGTGGCCTACGGTGTGCCAGCCTCCCCGCTGATGCGCCTGGTCCCTGACGTGGCGTTCAACGCCGCCGGCGGCCATGACCCCTACCTGGTCATCCAGGACGGTCAGGCCTATGGCGTCGGAGGCACCTCCGTGCCCACCCCCTGCATGGCCGGCATCATGGCCCTGGTGGTGCAGCGCTTCGGCTGGCAGGGCAATGCCAACTTCACCATCTACAGCCTGGGCAAGGCCCAATACAACGACGTCTACGCCTCCGGCCCCGCCGCGCCCGCGGTGTTCCACAACATCACCACGGGCAGTAACTCGGTGACGGGGGTGGTGGGCTACTACGCCACCGGAGGCTACAGCGAAACCACCGGCCTGGGCAGCCTGGACGCCGCGGTGCTGGTGAGCAACTGGGCGCCGGCCCTCAACCCCATCACGGTCACGCCCCTGCCGGCCACCCTCACCGTGGTCAGCGGCCAGTCCCATACCTTCAGCGGTTCGGCCACGGAGAACGGGGCCCCCCTGACCTACTCCTGGGACTTCGGCGACGGCACCATCGCCCCCGGAGCCAGCCTCAGCCATACCTACACCATCACCGGCAACCAGCCCCAGGTTTTCTGGGCCGTCCTCACGGTATCGGACGGCACCTATGTCCAGTCCAGCTCCACGCAGGTCACCGTAACCCCGCCCTCGCCGGTGAGCGCCGCCATCGTCCTGCCGGTGACCAGCGTGAGCGTCCTGCCCAACATTCCCATCGCCTTCGCCGCCACCGCCAGCACCTCGGCCAACGGGGCGGCCATAACCAGCTACGCCTGGTCTTTCGGGGACAAGTTCACCGGTTTCGGCGCCACCACCAGCCATTCCTTCGCCGACAGTGCCAACAGCTTCTACACCGTCGCCCTGACCGCCACGGACTCTCTGGGCAATACCGGCACGGCCAGCATCCAGATCTACGCCGACACCTCGGTGATGGACGTCGCCGGCAACGGCACCGTGGACGTGCGCGACCTCCTAGCCATCGCCGGCGCCTGGGGCGTCACCGCCACCCCGACGAATTTCAACGGCATCGACTTCGCCGCGGATCTCAATGGGGCCGCCGGGATCACCGACACCGACCTGACCCTGTGGATGACCTATTTCGTGCCCGAGGTGATCCAGTGAACCGCGTCCTTCCCCCCCTTCTGGCCGCAGCAAGCCTGCTCAGCCTCGCCGCCTGCGGCGGGGGTGGTTCATCGGTCACCAGCAGCAGCGGCTCCTCCGGCGGCGCCCAGACCCTGAGCTACCAGAATCCTGCCAACACTGCCGGACAGTTCTTCCTCAAGATGGATTCCGCCAGCACCTCCGCCACCCTGATCCTGGACCTGGTCGGTCCCGAGACCGCCGACGCCTCCACAGGCGAGCCGTCCACCCCGGGCCTCGGGGTGACCTTCGGCTTCAACGTAGACACCACCAAGGCGGTCTGGGCGACCCCATCGGCCTGGACGACCCCGTACGTGGCCAACGGCAGCCTGTTCAGCCTTGGCAGCGGGGTCCAACTGGCCGAGGGCTGGGTGGCCGGCGGCAGCCTCCAGGGCATCGTTTCCAACAAGGGACTCAACAACCAGGTCAACGACATCGGCGTCGGGGTGATCGGCAAGATCGCCCTCACCCCGGTCCAGGGCGGCACCGGAGGCCAAGTGGCCCTGTCCGACAACGGCCTGGGAACGCTGCTGAACAGTTACGGAACCACCCCGGTCACGGTCCTGGTGGGGACCCTGACCCTCAATTGAGGCTCGCACGCACCGCCAGCGCTTTATTGCTGGTAGGCCACCGGGGCCCCGAACACCCCCGGCTGGCCGACCACCTGGAAGCGCACCACCATGCCCCCGTCGGCGATGGCGAGGTCGTTCAGGCCGTTCCCGTTGAGGTCGCCGATGGCGACGAAACTGGGGCCGGTGATCCCGGGGTAGAGGCTGGGCGCCAGGAACTTCCCGGGATTGGCGGGATCCTGCAGGAGCACCGACACGCTCCCCGGGGTCGCCGGCAGGCCGTAGTTGGCCACGGCGATATCCGGCCGGCCGTCGCCGTTGAGGTCGCCCACCGCCACCGAGCAGGAGCCGTAGTCCCCGGTGCTGTAGGAGGCGGCCGCCAGGAATGCTCCGGCGTTGGCCGGATCATGGAGCAGGACGCTGAGCCCCTGGGTGGTGGGGGCCAGGTCGGTGCCGTAGTTGGCGACCATCAGGTCCGGGAGGCCGCCGGTGAACGGCACGGCCTTCACCGAGACCGGGTTGCTGCCCACGGTGTAGTCCACGTGGGGCAGGAAGGTGCCAGGGCTGGCGGGATTCTGGAGCAGGACCGACACCAGGTTGCCCGAGGTGGCCACGGCGAGGTCCAGCAGCCCGTCCCCGTTGAGGTCGGCCATGGCCACGGCGGTGGGCACCCCGCCCACCGGCAGGCTCACCGGCGCGGCGAAGACGCCCGGGGCGGTCTGGACGAACAGCAGCAGGTCGCTGCCGCCGTCCGCGGCCACCGCGACGGCGTACATGCCCTGCCCGGTCAGGTCGCCCAGGGCCACGTCCTGGGGATTCCGGCTCCCCACCGGCAGCGTCACCGGGGCCAGGAAGGCGCCGGGCTGGGCACTGTTGGGCAGGAGCACCGAAACGGTGTTGGCGGCGTTGACGCTGGGCGCCGCCTGCTGGTTCACCACCGCCACCGCCGAGGTGGCGCCGCCCAGGCTGCCCACCGCCAGGTTGCCCGGGTTGACCCCGCAACTGGAGCGCATGGGCCCCTGGAAGCCGCCAGGCTTGGTCGAATCCTGCAGGCGCACGGTCACGAAGCCGGCCTGGCCGCGATAGGCGGGATTGGAGCCCACCAGGTCGAGCTTGCCGTCGCCGTTGATGTCGGCCACGGCCACCGCGGCGGTGCCGGGGAAGCCGGGACCCGGGGAGTAGTAGGCGTTCCCGCCGCAGTGCAGCAGGCCGAACCCCAGCACCACGACCGCAACCAGGGTTAGGCAGAACGTGAGCGCAAGTTGCTTGGCCCTCATGGAAACCCCCCTTGCGAAACCTGCCCCCGGGTGCGCAGGGCACCCTAGTTTTTAGATGGCCCGGACGGGAAAGGGTTGAATCTTCCGGGAAAAAAAGGCAGTGGTTTGATATGTTCATCAGAAGCCGACCCCGGGTGGTTAGCCCAGATGCTTTGTGCCGCTGGAATCTGTTATTTCCATGAGAGTTCACTTGGGGCGGCCCCCGACCCGTGGCAAACTTCTGTACCAGAGCCTGACCCGGCGCGGAGCCTCCCTTGCCCATGACCAACGCCATCATTATCCTCACCACCTGCGGCAGCGAGGAGACGGCGCTCACCATCGCGGCCGCCGTGGTGGATCAGGGCTTCGCCGCCTGCGTGAACATCCTCCCTGCTATTAAGAGTTATTACTACTACAAGGGCGGCACCCACCTCGATGAAGAGGTGATGCTGCTGATCAAGACCACCCGGAACCACTTCGCGACGGTCTCCCAGGTGATCACCGAGTTGCACACCTATGAAGTTCCCGAGATCCTGACCCTCCCCGTCGAAGCCTGTTCCGACGGGTATCTCGACTGGATCGAGCATTCGGTCTCCCGGGAAGCCTGACGTCCCCCCATCCCTCCGTTCCAAAGGAGATCCCCATGGAAAGTGCCCTGAGTGGTGAGTTCCTCCGCGTCGTCGAGCAGGCCGCCATCGCCTGCGCCCGCAGCATCGGCCACGGGGACCGGAAAGGCAGCGACCGGCTCGCGGTGGAATCCATGCGCCACACCATGGAGGAACTGCCCATCGACGGCACCATCGTCATCGGCGAGGGCGAGCGGGACGAGGCGCCCATGCTGTATGTGGGTGAAAGGGTCGGCAAGGGCATGGGCTTCCCCACCATCGACATCGCCGTGGACCCCCTGGAAGGCACCAACCTCTGCGCCACCGGCGCCAACAACGCCATCACCGTGCTGGCGGCTTCCGAAAAGGGCGGCCTGCTGCATGCGCCGGACCTTTACATGCAGAAGCTCTGCGTGGGCCCCGCCGCCAAAGGCAAGGTGTACCTGGACGCCACCCCCGCGGAAAACCTGAGGGCCATCGCCGACGCCCTGCACCGGGCGGTGAGCGACCTCACCGTGGTGGTCCTGGACCGCCCCCGGCACGACAAGCTGATCGACGACATCCGCCAGGCCGGCGCCCGGATCCACCTCATCGGCGACGGCGACCTATCAGCCGCCATCTCCGCCGCGGTTTCCGGCACCGGCGTGCACGCGGTGATGGGCATCGGCGGGGCCCCGGAAGGGGTGCTCTCGGCCGCGGCGCTCAAGTGCCTGGGCGGTGAGATCCAGGGCCGGCTGATCGTGGACACCAACACCGCCTCCCGGGAGAAGGCGGAAGCCATGGGCGTGGATTTCAACCGGATCTACAAGACCGACGAACTGGCCCCCGGCGAGCACATCATCTTCGCCGCCTGCGGCGTCACCCAGGGCAACTTGCTGAACGGGGTGCACCTGTTCGGCGACGGCATGCGCACCTCCTCCCTCATCCTCAACCGCAACCCCCGCCGGGTGCGGTTCGTGCAGACCGTCTACGTCAACGAGGGCGAGAACATCACGGTGCGGTTTTAGCAGCCGTTACGGAGCTTGC
>PLUC01000084.1 GCA_003165415.1 Holophagaceae bacterium
CGGACGAAAAGTCCAAACTGCAGTCTGAGGGGGATGCAACGCATGCGTTGCATCCCCCTCAGTTATGTCGTCGGAAAGCGCAGCGGTTCGGGCTGGCCGAAGATGAAGCCCTGGCCCCAGGGCACGTCCGCGTCGATCACCGCCTGGAGCTCCTCCAGGGTCTCGATGCCCTCCACGATGTAGCCCACCCGCATGCGCTCGGCGAACAGGGCCAGGGCGTTGAGCAGCGCGGCCTGGTAGGGGTGGCGGTGCACGTCGCGGGTCAGGCTCTTGTCCACCTTGATGAAGTCCGGCGCCAGCCGGGCCATGTGCGACAGGGAGGCCACGCCCGAGCCCAGATCGTCCACGGCCAGGCGCAGGCCGATCTCCCGCAGGCGCCGGGCGAAGCCCTCCATCAGCGTGAGGTCGTGCATGGCGTTGGTCTCGGTGATCTCCATGACGATGCGGTGGGGCGGGATGGGCAGGTCCCAGACCCAGGACTGGATCCGGCGCCAGAAATCGGGATGCTCCAGGGTCAGGGGGCTGAGGTTGACGAAGATCAGATGCTCGGTGATGGGGTTCCGGGCCAGGGCGTCGAACACCGTGCCCACGCACAGCATGTCCAGCCGCACCCGCAGCTCCGGGGACAGGGTGAGGTCCTCCAGCAGGGTGCCCACGGCGTGCATCCGGCCGTCCTCGCCGGCGAACCGGGTGAGCATCTCCTGGGCCTTGGTGTCGCCGTTCTTCAGGGCCAGGATGGGATGGGCATAGGTCACCGCCTGGCGTTCCCCGCTCAGGATGCTCTGGAGGATGTTCTCATTCATGAGGCCATTCTGCCCCAAAAGACCGCTTCCCAGGGGCGGAAAACTGCCCGCGCAGGGCCTTCCTTTGCCACACTGGAAGCACAGGGAGTCGGTATGGGCCGGATCATTGTGGTGGGGGCGGGGCGTTCGGGACTGGGGGCCGCGGAATACCTGGCCCAGGCGGGCCGGGACGTGGTGGTCACCGAAAGCCGTTCCGGTCCGGACGCCCAGGTGGCGGCGCGGCTGGCGGAGCTTTCGGTGCTGGCCGTGTGGGGCAGCCACCCGCTCTCCCTGCTGGACGACTGCGAGGAGGTGGTGCTCAGCCCCGGGGTTCCCCCCGGCAGCCCGTTCGCGCAGGCGGCGGCCCAGCGCGGCATCTCCGTCATCGGCGAGCTGGAGCTGGCCCACCGCGCCCTGCGGGAGCGGGCGGACGGCTCGATGCTGCTGGCCGTCACCGGCACCAACGGCAAGAGCACCACCACCGATCTCACCGCCCACCTGCTCAAGGCCTGCGACCTGGCCGCGGTGGCCTGCGGCAACCTGGGCACCCCGCTGATCACCGCCATGGCCGGGGCCAAGCCCGCCACGGTCTACGCCCTGGAGTGCTCCAGCTACCAGCTGGAGACGGTCCGGGACTTCCATGCCGAGGCCGCGGCCGCCCTCAACCTGACCCCCGACCACCTGGCCCGGCACGGCACCATGGAGGCCTACCGGGCCACCAAGGTGCGGATCTTCCAGCACCAGACCGCGGACGACCTGCGGCTCACCCCGCTGTCGGACCCGGCCTTCGAGGCCCTGGCGCCGGGCCTGGGCCGCAGCGCCCGGTTCGGCTGGGAATGCCCCGAGGGCCCCGGCGCCTGGTGCGACGGCCACGGCACCCTTTGGCTCAAGGACGAGTTCGGCGAGCACCCGCTGATCCCCCGTTCCCAGCTGCTGATCCCCGGCGACCACAACGTGGAGAACGCCCTGGCGGCGGCGGTGCTGGCCCGCCACGGCGGGGCCGACCTGGAGGGCCTGCGCCTGGGCCTGCGCAGCTACCCCGGGCTGGCGCACCGCATGGTGCTCTGCGGCGAGCGGGACGGGATCAAGGCCTACAACGATTCCAAGGGCACCAACCTGGACGCCACCCTCACCGCCATCAAGGCCCTGCCCGGGCCCCTGGTGCTGCTCCTGGGCGGCCAGGACAAGGGCGCGGGCTACGGGCCGCTGGCCCAGGCCCTGGAGGGCAAGCTGCGCAAGCTGGTGTTCCTGGGGGAGGCGATCCCGCTGCTGGAGCGGGACCTGGGCCACCTGCCGCACGTGACCATCCAGCCTTTCGACGAGGCGGTGGCCGCAGCCCTGGCCCTGGCCCGGCCCGGGGACCAGGTGCTGCTCAGCCCCGCCTGCGCCAGCTTCGACCAGTTCGAGAACTTCGAGAAGCGCGGGGAGCACTTCGAGGCGCTGGTGCGGGCGTGGGTGAAGGCCTGAGCGCCGTGCCCGGCCCCATCCTCGCCGCCCGCTACCGAGCCCTGGCCCTGAAGGGGCTCAACCGGCCCGGAGCGCCCCTCGCGGAGTTGCCCTCCCGGTTCCTGGTGGTGGACCTGGCAGGCCAGCGTCTGGGATTGCTGGAGGACGGCCGGCTCACCGGGGACTACCGGGTTTCCACCGCCGCCGCGGGCATCGGCGGGACCGGAGGCTCCCTGCGCACGCCGCCGGGCTGGCACCGGATCCATGCCCGGATCGGGGCGGGGGCCCCGCAGGGGGCGGTGTTCGTGGACCGGGTGGCCACCGGGGCCATGTGGCGTGGTGAGCACCGGGCCGACGACCTTATCCTCACCCGCATCCTCACCCTGGACGGGCTGGAGCAGGGGGTGAACCGCGGTTCCGGCTGCGACTCCCTGGAACGCTGCATCTATGTCCACGGCACCAACCATCCGGACCAGCTGGGCACCCCGGCCTCCCACGGCTGCATCCGCCTGGCCGGCCCCGACATGGTGGACCTGTTCGACCGGATGCGGGAAGGCGACCTGCTCCTGGTGGCGGAGCCGGGGGCGGACCCGCTGGGGCTGGGCCGGCTGCACTTCGCCGGGGCCGCCGGCAGCGGGATGAGCGCCCTGGCCCAGTACGTGGCCCTGCGCGGCGGGCGCGCCAGCGGCAGCGACCGCAGCTTCGACCGCGGCCTCAATGGTTCCGCCCGGGCCCTGCTGGAAGACCTCGGCGTGGCGATCCTGCCCCAGAACGGCAGCGGGGTGGCCGGGGACTGCGCGGCAGTGGTCTATTCCACCGCGGTGGAGGAGCAGGTGCCCGATTTCCGCGAGGCCCGGCGCCTGGGGGTGCCGCTGGTGCACCGGTCGGAACTGCTGGCCCATTTCGTGGCGGACCGGCGCACCCTGGCCATCACCGGCACCAGCGGCAAGTCCACCACCGTGGCCATGGCCTTCGAGATCCTGCGCGGGGCCGGCCGGGACCCCTCGGTGATCACCGGCGGCGAGTTGGTGGCGCTGCAGCGGGAGGGGCTGTGGGGCAACGCCTGGGCCAGGGGCTCCGACCTGCTGGTGGTGGAGGCCGACGAAAGCGACGGCTCGGTGGTGCGCTACCGCCCCGCCGTGGGGGTGATCCTCAACCTGCAGCGGGACCACAAGGAGGAGGACGAGGTGGCCGCCATGTTTACAGCCTTCCGCGCCCAGGCCCGGGAAGGCTTCGTGGTGGGCGAGGCGGCCAACCTGACGCCCTTCGCCGCCGGGGCCACCGTGTTCGGCTTCGGTCCCGGGGCCCGGGTGCGGGCCGAAGACCTGGTGGAAACCGGGAACGGGTCCAGCTTCCGGGTGGAGGGGACCGCGTTCCGCCTGGGCGTGCCCGGGCGCCACAACGTGGAGAACGCCCTGGGCGCCATCGCGGGCTGCCAAGCGCTGGGGGTGCCGCTGGCGGCCATGGCGGAGCCCCTGGCGCGGTTCCAGGGGGTGGCCCGGCGGTTCCAGGTGCTGGGTTCCGCCCGGGGCGTGGAGGTGGTGGATGACTTCGGTCACAACCCGGCCAAGGTCGCCGCCTCCATCCGCACCGCCCACCTGCGCGCCCAGCGGGTGCTGGCCGTGTTCCAGCCCCACGGCTACGGACCCATGCGCTTCCTGCGAGCGGATTTCGTGGCCGCCTTCGCCGCCGAACTGAAGCCCCAGGACCGGCTCTGGCTGCTGGACATCTTCTATGCCGGCGGCACCGCCGCCAAGGACCTGTCCTCGGCCGAGGTGGCCGAAGAGATCGCCGCCCGGGGCGTCCAGGCCCGGTTCGCGCCGTCCCGGGAGGCGCTGGCGGCGGCCCTGGCGGCCGAGGCGCGCGCGGGGGACCTGATCCTGGTGATGGGGGCGCGCGACCCGTCCCTCACCGGGTTGGCCCAGGATATCCTGTCAGCCCTGTGCAAATAGGCTAGTGTTAAGGACTAACCCACCACGGCTGTCATCTTGCTCCAGCGCCTCCACAGCACCTTCGATGCCTACCCCCGCCAGTTCTGGATGATCGCCTGCGGCGTCCTGGTGAGTTCGGCCGGTTCCAGCATGGTCTGGCCGTTCCAGTTCATCTACATCAGCCGCACCCTGGGCCTGAGCCTTTCCACCGTCGCCACGCTGATCACCCTCAGTTCGGGAACTGGCCTGGCGGTCTCCTTTTTCGCCGGCGCCATCACCGACCGCTTCGGCCGCAAGCCGGTCATGTTCGCGGCCCAGGGGGCCCAGGCCCTGGCCTGGTTCCTCATGAGCCAGGCGGGGTCCTACCTGGGCTTCCTTCTGCCCATGACCATCCTGGCCGCGTCCTCGCCGGTGTACTCGGTGGGTTCCGACGCGATGATGGCCGATCTGCTGGCCCCCGGCCAGCGGGCCTCCGGCTATGGAATCCTGCGCACCTTCAGCAACGCCGGCATCGCCCTGGGACCGGCGGTGGGCGGCTTCGTGGTGTCCCGGTCCTACGTGGCGGCGTTCCACGGCGCGGCCTTGGTGATGCTCGCCTACAGCCTGTTCCTGCTGTTCTGGGTGCGCGAGACCAGGCCTATGACGGCAGCGGGAACCGAGCCCCAGTCCGGCTACCGGCAGGTGTTCAGGGACCGGGGCTTCATGGTGTTCGCCCTGATCACCACGGTCGGCATGATCGCCCCACTGATCATGTGGACCCTGCTGGCGGTCTACACCAAACAGAATTTCCAGTTCCCCGAGCACCTGTACAGCTGGCTGCCCATCACCAACGCGCTGATGTGCGTGTTCGTGCAGGTGCTGGTCACCCGCTTCACCCGCCGGCGCCGGCCGCTGCCGATGCTCACCCTGGGCATGCTGGTCTACGCGCTGGGGGTGGGCAGTGTGGCCCTCATGAGCGGCTTCTGGGGCTTCTGGTTGAGCATGGTGATCTTCACCCTGGGCGAGCTGATCGTCACCCCCACCGGAACGGCCTACGCCGCCAACCGGGCGCCAGCCGATTTCCGCGGCCGCTACATGAGCATCTACTGGATGACCTGGGGCCTGGCCCGGGCGGTGGCGCCGGTGGTGGGGGGCTGCCTGAACGACCGGATCAGTCCCCATGCCATGTGGTACGGCGGCATGCTCATCGGTCTGGCCAGCACGCTGGGGTTGTTCCTGCTGGCCGGGAACCAGGCCCGGTCCCCTGTCCTGGAACCGTCCCGCTAGGCAACCGAGTGAAGCGCCTTTGCCAGTTCGACGACACCGATGGCATCCGTTCGATCGTCGAGCGGAAATCGCTCCTCGCCTGGATAAACGTAGAACCGCTTCTGCGGATTCAGATCGGCACAGGCGGAATGAAATCCGCGCTCAAGCTTCGGCGCCGAAGTGCGTTTGACCTCCATGGCCCACAGTTCTCCGCCCGGAAGCGTGAGCAGAAGGTCCAACTCGGTTCCGCTGGAGGTTCGGTAGTAGTGTGCTTCGGTTCCGTCTGGCGCCGCGGTGATCAGAGTCTCAATGACAAAGCTCTCCCAGGTTTGGCCAACGACCGGATGACCGAGCAGCATTTCCTTGTCCCGAATACCGAGCAGCGCATGGGCGATGCCGCTGTCGCGCACATACACCTTGGGCGCCTTGACCAGCCGTTTGCCGACATTCCGATGCCAGGCCGGCAAGCGTCGAACGAGCAGGAGGTCAACCAAAAGATCAAGATACCCGGCAACCGTTTTGCCATCCACCGCCAGACCGCTGGCGAGATTGGCCGCATTCAGGATCTGGGCTTGGTTGTGCGCCAGCATCGTCCAGAATCGTCGCAGGGTCTCAGCCGGTATCCGGGGTCCGAATTGCGAAATGTCGCGCTCCAGGTAGGTCCGGACAAAATTGCGCCGCCAGATCAGACTGATATCGTCGGACTCGGCCAGAAAGCTGCGCGGGAAGCCACCCCTCACCCAGAGTGTCTCAAGTGAAGCCGGATCGATCTCCAGGGCATCGAACGGACCGAGTTCCAGATAGGAGATACGCCCGGCCAGGCTCTCGCCCGATTGCTTGAGCAGATCCATTGCGGCCGATCCGAGCAAGAGAAAGCGACCATTGGCCTTTCCATGCCTCCGTCCCCGGTCGATGATGCCCCGCAACTGCTGAAACAGCTCCGGCGCGCGGTGGACCTCATCGAGGATGACGAGTTCATTCTCGTGACCAGCAAGATAGCTGCTGGGATTGGAGAGCTTGGCGCGGTCATTCTCGTCCTCAAGGTCCAGGTAGATTGAAGCTGTCTGCTCGCCAATTTCCAATGCGAGGGTTGTCTTGCCGGCCTGGCGAGGGCCCAGCAGGACCACTGCGGGAGATTGGCGAAGCAATTCATTCAGATGGGATGTGAGGCGGCGAGGCAGCATGTATGCAATTATGGAGTCAGCCTCCATAATTGCAATGTTGGGTCTACCAGGGGACCTTCGAACCGGCTTCGAGGCCGGAGATCATTGCCTGCGCCGGGTCAGCAGCGCCTCCACCGCCGGGACATCCGCCGGCACGTCCACCCCCAGGCTCAGATGCGCGGTCCTGGCCACGCCAATGGCCATGCCGGCCGCCAGGGCCCGGAGCTGTTCCAGCATCTCGAACTGTTCCAGGGGATGCGGCGGGAGCTGGGTGAACCGCAGCAGCGCCTCGGGGCGGTAGGCATAGATCCCCAGGTGCCGCTGGAACACGGCCAGCTGCTCCGGCCGCAGCCAGGGGCGGAAGTCCGCCTGGAACACCTGGCTGTTGCGCAGGTAGGGAATGGGGCTGCGGCTGAAATAGAGGGCGCGGCCGGCGTCGTCGGTGACCACCTTCACGGCGTTGGGGTTGAACAGCTCCTCCGGGGTGCTGAAGGGGCAGGCGGCGGTGCCCATGGGCAGGCCGGGGTCGCTGCGCATCAGCTCCACCACCGCGGCGATGGTTTCGGGGTGCATGGCGGGCTCGTCCCCCTGGAGGTTCAGCACCAGGTCGAAGCCGGCGCCCACCAGCTCCACCGCCGCGGCCACCCGGTCCGTCCCCGAAGGGAGCGCCGGGTCGGTCATGGCCACCCGGCCGCCGAAGCCCTCCACCGTGGCCTTGATGCGGGCGTCGTCCGTGGCCACCACCACCGCGTCCACCCCCAGGGCGCCGGCCGCGGCCTCCCAGGCCCACTGGATCATGGGCCGGCCGGCGATGAGGGCCAGGGGCTTGCCCGGGAAGCGGGAAGCCTGGAAACGGGAGGGCAGGACGGCGAGGGTGCGCATGGTCAACCTTTGGCAAGGGGGTCCAGTCATTATAGGGGTGAGGCGCTTCACCTTCGGTGGGCTCCGGGAACTCCATCATGGAAAATTTCATCGGATTCCTTCACAATCAAACGTTCGGCCTGCACTCTCTTTCCGGAGGTTCCTTTGAAACAACGGCTTGCCCTTCCTGTGGGGATCACAGCCACCGGCCAGTTCTACCCCGAGCGCATCGTCACCAACACCGACCTTGCCAACCTGGTGGACACCAGCGATGAGTGGATCCTGACCCGCACCGGTATCCGGACTCGCCGTTGGGTGGAGCCTGGGGTGGCCTCTTCGGACCTGGGGGCCGAGGCCCTGAAGATGGCCCTCGAGCGCCGGGGCATCACCGCCGACGACCTGGACGCCATCGTCGTGGCCACGGTCACGCCGGACATGTTCTTCCCTTGCACCGCCGCCCTGATCCAGCACAAGATCGGCGCCAGCAACGCCTATGGCTTCGACGTGAACGCGGCCTGCTCCAGCTTCCTGTTCGGCCTCACCACCGGCGCCGGCCTGATCGCCGGGCTCGGCATGAAGCGGGTGGCGGTGGTGGGGTGCGACGTCATGACCTCCATCATGGACAAGAGCGACCGCAACACCGCCGTCCTGTTCGGGGACGGGGCCGGGGCGGCGATCCTGGAGCAGGTGGAGGAGGGCTACGGCATCCTGGACTTCGAGCACCGCCTCGACGGTTCCGGCGCCCCCTTCCTGTGCATGCCCGGGGGCGGCTCGCTGCACCCCTCCACCGCCGAGACGGTGGCCGCCAAGATGCACTACATCCACCAGGACGGCAAGGAGGTATACAAGCGCGCCGTGCGCGACATGGCCGAGGTGAGCCGGCTCATGCTGGACCGCAACGGCATCGGCACCGGCGACCTGGCGCTGTTCGTGCCGCACCAGGCCAACGTCCGCATCATGGACGCCGCCGCCAAGCGGCTGGAACTGCCCTCAGAGCGCATGGCCAGCAACATCGGGGAGTTCGCCAACACCACCTCGGCCACGCTGCCCACCGCCCTGCACCAGTCCGTGGAAACGGGCAAGCTCCACAAGGGCGACCTGGTGGTGCTGGCCGCCTTCGGCGCCGGCTTCACCTGGGGCGGCGCGCTGTTGCGCTGGGTGTGAGGATCATCGCCGGCTGCATCAAGGGCCGGAGCCTCCAGGCGCCCGCGGACCTGCGGGTCCGCCCCACCGCCGACCGGGCCCGGGAGGCCCTGTTCTCCATCCTCCAGCGCTGGCCCCAGGGGCCGTTCCTGGACCTGTTCGCCGGCACCGGGGCCGTGGCCCTGGAGGCCTGGTCCCGGGGCTACGGCCCGGTGGCCTGCGTGGAGCGCGAGCCCGCGGCCCTGGCCTGCGTCAAGGTGAACGCCAGGGGCACGGGCCTGCGGGTCCTGGCCAAGGACGTCCTGCGCCTGCCCAGGGACGCCTTCCCCCCCCAGGCGGTGGTGTTCGCCGATCCCCCCTACGAAGCCGGCGCCCAGCTCTGGCAGACCCTGGCGCCGAGGATCAGGGACTGGCTGGACGCCGACGGCGTCCTGGTCTGGGAAACCGGCCACCCCACCGAATTGCCCGCGGCCGAGGGGCTCGAGCTGGTGGAGTCCCGCCGCTACGGCGCCGCCGTCTTCCATCTGTTCAGACGGTTCTGGCCAGTTACACTGGCTTAGATGTTCCGGGTTTCCATCAAGACCAAGCTGAGTGCGGTGATCGCCATTCTGGTGCTGGGCTTCGCCCTGTTCAACGTGGCCTACTACCCGCGGCAGGTGGAACGGCGCTTCCGGGCACAAGCCGAACTGAGCGCCCGGCAGGTGGCCGAAGCCGCCAGCTTCGCCCTGGCTCCGGCGCTGGAGGCCGGGGACCAGGCGGAGATCAGCCGGATCCTCAAGGGGGTCAAGCACATCCCCGCCTTCCGCTTCAGCGTGGTGGCCGGCCCCGGCGGCCGGGTGGTGGACGCCACCCTGTCCGCCCCTCCCTGGGCCAAGGCCTATGCCCGGGAGCGGGGGGTCACCCAGTCCTTCATCCATTCCCAGGGCGGCACCCTGGTGGCCATCGCCCCCATCTCCTTCCTGGACGATTCCGACCAGCGCGGCACGTTGATCCTGGGCTTCTCCACCGAGGAGATCCGCAAGCTGGCCAGCGACAACTTCGACCGCGGGCTGTGGGTGGGGATCGTGGCCCTGGCGCTGGGCATGGTCGCCTCCATCTACCTGGCCAACCTCTACATCCGGCCGGTGGTGGCGCTCACCACCGCCGCCCAGCGGGTGGCCCAGGGCAACTTCGAAGCCCTGTCGGTGCGGGTGCGCTCCCACGACGAGCTGGAGGACCTGGGCCGGAGCTTCGAGGTCATGACCAGCAAGCTGTGCATCTCCCGGGACGAGATCGAGCGGCAGAACCGGCTGCTGGAATCCAGGGTGCAGGAGCGCACCCGCCAGCTCATGGAGACCATCTGGGAGCTGGAAGAGATCCGGGCCAACCTGGAGCAGCTGGTGCAGGACCGCACCCGGGGCCTGGAACAGTCCCGGGGGGAGCTGGCGGCCTGGGCCGGCACCCTGGAGGAGAAGGTCCGGGACAAGACCCAGGAGCTCACCGAGGTCAACCAGAGCCTCAGCGTCAGCCTGCAGCGGCTGCAGGAGCTGGACCGGATCAAGGACGAGTTCCTGGCCAACATGAGCCATGAGCTGAGGACCCCCCTCAACGCGGTGATCGGCTTCTCCGGCCTGCTGCTGCTGGAGGGCCCGGCGCGGCTGCCCGAGGACGTCAGGGACGATCTCCAGATCATCCACCAGAACGGCCGGAACCTCCTGGGCATGATCGATTCGATCCTTGATCTCTCCAAGATCGAGGCCGGCAAGTTCGAACTGGAGCTGTCGGGGCTGGACCCGGTCCCGGTGCTGGACGAGGTGGCGGCCCTGGCCGCCGGCCTCATCCAGGGCCGGCCCATCGTGTTCGCCTACACCCCTCCGCCCTGGGCGGTGCGGGTCCTGGGCGATCCGGTGCGGTTCAAGCAGGTGATCACCAACCTGGTGGGCAACGCCATCAAGTTCACCGAAAGCGGCGAAGTGGCCATGGTCGTGGAACGGGTGGCCAGCCGGCTGCGGATCCGCATCACCGACCAGGGGATCGGCATGACCCCGGAGGAGATGGAAAGGCTGTTCAAGCCCTTCCAGCAGGTGGACGGCAGCATCACCCGCCGCTTCGGCGGCACCGGCCTGGGCCTTGCCCTTTCCCAGCGTCTCATGACTATGATGAACGGACAGATCACCGTGGAAAGCGAAAAAGGCCGGGGCAGCACGTTCACGGTGGAAATGCCCCTTCTCCAGGAAGCGCTATGACCCCAGCCGAGCCCATCAGGATCCTGTGCATCGAGGACAACCCGGTGAACTGGCGCCTNNCCCGCCCTGATCCTGCTGGACATCAACCTGCCCGGCCTGTCCGGCTTCGAGGTGGCCAGCAAGTTCCGGCAGCACCCGGACCTGCAGAAGATCCCCCTGGTGGCGCTCACCGCCAAGACCCTCAAGTCGGACCGGGAGACGGCCCTGGTGGCCGGATGCGACGGCTTCATCCCCAAGCCCCTGGACCCCTTCACCTTCGTGGGCCAGGTGGGCGCCTACCTGGGCGGCGCGCGGGAATACCTGGAAAAGTCCCAGGAACACGACGCCCTGCGCCACTTGAACCGCCACGTGCTGGAGCACCTGGAGGCCCAGCTCAAGGAGGCCCAGGAGGCCAACCGCAAGCTGGTGGCGGCCCAGGAGGCGCTGGAGTTCAGGAACCGCAGCCTGGCCAGGCTGCTGGCCCTCAGCCAGAGCATCCTCACCGAGCACGATCCCGACGCCCTGGTGCGGCGGGTGCTGGGGGAAGTGCGGGCCGAGGTCCGGGCCACCGGCCTGTGGGCCTACCGGATCCATCCCAGCGGCGGCTATTTCGAAGGGCTGCGCTGGAACGGGTCCGGCTTCGACGGGACCCCGGTGCTGCCCCTGCACCACCCGTTCGTGCTGCGGGCCCGGGCCCTGCCCCAGTCCGGCGCCCTCCGGGGCGAAAGTCTGCGCAGCGACCGGGTGTGGGACGAGGGGCTGAGCCTGGGCTTCTGGTCCTCCTCCTCCGAGGCCTGCATGCTGGTGCTGCGGGACCACCAGGCGGACCCCGAGATGTTCGGCATCTGGATCGTGACCCGTCCCGGGGACCAGCGGCTGCTGCCCGCGGAACTGGAGATGATCAGTCTGCACGCGAGCATCGCCCTGGTGAGCCTGGAGAACGCCGAGCTGATCGCCACCCTCAACAACAGCACCCGGGCCCTGGCCTCCAGCTACGAAAAGATCGAAGCCGCCTACCAGGACCTGCAGAACGCCAGGGAGGTGCTCAACCGCAGGGACCGCCAGGAGCTGCTGGGCGATCTCATCTTCAAGATCGTCCAGCGACTGGAGGCGCCCGTGGCCAGCCTGCACCGGCAGAGCCAGCTGCTGGACCAGCTCATGGCCCCCGGGGCGCCCCGGGAGCCCGGCATCTTCCCCGAAGCCCAGCCAAGGGCCCTGGCGGAGATCCGGGAAGCGGTGTTCCGCATCGACAGCCTGCTCAAGGCCCTGCTGCGGCGGGTGGGCCGGGGCGGGCCGCCGACCCCCGAGTGGCTGGACCTGCACGACCTGATCCAGCAGGAGCTGGGCCTGCTCCAGGTGGAGGGGGTCATCCCGGCCCAGGTGGTCCCGGTCCTGGACCTGGCCGCCACCGGGCCCCTGCTGCACGGCGTGTACGGTGATTTTGCCGCCGCCCTGGCCCACCTGGTGCAGCACGCCCTGGGCGGCCCGACCCCCTCCGCCACCCTGGCCGTGCATTCCGGGCGGGAGGGCGAGGACTTCATCCTCGAACTGCGGGACGAGGGCGGCCCGATCCTGCCCAGCGAGCTGGCCCAAGCCTTCGAGCCCTTCTCAGGGCTGCACCAGGAGGTGGTGATCGGCGCCCGGAGCCCCGGGGAGGGGCTGGCGGGCTGCAAGCAGCTGCTGGCGGTCTACCACGGGGAGATCAGCATCGCCAACGAAGGGGAGGGGACGATGGTGCGGTTGCGGGTTCCGCTGCACTGATCAGCCCCATCCCCTGTCAACGGCTACCTGACCCGTTCCGCCTCCTTGAAGTTGAGGATGAACCAGTCAAGGGTCCTTGGGGCCACATGAAAAAAAGTGGCCGGTTTCGCGACCGCGTAAAGGGCCAAGTCCCCTTTCGGTTCACCCTTGGCCATGCCGAGGGGTTCGGTCACCCGCTTAGGCAGTTTGAACCGGTAGACCTGGGTTCCAGACCGGAACTCGATGGCTTGGGGTTGGCTAGCGTTCCAGTAGAAGACCCTTCCATCGAAGGCGCCCAGGAAAGTCTGTCCTTCCGTCAAGCCATACGTCTTCTTCGCCTCCGCTGGGACCCGCCCCGGGTAGATGCGGATATGGCCCTGCTCGATTCGGAATAGGGTCCGCCCGGAGAAGGCCGCATTTTCGCCAAACGAATAGATCCGTTTGGAGACCCAGCCATTCCAGAATCGTGGGTCGAATCCCTTCAGGTTCTCCGGGGTCAGTTTTTCCTTCAAGATGACCCGGGTCTCTGGGGCGCGGTCATTAAAACCATAGGTCCCGTCAAATCCCGAATTCAGGTTGCAGACGAAAGCCACAGTATCGTAGGGCAGCTTCGGGTCCTCGGGGATGATCCACTCAAAGGCCAACCCGCGATGACCAGAAGCCAGATTCACGGGGGCCGGTTGGTTGGCCTGAAGGGGTGAAATAGCCAAGCAAAAAAGGATGATTTGAATATTATTCATGACTTGGCTCCTCCCCGTGGATTGCCTCGATCAGCTCGTTTTTGGGTTAAATCTTATAATTGTGGATCACGTTAAAGAGGGGCGTCCCGTTTCAGCGCGGTTCGTGGGGTCCTTGGCCGAAAAGGAATGACCAGGATCTGATTGCCCACATGGAGGATAAAACGCTATGGGTTCAGGAACGGCTACCTGACCAGTTCAGCCTCCTTGAAGTTGAGAATGAACCAATCAAAGGTTCTTGGGGCCACGTGGAAAAAAGTAGTCGGCTTCGCTACCGCGAAAAGGGCCAAGTCCCCTTTCGGTTCGCCCTTGGCCATGCCGAGGGGTTCGGTCACCCGTTTAGGCAGTTTGAACCGGTAGACCTGGATTCCAGACCGGAACTCGATTGCTTGGGGCTGGCCAGCGTTCCAATAGAAGATCCTTCCATCGAAGGCGCCCAGGAAAATCTGTCCTTCCGTCAAGCCATATGTCTTTTTCGCCTCGGCTGGGACCCGTCCCGGGTAGATGCGGATATGGCCCTGCTCGATCCGATAGAGATCCTCCCTGGAGAAGGCCGCATTTTCGGCGAACGAAAAAATCCTTAAGGTTACCCAGCCTGCCCAGAATCCTGGGTCGAATCCCTTCAGGTATTCCGAGGTCAGTTTTTCCTTCAAAATGACGCGGGTCTCTGGGGCGCGGTCATCAAAACCAACGGTCACGTCATACCCCGGATTCAAGTTGCAGGCGAAAGCCACGGTATCGTACGCCACCCCCAGGTCCTTGGGGATCATTCGCGCGAAAACCAACCCGCGATGACCAGAAGCTAGATTTACGGGGTCCGGTGGGCTGGCATGAAGGGGTGAAACAGCCAAGAAAAATAGGATGATTGGGATCTTATTCATGCTTTGTTTTCTCCCAGTGGATTGCCTCAATCAGCTCGTTCTTATGATAAATCTTATAGTTGTGGATCAGGTTAAAGGAGACGTCCCGTTCCAACGCGGTTCGCAGGTCCCTTGGTAGATAGGGTGCCAAGGGAATGATCAGGGTCTGGTTGGCCCACATGGAGGATAGCGGGACGCCTCCGGCCCGGAGGCCATGGATGGTTCCGTAAGTGCAATTAGTGGATCCCCCCTGGCGGCCAGGAGCCATCTCCCAAAGCGGCTTTTCCAGGTCAGCGATCATGTAATTGGCGAAGCCACCCAGGTTCGGGACCGTGAGCAAATACGCGCTGTTCGGCTTGCGTCGGTTTTCCGCATCCAAGAGGTCGTAGGGCGTGGCAATCGTAGTGTTAGGGCCTGCGGGGCAAGGCTTCCCGCCGTTAGAATGGGGAAACTGGCTATGAATAATTATCCATTCATTCTTGCTTTTCACGGCGGTGGCTACATGACCAACGGAGCCCTGCTCACCCACCACGCCCCCTTCCTGCCAGTCCCAAAACAAGATCAGGACTTCCCCCGGTTTGTCCTGCATCCCATCGGCAAAGGGGCGAAGAACCACGATAGCCTGCAGGTTCTGCTCGGGCAGCGGACCATTCCGGGCCTCCCGGGCTTGTCGCTTCGCTTCGGCGGCCCGTTTGATGGCCTCCACCGCCTGCCGGAACTTCTCTGCAACGTGGTGCTGTCCCTCCCCGACCCGCCCTTGCAGATCCGTGGCTTGGTGGATATCTCCCTGGATCCCCTGCTGGACCTCAACATTGGCTTGGAAAGGTTCATGCGGGTAGATAACTATTAGTGCATCTGCAATAGGATACGGCCACCCCTGGTTCTTCGCCTGGGCTTGTTCAAGCTGTGCTTGAGCCTGTCCAGCCATTTGATTTTGGATCGTCGCCATCCGGGCGTCATGTGCCGTTTGGGCCAAGGCGGCCTGCTGAGTGGCGAACGCCTGCCTATCTGCGGCCAATTCAAAAGCTTGTTGGGTGGTCTGCTGGATGTCCTGCTGGCTCCTAG
>PLUC01000272.1 GCA_003165415.1 Holophagaceae bacterium
GACCGGACGAAAAGTCCAAACTGCATAAGCAGCCGTTACGGAGCTTGCTCCGTTACGGCTGCTTATGCCCAGCACGGATGCCAAATCAGGACGTGATCCAACGGTATTAATTTACTCCGCCATCAGCGCCAAAAGCAGGTTCAGCACCCGTTCCGGCCGGATCCGGTGGGCGGTGCCGGCGGTCTGGCCCCCTTCTCCAGGGCGGCCGTCCGTGTCCAGGAAGGCCCCGCGCACCGAAATCGCCAGGGGGCCCAGGGGATAGATCAGGGGCTCGGGCGAGACCCCGTTGATCATGACCGTGGGCCGGCCGGTGGCCGCTCCGGTGTGGACCAGACCAGTGTCCACGGCGATGATGCCGGCAGCGCCGTGCTGGAGGGCGCAGGCTTCAGGGATGGTGGTCTGGCCGGTGAGGTCGAAGGAGCCGGGCACCGCGGCGCACAGCCGGCGGCCCAGGTCGCGCTCGTCGGGGCCGCCCAGCCACACCGGCGCCAGGCCCCGGGCCTGCAGCAGGCGTGCCAGGGCCGGCCATTTCTCCTCCTCGGGGAACCAGCGCTTGGGGTCGCCGCGGGTGCCGAAGCCGAGGGTCACGTAGGGCTCGCCGCCCCAGCCCGCGGCCGCCAGCTTCGCCCGGCCGCCCAGGCCGCCGAACCGGTCCGGGGTGACCGGCTCCCAGCGCAGATCGTCCTTCCCGGTGAGCTGGACCAGGAGCGGGCGAAACCGCTCGACGATGGGCACCGGCAGATCCCGGTAGGTGAACTGGTGGTGATACAGGAAACCCAGATGGTTGTTCACGTCCCCCGCCCGGATCGGAACCCGCGCCAGCCAGGCGCCCAGGGCCAGGCGCACGCTCTGGCTGAGGTTGATGACCGCCACCGGACGGTTTTCCCGCCAGCGGCGGCGCAGCTGCAGGGGATCGGGCTTGCCCCGGCCGCCCGACTCGGTGAGGCTCTCCGCGATGTAGTCCGGGTTCGCTTCGCTGAACAGCGCGGCGCCTATGGCATGGCCCACCGCGACCCACCTGAGCCGCACCTGGGCCTCCAACGCCACCTGGTTCCATTCCCGCTGCAGGCTGCCGAAGAACGGCAGGGCGAAGACCACGTCCCCCAGCTGCCTGGGGAAGCGGACCCAGACCTCGGGGCTGGCGCCCTTTCCCAGTTCCTCCCGCAGACTCTCGCTACCGCAACGGGCCAAGGCTCGCTCCTCCATGGTGGACATGGCCTGACCCCGGTTGAAGGTGGACTGGTCCGGTCCTGAGTTTAGCATCCCTTACGGAGCGGGTTCCGTTCTCGTATCCTGAAGTCCTTGCTTTGAAATCCATAGCCTGCCCATGATTCCTTTTGGACTTTTCGCTGGGAGCGTGATGCCTTTTTCCTTGCTGATGCCTTCCTATAATCAGGCTCGATTCATCACGGAGGCGGTGGACAGCGTCCTCGCCCAGGAGGATCCGGACTGGGAGCTTTGGATCCTGGACAATTCCACCGATGAGACACCCCAGGTCATGGCCTCCTACCAGGACCCCCGGATCCATTTCGTGCATGAGCCGGCCCGCATGGATCCCGGCACCTGCCTGAACTGGATGCTGGAACGGGCCCAGGGCGAGCATTTTTCATACATCCACACCGACAACCGCCTGCTGCCGAGTTTCGTCGGGGCCCACCGCAAGGCCCTGGCGGCGCATCCTCTGGCCCTGGCGGTGTGCGACTATTGGGAGATCACCGAAGCCGGCCAGCGGCGAAAGATCCGCAGGCGGCCGGAACCCTTTCCGCTCCGCCGCCTGTTCTCCGTGGATACGATCGGCGTGCCGTTCGCGGCCACCACGGCGTTGGCGCGCCGGCTGGGGGGGTTCTCCACCTCGGATCTGGCCGACGACGTGCTGTTCGTGCTCAGGGCGGACCCCCTGGGTCCCCGGGTGCACATCCACCAGCCCCAGATGGAATACCGGGTCCACGGCGCTTCGAGATTCCTGTCCAGCGGCCTCGGCCGAGTCCAGCGGGCGATTCTGCGGAGCATCGTCCAGGCCTACCGGGAACGGTCCAGCCATGCCGGGGCGCTGCCGGATCCCTTCCTGGGCGCGGATATCCGTGCGCGCCAGCACGTGGCCCGGGCCTCCCGGATGGCCCTGGTCCGGGCCGGGCGGATCCTGGCCGGAACCAAGCCATCGGCCCAGCTCTGGGTCCAGGGAACCGGTCCCGACAGTTTCTGGCTGGCCTGGGGCTGTTTCCAGCTGGACCGGCCCGTGGCCGGATTCGTCGACGAGGCCGCGGGAGCATTGCTGGGACTACCGGTGCGCACCTCGGTCCCCGGGTTGGGCACCCTGCTCCGGCCCCGCGCCCGGCGTGGCTTTGCCGAAGCCCTGGCCTGGCTCATGCGCGGGCTGCCCCTCCTGGACCACCGTCTGAAGCGGCTTCCGGGCGACGTGATGTGCGGCCTGCTGGTGCCCTACCTGGTCAGCGAGCCCGGACCGGAGCCCATCCTCGTGCGCGGCGAAGGGGCGATGGCGGCCTACCTGGCCTATGGGGCCGCCAGCCTGGCCGGTCTCCCCGTGGCCGGGATCCTGGCCACGGCCGGGAGTCCGGCAGCCCCTTCCTGGCCCCCCAGGCGATCGGCGGCCGGGGCCTCCGGCTCGTCCGTATGGGTGGTGCCGGGCGGTTCGGGACCGGGACGGCTCTGGCACACCCCGTGAGTCCGGCTCACAACCACCTTGCGACCGCCTCCCGGAAGCACCCGGCCGCGTCGTAGTCGCGGGAGATCCGGGAGGCCAGGGCGATGGCCTTGCGCTGCTGCTCCCCCCAGGCCGCCGGGTCGGCCAGGACCTTGGCGACCCGGGCGGCCGTGGCCTCCAGGAGGTCGGCGGAGATCGGCATCCGGTCATCGGGCTTGACGATGAGAAAGCCGCCGTCACCGTCCTTCAATTGGGTGGAGATGCCGCCCACGGTGGGTGCCACGACCGGCACGCCCCGCTCCATGGCTTCCAGGAGGGCGATGGGGAAGAAGCCCTCGTTGCGGCTGGTCATGAGGTAGAGATCCAGGGCCATGAAGGCCTGGGAGATGTCCGGCAGGGGCCCGGTGCGCACGATCCGGTCCCGGAGCGGGGAGTCGGCCAGGGCCGCATCCAGAGCCTGGGCGGCATCCCGGTCTTCCCGGCCGGCCAGGAGCACATGCAGGGGGCGGCCGAGGGCCCGCTCCAGCGAACCAGCCAGGCGGATGGCGGCCGCCGGATCCTTCCGGCGGTCCATCTGGCCCGCGTAGCCCACCACCAGGGCATCCACCGGCAGCCCCAGGGCGGCCCGGGCGCCGGCCTTGGCTTCGGGGCTCGGGGGGACGGCCCCCTGGCGCGGATAGAGGGGATGGATCATGAAGCACGGCTGGTCGCCCAGGCAGCTTCGAACCGCCTCCTCGAAAGCCCAGGTGATGATCCAGGCGTTCACCCGTTTCCGGATGCCACGGTATTTGGCCAGGTGCCGCGCGTAATGTTCGTGGAGCGTCACCACCGTCGGCGGACGGTAGCCCAGGAACGGCAGGGCGCGCTGGACGCCCTTGTGATTGCATATCACCAGCAGGTCGGCGGGGTTGCTCCGCAGCCACCGCCAGGCGCCGAACGCCCCGGGGAGGTGGAGGACCACCTCGACATGGGGATTCCGTGCCCGGAGTTCAGGTTCGACGTCCCGCCTGTCCGGTTCCTTGTTGAACAGCACCGATACCCGCACCGGCAGGCCAGCCAGGGCCGCCACCTGCTCCACCAGCACGCGCTCCCCGCCGCCAAAACTCAGTTTTCGATGGGCAAAGACGACATGCTTCAATGGACCTCCCAAGAAAGGATCGCAGGGCATCAGCCATCAAAAAAAAAAATTTTTCGGGAACCTCTGGTATCGCTGGCGCATGTTGTAACCGGAGAGGGATTCCAAACTCCTCCCTTGCAGTCTCGCCCAGGGGTGTTCGATTGGCTCCCGAACACGTGGAAGGCGGGAACGGCAGAACAGTGGCGAAGAGAAAGCCCCCGCGCGAGCGGGGGCTTTCCATGTCAGGCCATCGTGCTGGAAAGCACTGCTTTCCAGCCTGCAGTTTGGACATTCCGTCCCATTCCATCATGACCTGCCGGT
>PLUC01000157.1 GCA_003165415.1 Holophagaceae bacterium
TGCGGGCATTGGCACTCCTTTCGTGGGTTTCCGGGAAGGCTGCCTGATTGTTCCCGCGCGTCCCGGGAGGGTGGCCAGATGTAGATTAGGGGATAGTCGTCATTTTCCCTCGACCGGAACCGCGCCCGGGGTTATGTAAGTTGAATGTTAATTTTGAAAGTAAAGTAAGCGGAACGGCACCGGGCCATTCCAGGTTGCCTCACCGCTGAAGATCGCCCTTGACGGATACTGTGGCATGCGAATCCCTTATCTACAGAAAATCAGGCGGTCCCTGTCCTTCAAACTGGGCTTCGCGGTGGCGCTGGGGGTCCTGGTGACCGTGGGGACGATGAGCATCTACGCGTACGTCCAGGAGCGGCGCAGCGCGGTCCGGCGGGAATTTGCTGATCTCCAGGCCCTTTCCAGGGACCTGGCCAGCCGGATCGACCTGTCGTTGGCCAGCGGCAAGATCCTGGCGGCCCACCTGGCGTGCACCCGGGACGTGATGGACTTCCTCGGGCAGAGCCGGCCCGGCGGGAAAAGCCAGGAGGCCTGCCAGGATTGGCTGGACCTCCAGCTGCGGCAGACCCCCGGGATTTCCTCCATTTTCATTCTTTCTCCCACGGGCCAATGCGTGGTCTCCACCAACCGGAAATTTATTGGTCATAACTACAGTTTCCGCCCTTATTTCCAGGAGGCCGCGGCCGGACGCCTGACCCTGTCCGACTGGAGCGTTGGACTCATTGACCGGGTCCCCCACATTGATTCCAGTGCTCCCGTGCGGATCCAGGGGAAGGTTGCCGGCGTCCTGGTGACCGAGTTTCCGGTGGAGGAAATCGACCAGGCCGTCCATTCCGCGGGGATCAATTCCGTTTTGTGCGTCCGGATGGCCAGATCGCATGGGTGATCGCGCGGCTTGTGCCTGAACTGGATGATGGCGGTCGATTGAAGGGCATCCTTGGCACTTTGACCAATATCACGCAGCATAAGCAGGCGGAGGAACGGCAACGCGACCTCGAAGCCCAGCTCCAGGAAGCCCATAAAATGGAGAGCCTGGGCGTATTGGCGGCAGGGGTCGCCCACAATGTCAATAACGTTCTGGCCATCATCATGGGCACTGCCTCCCTGGGCGAACAGGTCGCCACGGAACCCTCGGACCAGGAGGCCTACCAGAGAATCACCCAGGCATGCTTGCGGGGCAGGGATGTGGTGAGATCCATGCTCCACTTCGCCCAGCCTTCACTCCTGGTCCAGGCCCCGTTCGAATTGCACGCGCTCATCATGGAGGTGCGCATCCTCCTGGAGAACAGCACCAGGAACGCCATCAAGGTCTCCGAGTCGTTTGCCCGTGAACCTTTGTGGATCAACGGGGATCCCGGGAGCATCAACCACGCCCTTCTGAACCTCTGCCTCAACGCACTGGGGGCCATGCCCGGCGGGGGGAACGCTCACCCTCCGGACCGCCATCCTGGAGTGCAACCTAGTGGAAGTTTCCGTTGAAGACACCGGATCCGGCATGGCCCCCGAGGTCCTCGCCCATGTGCTGGAACCCTTCTACACCACCAAGGCGGTGGGCAAGGGCACCGGACTGGGCTTGAGCATGACCTACGGGGTGGTCAAGGCCCACGGGGGCACCATCGACATCGCCAGCCAGCCGGGCACGGGTACCACCGTGAAGCTTCGGTTCCCGCGGATTCCCGCTCCGGGCCAGGCCGAAGCCGCCTCCCCAGCGCCAGTGCTCGGCTCCATGAAAGTGTATTTTGTGGACGATGACGAGGATGTCAGGTTCCTCATGACCCGGATGCTCCCCAAGGCTGGCGTGGGCCAGTTGCAGACCTTTTCCGGAGGCAAGGAAATGCTTGAGAGCCTTTCTCCTGGGGATCTCCCCGACCTCGTCATCCTGGACCAGAACATGCCGGGCATGGATGGTGTCCAGACCCTGGCGAGGATCCGGCACCGGCATCCGGAAATGCCCGTCCTCATTTCCTCGGGGCAACCGGATATCGAGCAATGGGATTGTTTCCGATTGCCCAGGGTTGGCGTCATCTCCAAGCCCTTCAACCTGGAGGAAATCCAGGCCAAGCTGGCGCAGTTTGCCCTTTAGATCTTTCCTTGAGGGCTGAGGCATACCTTTCACAGCCGCTGTGAAGACATGGCAAGGGCGGCAATTGATTTACGCATCGGATCCCAGGAGCAAATCACCCATCGGGGTGGCAAGGTTTCTGATGGGTGCGGCCTGTGCCTTCAAGGTTTCCAGGCGAATCGAAAAAAATATATTTGTAATTCCCCTGTGGACGTTTCCTCAATCGCCAATCGAACGAATGACACTCGCCGGATTTCCTCCCACAAGCGTATTCGGGGGAACGTCCTTGGTGACCACCGAACCCGCCGCGACGACCGCGTTCGCGCCCACTGTCACGCCACCGATGATGGTCGCGCCAGCTGCGATCCACACGTTTTTCCCAATCACGATGGGCTTTCCGATGGTGGCGGCGCGTCGCTGCGAAGGTTCAAGGGGATGACCCGTCGTGATGATGCTCACGTTCGGTCCGATCATCACATCGTCCGCGATGTCGAGGCCGCCAAGGTCATAGAAAGTGCAGTTCTGATTTACGAAGACATTACGCCCGACGCGGATTTCGTCCCCACCGGCCGTATAAAAGGGAGGGATCAGTAGAAAGCTCTCGTCTACCTTTTGGCCGATCAGTTCGCTGAACAAGGCCCGAATTTCGTCCGCATCGTTGAAAGTCAGACGGTTGAGTCTGGCGGTGATGGCCATCGCCCGTTTAACGTTTGCCAGCATGGCCGCCGATTCCGGCGTCCTGCTGGTGATGATCCTGGTGCGATCGTCATTCGGCATTCGTTATTTCCCTTAGGCTACAGTCCACTATAGCCCTTCGTTGAATGGCCCATCCAAGGGGGCATTGCCGGACCCATGAATGGCCCTGTGGTGCATGGCGTCGGTCGCCGCGGAAACCTCCCGTTCCGCATTGCCCCAGGCGGAGTCAGTCCCGCCATTGGCCAAGGCCTGGCCGAAGCTCCTGGCCGCGCGCAGACCGTTCACGGCCCCGCTGTCGGTGAAGAAGTGGGTGGTGGCGTAGGCGTCCCCCAGCAGGACCACCCGCACCGGCCGGGGCGGATCCGAGTCTTTGGCAACCTTCACCATGAAGAAGAATCGAGGCGCTCTCCTGAGCACGATGGGAAACGTGGAGAGGGAAAGAAGGGGCTCGGTGATGAGGATGACACGAGCCCGGTCCGCGGCGGCCGGATCGGCCTCTTCCGCTTCGGCGGCGATGGGTTGCGCATGCGCCTGGCTCTCGACGTACTCCCGGGGCATGTGCTTTTTCGCCAGGAGCAGCATGTAATTCTTTAAGCCGGTGCGCTTTCTCCATTGGGGATCCAGTTGGTCGTACGGCTGGACGGGCAGCAGGATGCCAGGGGTGGAGGGGGCGGTCCCAGTGCCGCGGGCGGTCTCGGCCAGGACCTCGTTCAGTTCCTGGAGCAGTTCCTGTTCCTCCACCATGGTCCAGTGGAAGCGAAGCCCGGGGTGAGGTCCCGGCGGAGTCAGTTTCCCTGGATCGATGACGGCGATCCCCTTGACCGAAGCCGTGCCTTCCCGGTTTTCCACCGGCCTAAGGCCCACATCGAAAGCCACGGGCAGGCGGAAGGCGACGGTGGCGCCGTACAACTGGTTGGAGACATCCCGGATCACGGAGCCCATGGCCCGGGTATTGCGGGAACTGCCGCTCTCCGTCAGGGCGAGAATATCGGTCGCCATGGGCTGGATTGATTTGGAACCGTGGGCCGACAGTTCCATCTCGAGCTCAAAAGCATCCCCCTTCACCGAGACGTCGAGGTCGGCGCCCCAGTACACCCGCATATGTCCAGCGGCATAGGACTCCAGAAGGGTGAGCAATCCCACCGGTCCGAGCCCCGACACCAGGACGCGGCCAAGGGCGCCGAATTGCCGGATATTTTCGTTCCGGTTCAGCTGTATACGGTTGAATACTTCGGTGAATCGCACTGAAGGGTCGTGGAGATATTTCAAGAACAGCGAAGCAAACTGCTTGGATGTTATTTCTTCGCCGGAAGCAGGATTCCTGATCAGGGAGGCACCTGTCCTCACGCCATCCACGTGGCCCGCGCTCCCGGATGGAGGGTTCGGGGGGAGGTCCTCGAGTCTCCGGAAGTTGAGCATGCGAAAGGAGGCATCGTAGCCCGATCGGCCACCCCTCCCTGGATTGACCCGGTCCTGTTCCGATAAATAATGCGAAGCCGGGAGTTCAGCTCCCAGGATGGGCGAGAGGAGGGGCGGGAGAGGCGGCAGCCTGGATGGCTCCCCGGAACTCTGGAGCGCTTGCTCGCTCCGCCCCCCTCCGCAATGCAGGACCGGCAAGGCGCAAGCGACCATCAGGATCGCCGGAAGCATCCATCTGGTGACAGGGGTCATTCATGCCCGGGCTGGTGTCTCCGGGTCGGGTTCGCATGGCTCTTCACGGGGTGAATTCATGGCATTACCAGGCGGTAGGCTCGAGACAAATTATAATGTTTTTATAAAATGTCAAGACTTCACACCGCCGTGCCGCCTGCTTCGCTGATCACCAGTCCTTGGAAACCGGGTAGGCCGTGATCACCACGTGATCGTAGTCACCCACCGCCTCGTTGTAGTAGCGGTCCGTGACCACCACGAATAGGTCCGTGGCCTCCCACCCGGCGCCGGTGCGGTACCAGTCGGTGCCCCGGCGCTGGCATAGTGTGTAGTAGCGCCCATAGGAATCCGTCATGATGGCGCCCCAGCCGCGCGGCCCAGCCTCCTCAATGCCCTTGGCAATGATTTCATCCAGGGCCTCCCGGGTGCCGTAGGCCGCGTTGAATTGGCTTTTGCCGGCCATCTTGCCGTACGCGTGGCAGTTGAAGATGTGTTCCGAAGCCGCGCGCCCAAGGAAGAACCCGATCTCCTGCAGCCTCTCATGGGGCCGGAGGCCCGCCGTGACGGGGACCGGCACGGCGGCTTCCATCGCGGGCTCAGGCGCCCCGGCCGCCCCGGCCGCCGACGGAGCCTCGCCGGCCATGGGCTTCAAGGGTCCAGCCCCGTCGCTTTCCCACTTCAGCCTGGCCTGGTAGCGTGCCTCCGCCAGCCGGATCGATTTGTCCAGCCGCCTGTGGCGTTCCTCCCTGGAAGGCTTCCTGCGGACCACCCGGGCCCTGGGGCCCGCCCCAGCCGCTGCCGCTGCCGGAGCCTCGTCCTTCCCTTCCGCCGTAGCGGCCTTCTCCTCCTTGGCCGGGAACACCTTGATCGCATAGAGCCGGTGGTTCTCGGCCACGCGGAAAAACATCCTGCCGTCCCCGGAGGAGGAGATGTCCAGGGGGGTCAGGTTGCCCGGCACCGGGTAAGAGGTGATGGCAAAGTCCGGCGTCATCCGGACGATCTCCTTGCTCTTTTCAAAGGTCGTCCACATGTTGCCGTCGGGGCCGAGGGCGATGCTGCCCGGCCCGCTGGGCTTCAAGCCATCACTGCCCTTCACCGTGAAACTTCTTGTTTCCACCGAAGAGCTCTCATCGAACGTCACGACCATCAGCTGGTCCAGGCCGGGAAGCGTAACCCAGAGCCTGTGCCGCGGATCAGCCGCGATGCCCCGGGGCCGACTGCCTTCGGGCAAGTCGATGATGTCGAGGGTGCCTTGGCCGGGCCGCCAAGTGAGCATTCCGTCTCTCCCCTCCTGGACGGCGGCCATGGTCTGCATGGGCTCGCACCAGGCTGCGGCGACGGGCCCGGCGGAGGGGTGACAGTGATTGCAGATGTGCTGATCCCTGTTGTCGTGGTCCATGGCGAAAAGGTTGGCGGCCGTCACCCCCATGGGCGATCGGCCCGGAGGGACGATGGCGCACATCGGCCCGGCGGCCAGGCGGCACTGGCCCTTCGACCAGGGGCTGATCTCCAGCGGCAGATCCTTTCCGTTCCAGCCGCGCAGGACCAGCTCCGTGGTGAACCAGCCGTTGTTCCGGTCGCCGAAGAAGGCGATCCGGCCGTCATCGTGCTTGACCAGGGAGTAGTAGCGGGTGTTGTTTCCGGGCAGGGAGCTGCGCCAATAGCCGCCGTCGGCCGTCATGACGTGCAGCACGTTGCCCCGGTCGCCCAGCCAGAACATGAAGCCCTCTTTCGTCCGGACCACATGATGGAAACCGGGGTCCACGGCGGTGGAATTATGGAAAATCTGGAAATGGCCGGTGTCCTCGGCAGGGTCCACGAGGAAGAAAGGGTGCCGACCCGCTTCAAAGACCATGGGGTCGATGACTGGACCGCCGTCGCCATCCCATTCGCCGCGCACGATGACGGGGAGCGGGCCCCGCCGGACCTCCCGGTGCGCGCCCAGGCGGGCATGGTACCGAGCCAGGAGTTCTTCGCGGGGCACCTTCGCGGCGGCCTTGGCAGGCGCCGGGACAGCAGGTCCCGGGGCTGGCTTGGATGTCGGCGCCCGCTTCTTCTTCGCTTTTTTGCGCGCCGCCTTTTTCTTCGCTGCCGCGACCGCGGAAGGGGCGGCCCCCGCGGCGGCCGCAGCAGGGACTCCCTCGTCCAACCCCGGCATGGCGGGCCTGGTCGTGGACGCCAGGCCCGCCATGCCGCAGGCCAGGGCCAGGCCCACGGCCATCAAGCCCTTTCTGGCCGATAGGCTGCCGCCCGCGCCTGCGTCCCCGGTCGTCCTTGTCATTTCCCTGGTCACGAAAACTCCAACACCCAGCGGCCGATCCGGCGCCCTCAGGCATAGGGATGCATTATTAATTAAAAAGGTTCCCGATTTTTCCGCAGCGGGTCCGCTCACTTTTGGGGGTATTTTGGCCGCTTTTGGGCAGTGATCGCCCCCGGAACCACATGGAGGAAAGCCCCAGAAACCATAGGTTTCAGGGGCCTTACCCTGGCTTTTCGGCGAACAGCCAGCGCTCGTTCTTGGGGCTTTGAGACGTCTAAGGACGAGCCTTGGGCGCGGGTGCTGGGGGCAGGGTAGGCACAGTCCGGACCAGCATGGCGATCCCGAGGCCGTGCATCACCTTCATGATCGTCTCGTAGCGAGGCTTGGAGCCAGGGGCCAGGGCCTTGTACAGGCTTTCCCGCCCCGGCCCGCTGGCCTTGGCCAGGTCGGCCATGCCCCGGGCCTTGGCGATATTTCATTCTTGTACGAAATTCAGGACGGACCAATCAGCAGCGAACGCCCCATCCGGCCGGTTCCAGGGCCATCTTCGCGGCCTCCCAGGAACTCAGTTCGCACCGCCACTTCGTGGCCACGAGGCGGTGCCCCGTGATGCCGTCGGACTCCGGCGACGCCAGCCAGAGGAGCGGAGGAACGATGATGGCCGGGTCAAGCAGGTGGGCCCGGATGTCATCCGGAACCGGTCCAGGAATCATGCCTGTGAAGGTCGCCCCGCCCGGAAGCAGGGCATTCACGGTCACTCCCGTATCCTCCAGGTCCTGGGACCAGATCACCGTCTCGGATTCAAGAGCGGCCTTGGAGGGGCCGTAGGGCGAGAACCCTCGCCGGGCCATGGTCTCGCGGTTCATGGAGACATTGATGATGCGTCCCCAACCCGCCTTCACCATCCCAGGCGCCGCCAGCCGCGCCATGAGGAAGGGCCCATTCACGTTGGTGTCGATCACCATGCGCCAAGTCTCAGGTTCCACTTCCCAGAACCGCGTGGGTTCCGTCATGAACGTGGATCTCACATACTTCATCCCACGGCCTGCGTTGTTGACCAGGATGTCGAGGTGTCCGAAGTGCTTGAGCGTCGCCTCCAGGGTCCTGACACAGTCCTCCTCATGCGTGACATCCGCGCTGAGCGGGAGCACGCGGTCCTCACCGCAGAGGGCCCGGGCTTCGCGGGCGGTTTCCTCGACCTCGTGGACTTCCCGCGCCGAGGTTGCCACCACCTGGGCCCCCGCCTGGGCGAGCCCCAACACCATGGCCCGGCCCAGCCCCCTCCCGCCCCCGGTTACAAGGGCGGTCTTGTTCTTCAGAGAATGCGCACCAGGTTCCATCCCGCACCTCACGAAAATCCCTGGACGGCATGGGGCACGTAGGGTTCTTCCAGCGCCGCCACTTCCTCTGGGCTCAGGCGCAAGGAGAGAGCGGCCACGGCGTCGGTGAGGTGATGGGGCTTCGTGGCTCCGACAATGGGTGCCGTGAGACCAGGCTTTCCTGACAGCCAAGCCAGGGCCACCTGCGCCATGGGCACGCCCCGTTGTCCAGAGACCGCTTCGAGGCGGTCCACCACCTTGCGGTCGGCATTTTCGGTCAGGCCGTACAGTGACTTCCCGAACTGATCCGTTTCGGACCGTTTGGTGGTCTCCGACTGCCATGGGCGGGTCAGCCGTCCCCGGGCCAACGGGCTCCAGGGAATGACGCCGATGCCCTCGGTACGGCACAGCGGCATCATCTCGCGCTCCTCCTCGCGGTAGAGGAGGTTGTAGTGGTTCTGCATGGAGACGAAGCGGGACCAGCCGTGGCGATCCGCCAGGTACAGAGATTTTGTGAATTGCCAGGCATGCATGGACGAGGCACCAAGATACCGCACCTTCCCAGCCATCACGAGATCGTGAAGCGTTTCCAGCGTCTCCTCGATGGGCGTCCCGGGGTCCCAGCGGTGGATCTGGTAGAGGTCGATGTAGTCGGTGCCCAGCCGACGCAGGCTCTCGTCGACCTCGAAAAGGATGGCCTTGCGGGAGAGCCCGCTTCCGTTGGGTTCGTCGCGCATGACGCCATTGACCTTGGTGGCAATGACAACGGATTCGCGTCGGACGTTGGCGTTCAGGAATCGCCCCAGCACGGTCTCGCTGGCACCGATGGAATAGACGTTGGCCGTGTCGAAGAAGTTGATGCCAAGATCCAAGGCCTGTTTCAGGAAGAGATGGCTGGTGGCCTCATCCAGCGCCCAAGCGTGGCTTCCGGGCTTGGGCCCGCCCGTGGCGGGTGCCCCGTAAGTCATGCATCCGAGGCAGATGCGCGAGACCTTGAGACCGGTCTTGCCCAGGTTGACATAGTCCATGGAACCTCCATCAGGGTGTCTTGATGTATTATCTTCCATCCCAGGGGACAAGATGAGCTTCACGTTCGACAAGAACAAGACCGCTTTGATGATCATGGATTACCAGAACGCGATTGTGGACATGGTGCCGGAGGGAAGCCAGGCACTGCTGGGGAAGGCAGCCAAGGCCCTGGCTGCGGCTCGATCCACAGGGGTGAAAGTCATCTACGTGGTCATCGGCTTCCGCCCGGGCTATCCCGAGGTGAGCCCATTGAACAAGTCCTTCGGGGCTTTGCGTGAGAGCGGGCGCTTCGCACCGGGCAGTCCAGGCACCGAGGTCCACCCTGCCGTTGCACCTTTGCCCGGGGAGTCGATCGCAATCAAGCATAGAGTCAGCGGTTTTTCGGGTTCGGATCTGGACATGCTGTTGCGTGCCGGGGGTATCGACACCCTGGTGCTGGCTGGAATCGCCACCAGCGGAGTGGTGCTCTCGACATTGAGGCAAGCCGCAGACATGGATTTCAGGCTGGCAGTGCTTAAGGACGCTTGCACGGACATGGACCCAGGGGTGCATGCCATGCTCATGGACAAGGTCTACCCGCGTCAGGCTGAGGTGATGGACGTGGACGTTTTTGTGGCTGCTTTGTCGAGGATGTAGGGCTGGGGACGGGGACCTGGATGACGGACCAGAATGGGTCCCCTTCGGCACCTTTATCTTAAATCCTCGTATATATTAAGTTATAAAATTTTCCAAGAAACAGAACCCTAAGAGATTGACAATAGTGAACACCCCAACGTCAGAACCGTTCACTGGGTCGTTTTTCGATTCGGGATCTTTCCGGTCATGCTTAGAAGGCCGCCATGAGTTTATTTTTCAGGCAGGGCTGGGAGGTGCATCCAGTGGGTGGGTTCCCATGAAGCATGTTCGCCTTCGGTATAGCGGATGCGCCACTGCCCCCCATCCCAGAACGCGACGTTGACTGCCTTCATGTCTGCATACCAGAGCAGGATCTCGGTCCCATCCTTCGGCACAGTCTCGATGGGTTGCCACTCTGAAGATTCTAAAAGCCGGACCGCCGCCACCTCTTCCAAGGTGGGAGGTCGCATGGTCGCATGGGCAGCTTCCAACCTATCGCTGATTTTCACGATGGCTCCCTGGAGACGATCCTCAATCGTAGCACCCATGCCCTGCCGCCGCGGTTCCTGGCCTGTCCCTTTCCTGGAGGCGGGCCATGGGGTTGTCCCGGGCGCAGGCGAAGCTGTTTAGGAGTGATTGGATTGGCTAGGGCTTCATTGTTATTTGGAACGTTGGGGTTTCTAACTCGTGATGGTATACTCCATCGATAACGTTTGAATTGTCCACTGTATGTTTGGTATCTGGAACGATTTCGTAATTTCTCTCGGGATGGAGTCCCGCACGCTCCTTAACGTAATCAATTGTCACCAGGTGTTCTGAGTGTTGACGGCAAACTTCATCCTTGTAGAAATCCCAATAATCCCATACATAAATAAAAACATCCACTTTTGTCATAACCACCTCCACCAAAAAGCATGGGGCGAAAAACCTAGGAATCAACAACAATCAGCAGCCCCACGACCCAAGCACACCCCCCCCCTCGAATTTGACCATCCCCGGGCCCACCCTGAGGGCGATGGAGCACCTATGCCGAAGCTCCGTAATGGCCAAGCCGGGTTGCTACGGCTGCTTGGGTAAGGACTGCGGTCTCGGTGTGGATCTCCACGTCCACCGTGCTGGGGGTCCAGAGCATCAGCCTGGTCCTTGGCGGGGTAGAATCCAACCATCACCAGGAGGCAGCCATGGAAGATCGCAAGCTCACCCGTGAGGAGATCGCCCTGCGAATCCTTTCCGGCCTGATCGCCGGGTATGCAGGGGGTGGCGGACAATCCACGAAGTTCAGTTCAGCAGTCGATAAATTTGTAGATGAGGATGGCCATGGGAACCCAGTCAACAAGGATGAACCCGGGAAAGCCATCCGCACTGCATTCATGAT
>PLUC01000117.1 GCA_003165415.1 Holophagaceae bacterium
GGTGGGGTAGAGGGTCTCGGAATTGGTGCTGGAGGTGACGTTGGGGTAGAGGCCTGTGAGGGAGTTCACCTCGGTGGTGTTGGCGGTGTTCAGGGAGCTCTGGTTGCCGTTGGAGAGGGAGGTGGCGACGACCCGGTACTTGAGGGTNNCTGGCCCATCATGTTGGCCCCCTTGGGGCCCAGCACGCCGATGACCTTGAAGGAGACGTTGCGGATGCGGATCTCCTTGCCGATGGGCGACTGCCCCTGGAACAGCTCGCGCACGATGGTTTTCCCAACCAGGCAGACCTTGCTCATGTTGCGCACGTCCTGGGCGGAGAAGGCGGTGCCCTCGGCCAGCTCGGTCCAGTCGCGCACCTCCAGGAACGCCGGATCCGTGCCGTAGAGGGTCGTGGGCACCCAGTTCCGGTTGCCGTAGACGATCTGGGTCCGGGCGCGGACCATGGGGGCCACGTTGGCGATGGCGGGGCACTGCCTTTGAATGGCTTCCGCATCCTTGGGGGTCAGGGTGGTCTGGCTGCCAATGCCGAAGCTGATGCCGCCCACGGTCTGGGCGCCGGGGATGATGGCGAGGGTGTTGGCGCCGATGCTGGAGAGGGTCTTCTGGATGGCGCGGGTGGCGCCGTTGCCGATCTCCATCATGGTGATCACCGAGCCGACCCCGATGACGATGCCGAGGGTGGTGAGCAGGGTGCGCATGACGTTGCGCCGGAGGGCCCGGCTGGCCATCCGGAGGATGATGACCGGCTTCATGGGGCGCCTCCCGGTTCCTGGAGCAGGCCGTCCTTCATGTGGATGGTCCGCCGGGCGTGCCGGGCCACGCCCGGATCGTGGGTGACCAGGATGATGGTGATCCCGTCGTCGCGGTTGAGCTGCTCGAACATTTCCAGGATCTCTTCGCTGGTGCGGGAATCCAGGTTGCCGGTGGGCTCGTCGGCGAACAGCACCTGGGGCTGGTTGATGAGCGACCGGGCGATGGCCACCCGCTGCTGTTCCCCGCCGGAAAGCTGGGACGGCTGGTGGTCGTGCCGGCCGGCCAGGCCGACCTTGGCCAGCATCGACCTGGCCCGGTCATGGCTCTGGGCTTCGGTCAGGTGCTCCCGGGAGTAGTCCAGGGGCATGAGCACGTTCTCCAGCGCGGTCATGCGCGGCAGCAGGTTGAAGCTCTGGAAGACGAAGCCCAGGAACCGGTTGCGCAGCCGGGCCCGCTCTTTGGCGCCGTACTGGGAGATGTCCAGGTTGTCGAGCCAGTACCCACCCGACGTGGGGTGATCGAGGCAGCCGAGGATGTTCATGAGCGTGCTCTTGCCGGAACCGCTGGCGCCCATGAGCGCCACCAGCTCGCCCCGGGCGATGGCCAGGGAGACGCCCTTGAGCACGGGCAGATCGATCTCGCCCAGGTGGTAGGTCTTGTGGATGTTCTCCAGACGGATCAGTTCGTTCACGGGCGCATCCCCTAGCGGCCATGGCCCGGAGCCGGAGCGTTCGGGTCCTGCTGCTCTCCCTGCTGGCCCTGGCCCTGGCCGCCGCGCTGTTGCCACGGGGGCCTTTGGGGGGCGAACGGATTCTTTTCGTCCGTCTTGCCGGCATCCGCCTCCCGGAGGCCCTCGCCGGTGATGACCCGGAGCCCTTCGGCCAGGTCCCGGCCTTCCACTTCGGTGAAGGTCCCGTCGGTGAGCCCGGCGTTGACCCGGATGGGGCGGACAAACTTGCCCGCCTCCACCCAGACCGTGGGCACGGGCGTTCCGTCGCCGCCCTGGTCGCGGCGGGAGCCCCGTTCGCGGCCGCTGTGTCCTTCGGACAATATCTGGCCGGGCTTGGGCTGCCAGCGAAGGGCCTCGTTGGGCACCAGGAGCACCCCCTTGCGGTGGCCGATCTCGAACTTGGCGTTGGCGGTGAGGTAGGGCAGGAGCTTGCCGTCGGAATTGTCGGTGTCCACCTCGATGGTGTAGGTGACCACGTTCTGGGTCATGGTGGCGTTGAGCCGCACCTGGCCCACCCGTCCGTGGAACGTCCTGCCGGGGAAGGCGTCCACGGTGAAGTCCACGTTCTGGCCGGCGGCGATGCTCCCCACATCCGCCTCGTTCACCGATACCCACGCCTGGATCTGCTTCCTCAGGTCGCTGGCGATGAGGAACAGGCTCGGCGCGGCGGTGCTGGAAACCACGGTCTGGCCGATGTTCACCCGCCGGTCGATCACCACGCCCTTCACCGGCGACTTGATGGTGCAGTAGTCGAGGTTGATCTGGGCCGTGCGGAGGTTGGCCTTCCCCTGTTCCACATTGGCCTTGGCCACCACCACTGCCGCGTCCGCGGCGGCGAGGTTGGCCTTGGCCACCTCGAAGTTCGCCTTGTACTGGTCGTAGGCGCTCTGGGCCAGGGCGTCGGAGGGGCCCAGCTTCTGCGCCCGGTCCCAGTTCTGGGTGGCGTACAGGAGGTTCGCCTTCTGTTGGAGCACATTGGCCTGGCTGGCAACCACATTGGCCAGGTTCTGGTCGAGCTGGGCCCTGGCCGTGGCCACCGCCGCGGCGTAGAGGGAGTCGTCGATCTTGGCCAGCACCATGCCGGCCTCCACTTCCGAGCCCCAGTTCACGTCCTGGCCCTTCTTGTCCTTGCCGAAGGCGACGATGATGCCCTGCACCTGGGCGCCCACGTCCACCGCCGCCTGCGGCTCCAGCGTTCCGGTGGCGCTGATGGTGGCCAACAGGTCGCCCCGTTTCACCGGGGCGGTGCGGAAGCTGGGACCCTTGTCCGCCCCCGCCCTGATCGCCCAGACCCCAAGGCCCGCCGTGGCCAGGACGGCGAAGGCCAGTATCATCTTGATCCTTGTAAGTTGCATGGAGTCCTCTCCAACATGAGACCAGCTTCACGGGGGAAGGTTGCGAATCAACTTCGAATTCCATGATATTAATGGCGGGAGAGGTGAAACCTATGAGTCACCTGTTTGATCTGTCCACCCTGGAATGGAAGCCCGTGCGACCGGAGATCACCAGTGGGGTGTTCGGCAAGGCCATGCTCGATGGGGGGCTGAAGGCCGTGCTGACCCGGGTGGAGTCGGGCGGCAAGTTCCGCATGCACACCGACAAGTATGCCCATCTCTTCTACTTCCTCAGCGGCGAAGGGGTGGTGTGGGTGGCCGGAGAGAAGACCGCCGTCCGGCCGGGGGTGGTGGCGCAGGTCGATGCCGGGGTGGAGCACGCCTACGAGAACACCGGGCGGGAGGACCTGGTCCTGGTCTCCCTCAACATTCCGGCATGAGACACCTTCTGGCCCTGGCCGCCGTCCTGGTCCTGGCCGGCTGCGGGGCTCCCCGTGCCCTTCCCCCCGCCGCTTCCGGAACCCAGCCTCTGGACGCCCCGGCCGGGACCGCCCGGCCAATCCTGGCGGGGCCGGCCCAGTTCACCTTGCCCGGCGCCGAGCCCATCATCGTGTTCACCTACAAGCCGTCCAACTATGCCGGGGGGCCGCTGCTGGTGGTCTTCCACGGCGTGGGCCGCAATGCCGCGGACTACCGGGACCACGCCATCGGCATGGCCCAGCGGTTCGGGGCGGTGGTGGCGGCGCCCCTGTTCGACGCGGCGCGCTTCCAGGGGGAGCGCTACCAGCGGGGCGGCGTGCTGCGGGGAGGGGAACCCCAGCCCCAGGACCAGTGGACCTATTCCTTTGTGCCAAGGATCGTGGCCCAGGTGAGGGCCATGGAGGGGCACCCCGATCTGCCCTACTACTGCATCGGCCACTCCGCCGGCGGCCAGTTCGCCATGCGCATGGCCGGCTTCCTCCCCGGAGCGGCCCGGCGCATCGTGGCCGTGAACCCGGGCTCGGATCTGTTTCCCACCCGGGATCTGCGGTTCCGCTACGGCTTCGGCGGCCTGCCGCCGGCCCTGGGCGGCGATGACGCCCTGCGCGCGTATCTGGCCGCTCCCCTCACGCTGTACCTGGGGACCAGCGACACGGTGCAGGACAAGAACTTGGACCGGTCTCCCGAAGCCATGAAGCAGGGTTCCAGCCGGATCGAGCGGGGCCGGGCCTGTTTCGAGCTGGCCCGCAAGCTGGCGGCGGAAAAGAACTGGGCCTTCAACTGGCGCAAGGTGGAGATCTCCGGGGTGGGTCATTCCTCCACCCGGATGTTCGCCGGCAGGGAAGTGGAAGACGCGCTGTTCGGGAACTAGGTCGATCGGAATAGCGGAACCGTCTCTACCCACCCCAGCGCCGATGTGGGTCTATTCGTCCGAAAGCTATGCATCGGTCACTTCAGCCAAACCACTCTCAACGCTGAGCACGCCGAGGCGCTGAGTTACGCTGAGGCCGCTTCGCGACCTGGAGCGCCGACCCTTACTACCCCGGCCCTGGCCCGCTGGCGCGGGCCGCGATGCTGACGCATCGCCCGGTCATGCGCGCCGGTCCTTCCGCATGCAAGCCTGTGGGTGACCGGCGCGCATGACCTTGGACGGGCCGGGGCTCGACGTCCTGCCTGCAAAGGGGCTAGCGGAAGGACTGCACCTGCACCTGGAACAGCCAGAGCAGCCTGGAGGTTTCCACATCGATGAGCTGGATGCGCAGGGACAGTTCGCTGCCGAACATGCTCACGGAGAGGCTCCCGCCCACCACCACGAACGCCTGGATCCCGGACAGCTTCCCCAGCGCCAGGACCTCCTGGGGCGCCACCAGCCCGGCGTTCTGGAAATCCAGCTCGGCCAGGATCGGGCCCAGGATGGCCGGGTCGGAACGTTCCACGATGGCGAAATCCCCCTCCTGGAACAAGGTGTCCTGCACCCCCTCCTGGATCAGGGCGCTGGCGCTCCCCGCCACCCTCCGGTCATCGGAGCGCAGGCGCACCGGCAGCACCGAAACCTGGAACCTCCGGGGCGCGGGGGCCGCCCCCGCCATGGCTGCGGCCAGGCCCAGGAAGAGCGGGAGCAGGCGTCTGGTCGGGAAGGCGGAGCAAAGGGTCATCGGTGCGGAAAATATCCTGGATCAGACCGGGTGCTCTTGGGGGTTGATTAATGGTTAATATATCTCAAGCATGCAATATCGGTCCTGTCCGCACGGACGGCAAGTCATAATCCCAATTTCCCGGGCCCGATTCCACCGCCCGTTGAAGGAGGTGATCCATGCTGCTCCAAGGACGCATCGCTCTGGTCACCGGCGCCAGCCGGGGCATCGGCGCCGCCGCCGCGCGCCGCCTGGCCACCCACGGCGCCGCCGTGGCGGTCAATTTCCTGTCCAACGAAGCCGCCGCCATGGAGGTGGTGGAGGCCATCGTGGCCGCCGGCGGCAGGGCGGTGTCCATCCAGGCGGACGTCCGGGACCCGGCCCAGGCGGAGGCCCTGGTGCGCAGGGCGGAAAAGCTGCTGGGGCCGGTGGACACCCTGGTCCTCAATGCCAACATGAACTTCCCCATGGTCCCCTTCGCCGACATGCCCTGGGAAGGCTTCCAGCAGAAGCTCCTGGGGGAGGTGGCCTCCGCCTTCCACCCCTGCAAGGCGGCGCTGCCCGGCATGATCCAGCGCCGGCGGGGCTGCATCATCGCCGTGAGCAGCGGCCTTTCGCGCCAGCCGGGTCCGGGCTTCTCCGCCCACACCACCGCCAAGTCAGGCCTGGACGGTTTCATGAAGTCCCTGGCCCTGGAGCTGGGCCCCCAGGGCATCCGGGTGAACGTGGTCGCCCCCGGACTCACCGAAACCGACGCCACCGCATTCATCCCCGCCGCCGCCAAGGCCGCGGCCGGCAGTCACCTGCCCCTGGGGCGGATCGGGCAACCGGAAGACGTGGCCGGCATCATCGCCCTGGTGGCCTCGGACGAGGCCGGGTACCTCACCGGCCAGTACCTGTCCGCCGGCGGCGGCGGGATGATGCTTTAGAGCCTACCGAGATAGGCTCTTAACTCCGGAGCCGTTCGCTGAACCAGGAACATTGCAGCGCCAACAGTTCCACCACCCCCCAGACCAGGGCGGCGCCGATGGCCGCCAGGGAGATGAACGAGGATCGTGCGGCCGCGTTGCGCATGGGTGCCCCCCGGAAATCCAGCTCACGTTGCATGGTTCAATGACCCAATATGGGCATCGCCAGTGACGCCCCCATGCCCTTCCTGTGACGGGAAGGTAACCTTGGGATGGGCATGGGTACGGATGGCCTGTTCATGCCCCATACTTTTGGCCATGAAACTCCTGCGTCACCTCGACGAGCTAGCCAGGATCATCGACACCGGCGGTTCCCATTTCCAGACGCGCACCCTCGGCGAGGTGGCCTGCCAGGGCCAGCGCATGCCGATCCAGGTGGTGACCCTGGGCAACCCCGATCCCCTGGTGCCCGCGGTGGGTTTCTTCGGCGGCTTCCACGGCCTGGAGCTGATCGGCGCCGAGGTGGTGCTGGCGTACCTGCGCAACTTGGCCACCCGCCTGAGGTGGGACACCACCCTGCACCGGCAGTTGGAGACGGTGCGGCTGGTGTTCATGCCACTGGTGAACCCCGGCGGCATGCTGCGCGGGACCCGGGCGAACCCCAACGGCGTCGACCTGATGCGCAACGGGCCGGTGGAATCGGCGGAAAGGGTGCCGTGGCTGGTGGGCGGCCAGCGCATCAGCCCGAACCTGCCGTGGTACCGCGGCCAGCCGGGCCGGCCCATGGAGGCTGAGAACCAGGCGGTCTGCGCGGTGGTCGCCAGCGAACTCCTGGGCCGCCGCTTCAGCGTGGCCGTGGACTGCCACTCGGGCTTCGGCGTCAACGACCGGATCTGGTTCCCCTACGCCCACACCCGCCGGCCCATCGAGCACCTGGCGGAGATGCACGCACTCCGGGACCTCCTCCAGGAAACGCTGTGCAACTACCGCTACATCTTCGAACCGCAGAGCAGCCAGTACCTGGCCCACGGCGATCTGTGGGACCACCTGTACATGGGCTCCCAGCGTGATGGGCATGTGTTCCTGCCCATCACGCTGGAGATGGGCTCCTGGACCTGGGTGAAGAAGAACCCGCGCCAGTTCTTCAGCCTGCTGGGCATCTTCAACCCCCTGATCCAGCACCGCCAGCTGCGGGTTCTGCGACGGCACCTGCCCCTGCTGGAGTTCATCGTCCGGGCCGCCTGCAGCCACCTGGCCTGGCTGCCTTCGCCGGCGGAGCGGGAAGAGCATCGCCAGCGCGCCCTGGCCCGCTGGTATCCCGAACTGCCGCTGGACGCGTGGTCATGAGCACCTGGATCCTGCTGCGCGGCCTCACCCGGGAAATCCGGCACTGGGGCGGCTTTCCCGGGCAGCTTCTGGCGGAGATCCCCAGGGCCCGCGTCTGGCCGCTGGAACTCCCCGGCAACGGCGAGCTCAACGTCCTGGCCAGCCCCGCCACCATCGCCGGGATGGCCTCGTTCTGCCGTACAGAGGCGGCCCGGCTGGGCGCGCCTCCCCCTTACTTCCTGGTGGCCATGTCCCTGGGCGGCATGGTCGCCTCAGCCTGGTCCCAGGCGCACCCAGAGGAGATCGCCGGGTGTGTTCTGGTCAGCACCAGCTTCGGCCGCTTCAGCCCGCCCCATCACCGGCTGCGCCCCCGGGCCTGGCCAGCTCTGGTGGCGATCCTCCTGGACCGGAGCACGGAGGGGCGGGAGCGGCGCATTTTCAGCCTCACCAGCGGCCTGGCCCGGGACCGGTCCCAGGTGGTGGCCGAATGGGCCGCCATCCGCCGGTCCCGGCCGGTGAGCCCCCGCAACGCCCTCCGGCAACTGCTCGCCGCCGCCGCCTACCGGGCGCCGCTGGCGGCGCCGGTGCCGACCCTGGTGCTGGCCGGAAGCGGGGACCGCCTGGTGGATCCGCGCTGCTCCGGGGCCATCGCCCGCCGCTGGCACTGCCCCCTGGCCATCCACCCCGAAGCGGGCCACGACCTGCCCCTGGATGACGGGGCCTGGGTGGCCACGGAAATCGGTCGTTGGCTAAAAACCCTGGTCGAACCGCTGCCGGTGCCGGTCGAAGTCCGGCAGGATGCGTTCGTAGCTGGAGTTCATCAGGGGCGATGAAATCATGAAGTCGGCCGAGGCGCGGTTGCAGGCCACCGGCACGTTCCACACCACCGCGATCCGCTTGCGCGGGGGAAAGCTTGGGGTGGGATGGTTGGTTATGGAGTTCCTTGCAACTGAGTCTAACCGCTTATGAAATCAGGCCTGGCCCCCATCCGGGTGAATAAATCGTGACGTTTCGAGCGTTGAAGTTAACAAATTCACCGACCGCGGGGGCATCCGCATCGAGGCCGCCGAGCTGGAGCGGGACGGCGCTGCCGCGCTGCTGCAGTTCTCAGTGTCCGACACCGGCATCGGCATCAAGGAGAAGATGCGCCCGCAACTCTTCCAGCCTTTCCTGCAGCTGGACAGCTCCACCACTCGGCCCTACGCGGGCACCGGGCTGGGCCTTTCCATCGTGCGCAGCCTGGCCCGGCTCATGGGCGGAGACATGGGGGTCGAAGCGGCCGAGCCGGCCGGTTCCCGGTTCTGGTTCCGCATCCGCTGCCAGGCCGCCGAGGAACACGTGCGCCCCCTGGACCGGCGCGGCCCGGCCGGCGCCGGGGCCACGTCGGCGCGCCGCCAGATCCTGCTGGTGGAGGACAACCCCACCAACCGCAAGGTCATCGAGGCCCTGCTGACCAAGTGCGGGTACCTGGTGCGCAGCGTCGAGAACGGCCTCCTGGCCACCGAAGCCGTCACCCGGGGCGAGCCCGCCGACCTGATCCTGATGGACTGCCAGATGCCGGTCATGAGCGGGTTCGAGGCCACCGAACGGATCCGCGCCTGGGAGCGGGAGCAGGGGCTGGCGCGCCTGCCCATCGTCGCCCTGACCGCCGGCGCGTTCGAAGGCGACCGCGACCACTGCCTCCGGGCGGGCATGGACGATTTCGTCACCAAACCGGTGGATTTCGTCCAGCTTCCGGAAGTCATCGGCAAGTGGCTGGGGTAAGGAATGGACGATCAAGGCGCGCGTCCAGCCTGATTGAATGGTAAATTGGCTATGCGCCACTCCCAAGGGCCCCCGCCATGAGCACCGAGAAATCCAACCAGAGGGAATTCACCCGCGTCCTGGTCACCGCCCATACGGTGATCCGGGTCGGCGGCGCCACCCTGCCCGAGGCCCCGACCCATTCCCTCAGCATGAAGGGCATGTCCATCCAGACCAGCGAGCGCTTGCCGCTGGACACCGAGTGCGAGATCACCATCATCCTGGTGGAGGGCGAGGTGGAGATCCAGCTGCTGGGCAAGGTGGTGGCCCACCTGGCCGACGGCATGGCCTTCCTCTTCACCAAGATCCTCGGCCTGGAAAGCTTCGAGCACCTGCGCAACCTGGTCTTCTACAACGCCGAGAACGTGGAGCAGGTGGAATCCGAGTTCACCAACCACACGGGGATCAAGAAGAAGGACTGATATCCCTGTGGGGGGACCGCGCGCGAACGAAGTTCGCTCTCCGTCCCCCCACACCC
>PLUC01000131.1:0-6477 GCA_003165415.1 Holophagaceae bacterium
GCTGAGGCTCGCCGATAATCAGGTTAGCTTAATGGTTTGGCTCGTTGAGGCCCAGGGCGGAGCGGATCAGTTCGTCCTTCTTGGCGAGGTTGGGATAGCTGATCAGCACGGCCCGGTAAATACCCTTGAACACGAAAAGGCTCCCGGCGGATGCACCCACCACTCCACAGGTGCGGATGAGCTGGGCGATGTCCTCCAGTGATCCGGCTCCACCCAGTACGGTCATGGGCAAGTGCATGACCGACCTCAGTTCGCTGGCCAAGCGGAGATCGTATCCTTTCATGCAACCATCACAATCAATGGCATTGACCACCACTTCGCCGGCGCCCGCGGCCTCGACCTCCCTGGCCACGTCGAAAGGGCTACGCCGCGTATTGTTCTGCCCGTTGTGCGTCCAGACTTCGTAGCCATCTCTGCCCTTCTTGACGTCCAGGACCACCACCACGCTCTGGGCCCCGATTTCCTCGGCGGCCTGGGTGATGAGGGAGGGATTCTCGATCGCTGCGGAACTGATGGCGACCTTCTCCACGCCAAGGCCGATGATCTGTCTGGCCTGCTGGGCCGTCTTGATGCCGCCGCCGTAGCAGAGCGGCATCCGGCATTCTGCGGCCAGGTTGGCAATCATCTTGTAGTTTGGTTCTGAATTCAGGGCGGTGGCATCAATGTCGAGCAGGATTAGTTCGTCAGCTTCCTTTTCGTTGAAGATCTTCACCGCATTGATTGGATCTCCGACGTACTTGGCGTCCTTGAAGCCGACGGTCTTCACAAGACCACCATTCCTTACCAGAAGACAGGGAATGATCCGAGGTCGCAGCATGCTACAGGTCCGAGTAGTTTTTCAAGAATCGAGCTCCCAAATGGTGACTCTTTTCGGGATGGAACTGCGCCCCGTGGATATTGCGATGGGAGACAGCGGCATGGAACTTCAGCCCGTAATTGGCAATCGCCGCGACGTCGGTTTCCTCTGCGCACTCAAGATAGAAGGAATGGAGGAAATAGAAGCGCGCCTCGGTTTCGAGCCCGTGGAACAGGCCGTGACCGGGAACTGGGTGGACATCGTTCCAGCCCATGTGGGGCAGGGGGAGGTCCCGGTCGGCGAGGGTCGTCTTGAACCCTCTGACTCGTCCTTTGATCCATCCGAGCCCGGGCAGTTTCCCCTCATCGCTGGATTCCGCAAGCATCTGCATGCCTACGCACACGCCCAGCACCGGAACACCCTGGTCCAGGACCAAGTAGTCCAGGGTTGCGCGCATCCCGGAGCGTTCCAGCCGCTCCATGGCATGGTCGAAGGCGCCGACTCCGGGAAGAATGATCTTGGAGGCGGAACGGAGTTCCTCCGCGCTCTTCGCGATCGCGAAATCCACATTCTGCTGCTTGAACACGTTAGCGAACGCGCAGATGTTGCCCAGGCCATAGTCGACGATGGTGATCATCGGATGATGGCCTTCTGGATGCCCAGGGTCCGGAGCACCTTGGTCCCCAGGTCGATGAAGGTCATCGCGTTCCGGTAATCCCGATAGCTTTTGTTGGGGCCTCTCATGATCCCTTCCAGGTCAGCGACGGTCAGATCCAGCTTGGTGGCGATGTACTCGAAATCCTGGGCGATGGTCTCCTCGCTGTAGGCCGGAAGGGCAATCTTCTCCAAGGCTTCGGCCCGACTCAACTGGCCCGTGAGGATGAGGCTTGAAAAGTGGGCGCGGCGCTTGTCATACCCGAACTTCTGGGGAAGCCAGTAACCTTCGTAAAAACGGGTGAACCTGGATTCGTAGTGCTTGTGAGCGTATTTCTGCCAACCAAAGCGGTCCACCAGTTCCTGCATAGCCGCTTCCTTGAAAAAAGGGACATAGTTGAGCGGCTTGATCACCTTAACTCCCTTGACAAAGCGGTAATAGAGTTTGTAGGTAAAAATGTCGGCCTGCGGAAAAGTCGCAAGAGGTCGTGTCCCGAACCGTTTGTGTATATCCAGCAACTGCCTTAGATCGGATGCATGGTAGTGCCATTCCAGGGGTTCGCGCACACATTCTGTGGAATAATTCGCGCCGGTGAGAATGTATTTAAACCCGTTCTTGGCAGCAAAGTTGTACAGTGCAGCGAAAAAGGCATGATCCTGAGGGGTGTCGATGTGGGGAACCTGGGCCTTAAAGAAGGCCAATTGGAGATCCTTCATCTCAAGCCAGTCAATGACTTCCGTATGCAGATCAAGATCCAGGCAGTCAACCAGCTTCTCGATATTGTTGACGGCTTGCTGGGAGTTCCAGCCAGCGTCCACGTGGAACAGCAGGGGTCGTAGGCCATACTTTTCTTTGGCCAGATAGGTGACATAGGAGCTGTCGACCCCGCCGCTGATACCGATGATACAGTCGTGGTCCCGGCCCTGGCCAGCGCGCTTTATGGCGGAGATGGTCTTCTGCAATTCCCGCTCCCCGAGTTCATCAGGGTGCCAATTGGGCAATATGTTGGCGTGAAAATTATTGCAGTAATCGCACCACCCCCGGGCATCGAAGGTGATGTTCGAATCGGTGGTGTCCATGATGCAATTCGAGCAGATCGCATAGGGGCGTTGAGAAAGGTTTTGGGGTTTCATGGATCCGACCGCCAAGAAATTATTGAGAAGTAAGCTTGTTGGGATTCTCCAGATGGGCAGTTGTCTCCGCCCGATTCATCAAGATGTTTAGGTGGAAGCATAGCACATTTGCTTTCCTGGGGCCGCTACCATTTTATACCCGGCCTTCCATTTAATGGTTGGACCTTTTGGCTGGGCGTTGATTTTGCTATGGTAAGAAAGCGTCTTGATCGGCTGCGCCCGGTCCGCGCCGCGCCCCGTATGCAGATTGTGGTGAATCACAAATTAATAAAAACATCCGTTGGGAGTATCACCGTGGGAGAGATCAACAGTGTTCTGGTCACCGGCGCAAACGGGTTCGTAGGGACCGCGTTGACCCAGGTTCTGCTGGAGCGAGGCCTGCGGGTGCGCATGACGGGACAGGTCCGGTCCGAGGCGCTGGAGGGCATGGGGGCGGAGTGGTTCCCCATGCCGGATCTCACTGGCCAGGTGGATTGGACCGACGCCTTGGCTGGGATGGATGCGGTGGTGCACCTGGCGGCCATCGCCCACCGGACCGGAGCGGTGGTTCCGGAAGACTGGGTCAGGTACGATCAGGTGAACCACTTGGCCACCCGCTCACTGGCCGAGGCCATCCGGCAAACTCCCATCCTGGATCGTTTCCTCTTTGTCAGCACCGTCCGCGTGCACGGGGATCCGGTCGCCTTTCCGGTCCGGGAAGACAGCCCTTTTGCCCCTTCCACCCCATACGACCAGAGCAAGATGGATGCGGAAAGGGCCATCCGCGAGACGCTCCCCCTCGATGCTGCGCGGTGGGCGATCATCCGCCCGGTCCTTGTATATGGACCCGGCAACCGGGGCAACATGGCCAAGCTCGAAGGACTTATCCGAACGGGCATCCCTGTGCCGCTGGGAAAGCGGCCCAACCGGCGGAGCTTTCTGTTCCTAGGCAACCTTCTTGGCGCCATCCTGGCTTTTCTGGTCCACCCTATGCCGCCTTCCGGCCGGACCTGGATCGTCGCCGACGAAGAACCCGCCTCAACTGAAAGGCTGCTGCGCGCCATGGCGGGAGCCATGGGGCGCAAGGCGCGGGTGCTCCATCTCCCTAGTATCGTCCTGGACCCATTGACCGCGCTCGGAGACCTGTGCCGGAAGATAAAGGTTCCGGTTCCATGGAACTCCGAAACTCGGCAGAAACTGTTGGGGGACTTCTACGTGGACATCTCGGCCATCAAGGCGGAACTTGGCTGGACGCCTCCGTTCTCCCTAGAGGAGGGCATCAGACGGACCTATGGTCTGGATGAATGAGGCCTACCCGCCGACGGCCGTCATCCATTGGAGCCGCAGGAGAGTTGAGGGTTGAAAAGGGAGGCCCGATTTAGAAGGACGAGCGCGAGGGCGAACATGGCCAGGTATCCTGCTTCGAAAAGGGGGGACTCGAAAGCGAGCCAGGCGATCACCACCGCATTGGCCCATAGCATGGGCGTGGCCAGGGCATGGGACTGGTTGCAAAGGTTTACCATGTGGTGTGGGCAGGTGGCGCGGTCCGCTTCGAACAAGCTCATCTTCAAGCGGATCCTACGGATGATACCCATGCCAACATCCATGGATACGGGCGCTGTGAGCACTAGCGCCAACAATGGCCTTTGGTTCCCGCCCGCCCGGAGGAGGGTCTCCGCGATCAGGAAACCACACCCGAAACTCCCGGCATCTCCCAAGAAGTGTTTCGCTTTAGGCCAGTTGAGAAGCAGAAATGCTGCCAGGGCACCTGCGGGTATCAGGACATTAACACCCATAAGGGCCGCAACCACGATGAGGATCAGCGTGAATCCACCCATATAGCCATTGATGGCGTCTTCAATATTCACGGCATTTGGGACTGACACAAACCAGATTGCCAGGATTGGGTAAGCCGCCCATCTAGGTGCCTGCAAAACCCAATTCCCCAGGTGGATGATATAGGAGGAACCCCCCGGGCTATGGAATGCCCATGGCCAAGCTGCAAGCAGGCCGAGCATGATGAACCAGAGGAGTTTCCTTCTTGGGTGGAAGCCATACCGATCATCCAGGATTCCAAGGCTCATGAACCCCGTGCCCGCTGCGATGGTCTGCCAGGGAATGGGCGGCCAGGGATGGCCTGAGCCAAGGTAGACCACGAAAGTGGCCAGTGTGCCACAGGCCATCGCGATGCCACCCGTCCTGGGTGTGGGAACCCTATGGATCTTCCGTTCCTCGGGCACGTCCACGAAGCCCCAGGCTGGCGCGCGGTTGATGAGGACCAGACTGCTCAGGAATGTGAACCCAAAGGAAAGGACCAACCAGATCATGATGGGATGCCTGCAAAATGGTCAGAAGCCGAACCGGGCAGGAAGGAGATCTCTTTGAGAACCTGGCAACCGGACCCGTTGCTGAACGATCACCAGCCCCGATCCGGCTCCCCATTTGGAAAACAGCCCCTACAACTGCGTCGGGCTGGGCTCCGCCGCCATCAGCGCTTTCCGGCTCAGCTTGATCTTGCCATTGGCATCCACCGCGATGCACTTGACCATGATCTCCTGGCCCTCGCTCACCTCGTCGGCGGGGTTCTTGACCCGGTGCGGCGCCATCTCGGAGACGTGCAGCAGCCCGTCGAGACCGGGCAGGATGGTCACGAACGCCCCGAACTCCACCACCTTGGCCACCCGGCCCAGGTAGGTCTGGCCCACCTCGGCGGTCTGGATCAGGTCGGCGATCATCTTGAGGGCCACCTGCAGCTTCTCCTGGTTGGAGCCGGCCACTTGGCAGGAGCCGTTGTCGTCAATGTTCACCGAGCAGCCGCTCACTTCAATAATGTTGCGGATGACGGAGCCGCCCTTGCCGATGACGTCGCGGATCTTCTCCTTGGGCAGTTGGATGGTGTGCATCTGCGGGGCGTTGCCGGCGATGTCGCCGCGGGGGGCGGCGAGGATGTCGCCCATGGCGGCGAGCAGCTCAAGGCGGCCCTTCTTGGCCTGGTCCAGGGCCTTGGTCAGGATCTCGGTGGTGATGCCGCCGATCTTGATGTCCATCTGNNAAGTCCATGTCGCCGTAGTGGTCTTCCTGGCCGGCGATGTCGGTGAGCACCACGAACTTGGCGCCATCGCTCACCAGGCCCATGGCGACCCCGGCCACCGGGGCCTTCATCTTGATGCCGGCGTCCATGAGCGCCAGGGTGCCGCCGCAGATGGTGGCCATGGAGCTGGAGCCGTTGCTCTCGGTGATCTCGGAGACCACGCGCAGGGTGTAGGGGTTCTCCTCCTTGCTGGGCAGCATGGCCGCGATGGAGCGCTCGGCCAGCATGCCGTGGCCGATCTCGCGCCGGCCGGGGCCGCGGTTGGGCTTGCACTCGCCCACNNGGTGACCAGGGCCTGGGTCTCGCCCCGGGTGAACAGGCAGGAGCCATGGGCGGCGGGCAGCACGCCCACCTCGATGTTCAGTGGGCGGATCTGGTCGAACTTGCGGCCGTCGAGCCGGGCGCCCTGCTTGAGGATCGCGTTGCGGAACAGGGTCTCCTTGAGCAGGTCGAAGCACTCGACCACGTCCTTCTTCAGCTCGGGCTTCTCGGCGGTGAGCTCGGCGACCGCCTCCTTCTTCAGGGCGTCGATGGCCTGGTAGCTCTCGATCTTCACCTTCATGGTGAGGGCGGCCAGCAGCTTCTCGGCGTACTTGGCGGCCACCAGCTTGTAGACCTCCTCGTTGCGCTCGGGCTTCACCGGCACCAGCTTGGCCTTGCCCACCTTGGCCTGGAGCTGCTGCTGCAGCTTGACCAGGGTCTTGATGGCGGCGTGGCCGAACTCCAGGGCCTTGACCATGTCGGCTTCCTGGAACTCCAGGGCGCCGCATTCGACCATCACCAGGGCTTCGTCGGTGCCGGCCACCAGCAGGTCCAGGTCGCT
>PLUC01000131.1:6482-12877 GCA_003165415.1 Holophagaceae bacterium
ACCATGCCCAGGGTGTCGGGCTGGTGCTCGCCGTCGAAGCTGATGACCTGGACGGTGATCATGGTGTCGCCGTTGTAGCCTTCCTCGAACAGGGGGCGCAGCGGGCGGTCGATGAGGCGGGAGGTGAGGGTCTCCTTGGTGGTCTGCTTGCCTTCACGCTTGAACCAGCCGCCGGGGAACTTGCCGGCGGCGAAGGCCGGCTCGCGGTAGTCGACCGTGAGCGGGAAGAAGTCGATGCCCTCCCTGGGCTCGGCCCGGCACACGGCCACCAGAACCATGGTGCCGCCCTGGCGGACGATGACGGAGCCATTGGCCTGTTTGGCGATGCGGCCAGTCTCCAGGCTGATGGGGGTACCGCCGAGATCGATGCTGACGGTGGTGGGGGTGAAAGTGAGGGTGTTCATGAATTCTCCTGGGACCTCGGTCCCAATGTGGCCCCCGGATGGCGATCCCTCCATGAAACCCTCCGCCGGCTGTGAATGGGGGGAGGTGGGCTTCTTGCAGAGGTCGCTGCCGATGGGAGCGAGACGGATCGGCAGTCCCATCATAACACATGGAAAAAAGAGTTTGGGTAGAGGCTGTGGCTGTGGACATTGGGGTTCCGTGCCAAAAGAAACATCCGGAAATAATGAAAAAATGTTCGAATCAACCTTGCGCTTTGGCTGGCTTTACCATACTTTCCACCAAGACTTATGGAGGGCGGCATGATCATCCGGGCAGAGTGGCCGGGCTATATTGTGGATGTTCTGGTCGCTCCAGGGCAGGAGGTGGAGGAGGATGAAACCCTTATGTTACTTGAGGGCACCGACGCCACCCATACCCCTTTCTACGTGAGCGCCCCGGAGTCGGGGAAGGTGAAGCACATCCTCCTGGAGGAAGGGGATTTCGCCGAGGAAGACGACGATCTCGTGGAGTTGGCGGAAATCGAGTAGTTCCGGGGATACTGAGCCTGGAGCCCGCATCCAAGGGGGAGCGGGACTCATACGACAGACTCCAGGAACACCCATGGCACAGCACGACGACCCCTTGAACGGCAGCTCCTGCCGGCATTCCCACCCCCCGGCGGGCCTGGGCACCCCGGCCCGGCTGGCCTGGAGTTCGGCCGTGTTCGGGCTCAGCGCCCTGGTCCAGGGGCTGGGCGGTTTCTGGACCGGGTCCCTGGGGCTGGTCTCCGACAGCCTGGAGAACCTCAACGACCTGGTCGCCAACCTGCTGAACCTCACCAGCGTCCTGGTGGCCAACAAGCGGGAGCCCAGCGAGCGGTTCGCCTATGGCTGGCACCGGCTGGAAGTGTTCAACACGCTGCTGGGGGCGGGCATGCTGCTGGCCCTGGCGGCGGGGATCGTCCGGGAGGGGGTGCACCGGCTGAAAGCACCGCCGGCCATCCAAACCGGGTGGGTGCTGGCCTTCTGCTGCCTGGGCCTGGTCCTGAACCTTGCCGCGGCGCTGATCCTGCGCCCCCGGGGGGATGATGAGCTGGAACGGGACGCCAATCTCAAGAGCGCCTACCTGCACGCCTTTTCCGATTCCGTGGCCAGCCTCGCCCTGCTGGCCGGCACCCTGGTCATCCGGTTCACCGGCTGGCGCTGGATCGATCCCCTGGTGGCGCTGGTCATCGTCGGGTTCATCGTGCGCGGGGCCTATGGCTTGGCCGCGGACGCTATCGCCATCCTCATGCACCGGGCGGCCTTCGACCATGCCGAGGCCCGGCGCCAGCTCCTGCTGCTGCCTGGGGTATCGGGGGTGGAGGACATCCGGAGTTGGCGGCTATGCAGCCACCTGGTGGTGTGCACGGCCCACGTGCAAGTGGAGGTGGAACGCCTGGAGGACACCCAGCCGCTGCTGGCGGCCATCCAGCGGGTGCTGGCCGACAAGTTCCGGGTCCGGCACGTGACCGTCCATTTCGAGACCAAGGTGATGGCCGGGGAGCACAGCCACCGGTTCGTCCACGAGCATGAGGCGGACGAGCATCATGGGCATGGCCATTCTTAGGTAATATGGAATCACGCTTAGAGGTGTGCATGGCTCTGCTGGTGAATAATGCCCGACTGCTGGATCCCGCCCAGAACTGCGATGGTCCTGGGTCCCTGCTGGTGTTGGACGGACGTGTCGCGGACATCGGCGCCGGTGCCGGGGCCGACCCCCGGGCCGCGGGGGCCGAGGTGCTGGACGCGGGGGGCAAGCTCCTGTGCCCGGGGCTCATCGATCTCCACGTGCACTTCCGGGAGCCCGGCCAGACCGGGAAGGAGACCATCGAGACCGGTTCCCGGGCGGCAGTGGCTGGCGGCTTCACTTCGGTTTGCGCCATGGCCAACACTAAGCCGGTGAACGATTCGGTGGCCATTACCGAGATGATGCTGGCCCGTGCACGCACGGCAGGCCTCTGCCGATACTTCCCTTTGGGCACCGTCACCAAGGGGGCGGCGGGTGAGGAACTGACCGATTACGGCACCCTCAAGGCCTCAGGCTGTGTGGCCTTCAGCGACGACGGGCTGCCCGTGATCAGTGCGGCGATCATGCGGCGGGCCCTGGAATACACATCCTGGCTGGACGTTCCCATCGTCGCCCACGAGGAGGACCCCGATCTGGCGGCCAAGGGCTACATGCACGAAGGCAGCGTCAGCGCCGCCCTGGGTTGTCTAGGCATTCCCGCTGCCGCCGAGGAGGCCATGGTGGCCCGGGATATCGTCCTGGCGGAGCACACCGGGGGACACCTGCACCTGGCCCACCTGAGCACCAAGGGCTCGCTGAGGATGGTGCGCGAGGCCAAGCAGCGCGGCCTTCGGGTGACCTGCGAGGTCACACCCCACCACTTCGCGCTCACCGACAAAGAAATGTGCCGCTTCGACGCGGATTTCAAGATGAATCCCCCTCTACGCAGCCAGGCGGACCTGGAGGCGGTGCTGGAAGCTCTGGCCGACGGTACGGTGGACGCCATCGCCACCGACCATGCGCCGCACGGCTGGGACGAAAAGGAATGCGAGCTGGTCAAGGCCGCCTTCGGGGTCATCGGCCTGGAGACGGCCCTGCCGCTGACCCTGGAACTGCTGGTGAACCGCAAGGTCCTCAGCCTGCACCGGGCCATCGAGCTGCTCACCGCCGGTCCGGCCCGGGCCTTCCACCTGGACCGCCAGGGCCTGGGCACCCTGAAGGTCGGGTCTCCGGCGGATTTCACCCTGGTGGATCTGGAAGGGAAGGTCGCGGTGGATCGGACCTTCATCCAGAGCAAGTCCTATAACACGCCGTTCAAAGGCTGGAGGCTTCCCGGCCGGGTGGTCGGAACGTGGGTGGAGGGGAAGCGGGTCTGGGGCTGAGCCGGGGTCAGCCGACTCCCGTTTCCATCTGGATGACGGCCTGCAGGTTTCGGAGCGCTTCCAGCCCTGGTCCGGCCGCGGGGAGGCGGCTGTGGACCGAGGACCCCTGGATGGAAACCCGGGGGACCGCGGCCCGCACCCAATCCGCTCCCTGGTCGCCAGTCAACCCCAGCAGGGGCACCAGGCGCTTCAGAACCCGGCCGGGTTCCCGGACCAGGTCGCCATAGTCGAGGACCACATCCCGCTGGAGGGTGCCTTCCGCCCGGAGTTCCTCCAGCAGGCCGCGGAAAGCGTCCAGGGCTCCGGCCAGGAAGGTCTCCAAGGTCCCGGGGGGCGTTTCCCAGAGCCCATAGTAGGCAGTCATGGCCTTCCACATGCCTGCATTGGAGGTCCAAAGCTTGGTGGGATCGCGCAGGATCCAGACGAACGAAGCCTTCGGGAAGCGGCGGACCAGGGCCCGGTAGCGAAAGACATGGTTCGGAGACTTGACCACTAGCCCCCCACATCCGGGCTCCCGGCAAAGATCCAGGAAGCGGGCCAGGATTCCGGTCCAGGATCCTGAAGCCTCGCCCAGCCAGAACCCCTGGTCCAGGAGGGGGCTCAGGGACGGCAGGCGCCGGGGATCCAGGAAACCCTGATACAGGCTCGGCACGCCCAGGGCCAAGAGCGCGAACTCGTCCTCCTGGGGGGTGCGGGGCCCGATCTCCACGGCGTCCATGGGGCGGCGAAGCGAAGGCCCCTCCGGGGCCCCGCAACCCCGCATTGGGGAGAGCGGATCCATGCACTGCCAGGTCCTCGGGGCCCCCCATCCCGGGGCCTCGGCCAACAGTTCGTGGACGAGCGTGGTGCCCGAGCGCCAGAAGCCCATGATGAACAGGAGCCCCTCGCCGTCTGGGAACGGCTGCCGGCGGGTCGGGGGCGCCGGTTCCAGCAGCCGCAGCCCCCGCTCGAACCAGAAGGCCCGCCACTGGTACAGCAGCATGGACGTCCACGGAGCACGGTCCGGCCTGCCTCCGGCCGCGAGCCATCGGGCCAGAGCCTGGCCGCCAGCCAGCACGGGCCGGGGACTCACCCCGCATCCGGTTTGAGTTTTCGCTTCGCCAATTCGGCCAGGATCAGCCCGCGCAGCGCGGTGGCCCGGTCCGGCTGGATCTCGGCGAGGTTGTGGTCCTCGGCGGGATCCACGGCCAGATCGTAGAGTTCCCGTTTCGGCCAGGGGAAAGTCCAGTGGCCGAAGTGCTCGACGTATTTCCAGTTGCCCAGACGGACCGCCACCGAGAACGAACGGCTTAAAAGTTGATAGTCATGGTTCATCGAGAACACCGGAAGGCCTTCGGGCTTCCGGGCCATGGCCACGCCCTCCAGGCCCCTGGGCTCCGGGAGTCCCACCATCTGCAACATGGTAGGTTCCAGGTCCACCTGCTCGAACAGCCTGGAATCCCGTTCGGGCCCATGGTGGAAGGGCGGCTTGATCAGGCAGGGGATCCAGAGGAGGTCCTCCGAGAGCAGGGGACCCCCGTGCCCGCCATAGCCGTGGGTGAAACTCTCCCCGTGATCGGCGGTGACCACGATGAGGGTGCGCTCGAACCTCCCCTGCGCCTTGAGCCAATCGAACAACTGCCCGAGACCGGCATCCATGCACATGATTGCTTCGTCGTAGCGTCCCTGGTAGATGTTCGGGAAGCAGGGGTCCTGGGCAGCCAGAAACCCATAGGTGGCAAAGGTCTTCCGCATTTCCCGGGCGAGCGGGGAAGGTTCCAGGGACCCCATAAATGGTTTCGGAGCGGCGTAGGGATCATGGGCCGTGAGGAGGTGGAGCCACACGAACTGGGGCCGGTCCGTGGCGTTCCTGAACAGACTCTCGGCCGCGGCCACCGGAGCCTGGGTTTTGTCGGGGAACTGCTTCCAGCTGAGTATCTGGACAATGGACAGGATCCGGGGGACCGGGCCCAGGGCGGCCGCGGCCTGACCGCTGATGGAGGGCAACTGGCTCCACACCAGGCCGTAATTTAAGGCGGGGAAAACCAGCTCCACCTTTTCCTGCCGGAATACCCCGAGGAGATCCTGGGAAAAAGGGCCGGCGAATAAATTGGTGGCGACGCACCGGGCATCGTAGCCCGCCAGGACAAGTTGGCGGACGAGGTTGCGGGTTTCCACCACCTTGGGATCCAGGGCACCCACATCGCCGCGGTGGGTCCAGGGCCGCACCCCGTTCAAAAGAGTAGCGATGCCCGGGCGGGTCCAGTTGCTATTGGCGTAGAAGTGGTCCAGGGTGATGGCCCCGTCCGCGAAGGCCTGCAGGTTCGGGCTGGTGGGCCGGGGGTAGCCGTACATGGTGAGATGCCGCGCCGACAAGGCATCCAGGGTGATGAACAGGATGTCGGGCCGGCCCGGGGCGGGCTTGGCCCCGCGGAGGGGGGATGGTAGTCCGACACCGGCCCATTCGCAGGCCACCAGGATGAGCGCGGTGGGGACTAAACAGACCCCCAGCCCGATGGGAAGCCCCAGGATCCGCCCAGGCTGATAGCCTTTCAAGGCAAGCGTGATGGCGATGGCCGCACACCCCCCCAATATCACCATCCGGGTGAGTATGCTCAACCCGAAGGGAGGGAGCACTGTGTGCCGCACGGTGATGGTGCACACGACCAGGAAGACCACCCAGGCGGAGCTGGCCATCCCGAAGCGGACGGCCCTGGCGTAGGCGACGCCGAATAGGCTGGCGATCCCAGCCGCCAGGTAGACCAAGGCCGCCATGACGCAAGCCGCGAGGCCGAAGTTGAACACGGCGGCGGAGGCTATGATGTAGACCTTCTGCACCAGGGGTATGCCGGCGAGGTTCGCGCTGAAACACATAAATTCCAGAGGCAGCCAGAACCCCAAGAACAGCCCGAACACCGGAGCGGGAGAGAGGTCATGGACCAGGGCGGCCTTCAACTTTGAATAAGCATGATTCATGCTGGAGGATCCTGCTCGTCCGCAGGGTGGTTTTTTCGCCGCAGCAGCTTCTGGAGGCCTCGCCAGATGTGGTTCCACAGCAGCGAAATGACGATGAAAACCGGAGCGAGAACCTGGGCTAAGAGC
>PLUC01000223.1 GCA_003165415.1 Holophagaceae bacterium
CGTTGATTCAATCGACCTACACTAGATTCCGTCCAGGATCTTCTGGCGCTTGCTCTGGTACTCCTCTTCGGAGATCAGGTTCTCGTCGCGAAGGTGCTTGAGGGTCCGCAGGCGCAGCTCCTGCTGCTCGAAGAAGGCCGGATCCCGGAGCGGGCGGGCGGGTTCGGCCGGCGGTGCCTTGACGGCGGGCGGGGTTGCAACATCCGGTTCCGGGGCCGGGAGCGCAGCCGCCGGAGCGGGCCGGTCCGGCAAGACAAGCCAGTCCGGGCGCTGACTCGAGGCGCCTGGGCAGCGCAGCCGGACCTTGCCGGTGGCGGTGCGGGAACCGAAGGTGAATTCCGGGGCCCGTTCGGTGGCGTAGTAGGCGCCCAGGAAATCAGCCCGGGCATCGTGCACGATGACCTGCAGAGCATCGCCCTTGCGGAACAGGCGGACGGTGACGGCCTTGGCCTGGTCGGAGAGGTTTTCACCGCGGCGGTAGGTGCTGAGGAGCAGCACATCGTCCCCGGGTCCGGCGGCGGCGAAAGCCTGCTGCAGCGTTTTCAGGAAGCCCTCCACCTCAGGCTTGGCGAACAAGGGTTCCTCGCCCTTCTCGGTCTTGAACCGGATGTTCTCCAACTGGTCCTCCAGACCGGGGGACAGCGTGGCCGGATGTTCGTTGGGGGGTGCGCCCGGCTCCTGGGGCTCAAGCTTGACCCAGCTGTGCAGCCCCATCTGCCACTGGCGCCGCCCCGCCGGGGTCTGGGCGCCGGGGGTGGCGTGGACCGGAAGGGGCGGAAGCACGGCCATGCAGCCGAGGACCAACCCCAGGTGAAGCTTTAAAGTTCCCATGCACGCCTCCGTAGGATCGTCAATTACCGACCGGTCTTGGCCTTGGCCGGCGAGTTCTTGGCCAAGTTATGGGCCCCCCCAGCAGGGGCCCGACCCCGTAGTAGCGTTGCCTGGCGGGATCCCAGATCAAGGGCTGGACTTCGCGGATGTCCGGGGCGCCCTGGCCGTCCAGGATGGCGGGATCCGCCTTCACGTCCACGATCGATCTCCCCCACGAACTGGGCGACTTGGCGCAGGGAGGCGGTCATGAGGTTGGTTCTGCCGTTCCGTACCTACACGCCAGCCACACCGGGGCGGGCATCGCCAAAGTCCGGGCTCCGATAGAACGTTTCATGGTTGAATCCTTTGGGAGGAAGGATCTTCCTCGGCACGGCCAGGATTGCGGGTTCAGGACTGAATTGAACGACTCGCTATACCTATAAGGTAGCGCCGGCCGACCCCGGGGGGAACACCTACCGGCACTCCCTTCACGGCTGCCGGAGGTGGCGGGTGAGGTTCAGGATAATGTCCGCGTGGTCCTCGAACAGCTCCTCCGGATGCTCCAGGGCCTGGGCCGGGGGCACCCACGGGGCCTGCCGGGCGTCGTGGCGGACCCGCTGGAGGGTACCGGCCTGGTGGTCACCGTCACCTGTCCGGCCGGGTGAAAGCCAGAGGCCCCGGGACTGGGTCCCGGGGCCTCGTTCGGGCGGAATTGGCTAAGGCAAATGTTGCTCCGCCATGGCGTCGATCTCCGTCGCGGAGAAGGACCGGCCGCCGATGATATCGTGCAGCTTGGTCCGGTCCAGTTCCCCTTCCCACCAGGACACGAAGGCGCAGGCGACGCCGTTGCCGGTGATGTTGGTGAGGGCCCGGCACTCGCTCATGAACTTGTCGATGCCCAGCACGATGGCCATGCCGGGCACCAGGGCCGGGTTCACCACCGACAGGGTCGCCGCCAGGGTGACGAAGCCCGCGCCGGAGACGCCGGAGGCGCCCTTGGAGGTGAGCATGGCCACCAGGATGATGGCCATCTGGTCGCGCAGGCCCAGGTGGAAGCCCAGCGCCTGGGCGATGAAGATGGTCGCCAGGCTCATGTAGATGTTGGTGCCGTCAAGGTTGAAGGAGTACCCGGTGGGCACCACCAGGCCGACCACCGGCTTGGAGCAGCCCATGGCTTCCATCTTGCGCATGAGCTGGGGCAGGGCGCTCTCCGAGGAGCTGGTGCCGAGCACGATCAGCAGCTCGTCCTTGATGTAGCCCAGGTACTTGAAGATGTTGAAGCCGATGAAGCGGGCGACGAGGCCCAGCACGATGATCACGAACAGGGCGGAGGTCAGGTAGAAGGTGGCGATGAGCCCCAGCAGGTTGCCCAGGGCGGCCGGCCCATACTTGCCGACGGTGTAGGCCATGGCGCCGAAAGCGCCGAAGGGGGCGGCCTTCATGACCAGCCCGATCACCCCGAACACGCCCTGGGCGGTTTCATCGATGATCGTGCGCAGTTTGGCGGTCCTGTCGCCCAGGGCCATCAGGGCCAGGCCGAACAGGATGGAGAACAGCAGCACCTGGAGGATGTCGCCCCGGGCGAACCCGCCCACGGCGCTGTCCGGGATGATGTTGAGCACGAAGTCCACCGACTTCATCTCGTGGGCGGCCTTGGCGAACTGGGCCACAGACGCCGCGTCGGGCGCCTTGCCGCCGAAATTGGCTCCGGGCTTCAGCACGTTGGCGACGATGACGCCGATGATCAGGGAGAAGGTGGACACCACCTCGAAGTAGAACATGGCCTTGATCCCGATCCGTCCCACGGTCTTGGCGCTCTGCACATGGGCGATGCCGGAGACCACGGTGCAGAAGATGATGGGCGCGATGACCATCTTGATCAGCTTGATGAAGCCGTCGCCCATGGCCTTGATCCACTCGTTGGTGGCGACCGCCGGGTACAGCCATCCCAGGAAACCGCCGATGACGATGGCGAACAGCACCTGCACGTATAGGACGCGATAGAACGGAATTTTCCCCTTGGGGGGAAGGGGGTGGGTGACCGCCTGATCCATACAGCCTCCGTATCCAGGGGCCCATGATCGGGCCGCTGCACTGAAAAGAGTTAGATGCACTCAAATGGGGCGTGGTGTTTGTGGGGGTGAGCGTAGCAGAATTTCCGACCGGAGAGGGTCAATAATAATTCTCCCGGTGGTGGTATCGCCCATCAACCAATTAAAAATTTATACAAAAAGAACACCGCCATGCCGCCGCCGATGGAGGCCAGCAAGTGGTTGAACCGCCAGGAGATCAATCCGGTGGCCAGGGCCCCCAGCAGCCAGGCATTGTGCCAGTTGAACTGCCAGTGGGCGCCGTCGGGCAGCAGCACCATGGGCACGACGATGGCGGTGAGCACGGCCACCGGCACATAGCGCAGCGCCCGCTGCGCCCAGGGCGGAAACGCGATCCGCTCGCCCAGGGCGAAAAAGGCGTACCTGACGCCGAAGGTGACGGCGGCCATGCCGGCGACCAGTGCCAGTTCGCGGCCGTTCATGCCAGTTCCTCGGCGACCACCCCGATCACCACGCCGGCCAGCGCCGCCAGCATCAGCCCCAGCTTGAAGGGCAGGCCGTGCGCCGCCAGCGCCACCGCGGCCGCCCCCAGCGCCGCCGCCAGCATCGGCCTGCTCCGGAGCATGGGCACGACGATGCCGGTGAAGGTGGCGGCCATGGCGAACTCGAGTCCCATGTGCTCCAGCCGGGGCAGGGAACGCCCGAGCAGGACTCCGGACAGGGTCCACAGGTTCCAGTTGACGTACATGGAGACGCAAGAGCCCAGGTAGTACCAATGTTTGAATGGAGAGACATCCGTTTCCCGGTAGCGCAGCTGCACCACCGCGAAGGTCTCGTCGGTGAGCCAGAAGGCGAGCGGGATGCGCCAGCGCTGGCGCAGGCCCGCCACGTGGGGCAGCAGCGTGGCGGAGTAGAGCGCGTGGCGCAGGTTGACCACCAGGGTGGTGAGCAGGATGACCGCCAGCCCGGTGCCGCTGGCCAGCAGGGTTAGCGCGATGAACTGCGAGGATCCGGCGAACACGCACATGGACATGGCCAGGGCCGCCGCCGGGGACAAGCCGCTGGGGGCGGCCAGGGTGCCGAAGATGAGGCCGAAGGGCGCCGCGCCCAGCAGCATCGGCAAGGAATCACGAGCGCCGGCCAGGATCTCGGCGCGGCGATGGGGATGGCTGGCCTGGGGCATGAAGATCTCCATTCCCAAGATTAGCATCCGTTGCGGAGCTTGCTCCGCTACGGATGCTAATGCCAAGCAAAGACGCCTAATCAAGACGTGATCCACCGGTATTAGCATCCGTTGCGGAGCTTGCTCCGCTACGGATGCTAATCTGCAGTTTGGACATTCCGTCC
>PLUC01000200.1 GCA_003165415.1 Holophagaceae bacterium
CCCACGCAGCGGTTGTAGACCATCTGGTTCAGGCCGTCGGGGCTGTGGTTGGTGGCGTTCACCGGGCAGACGTTCTCGCAGGGGGCGTCGTCGCAGTGCTGGCAGAGCATGGGCTGCTGCACCACCCTGGGATTCTCCGGCTCGCCCTGGTAGTAGCGGTCGATACGGATCCAGTGCATCTCGTAGCCCTTGACCACCCGCTCGGGACCCACCACCGGGATGTTGTTCTCGGACTGGCAGGCCAGGACGCAGGCGCTGCAGCCCACGCAGGCGCTGAGGTCGATGGCCATGCCCCACTTGTGCTCGGGGAAGACCTGGTCCGGATAGAGGCTCTCCGGATGCTCGGCGTGCCGGTGCTTCGCCTTCTGCCGGGCGTATTCGGCCAGGGAGAAGGAGTGCACCAGGTCCCGCCCTTCCAGCCGGTGATGGCCCTGGGTGATGGGCAGGTTCCGGTGCCCGCCGAGCCGGGTGAGTTTCACCCCGAGGCGGAGGCCGCCCCGGCCCGGGTCCGGATCCCGGAAGGGGTAGGCGTTCACGCCCACCCCGCGCGCCACCCCGCCCACGGTCCGGCCGTAGCCCAGGGCCAGGGCCAGGACGCCCGGGGCCTGGCCCGGCTGCACCACGATCGGCGCCTCCAGGCTGGCGCCGCCCGCGGCGAGCTTCACCAGGTCCCCGTCGGCGAGGTTCAGCCGCCGGGCATCCGCCACCGAGACGGAGACCGGGTTGCCCCAGGTGGCCTTGGTCACCGGGTCCGGCCATTCCTGGATCCAGGCGTTGTTGCCGTAGCGGCCGTCGTAGACGCCCGCGCCCGGGAACAGGACCAGCTCGAAGGCGTCACCCGTCGCAGGCGCGGGCCTGGCCGCCGACATCGCCGCGCCGTTCAGGGCGGCGCTGTCCAGCGCCGGAGGCGCCGAGACACTAGGCGCCGGAGGCGCCGAGACATCAGGTGCCGGCTTCCGCGCCGGCCGCGCGGGCACCGGGACCACGCCATCGTGCAGGGCCACTTCGAAGTAGCGTTCGAACGGCACGAGGCTCCCCGCCGGATAGACGTCCTTCCGCCAGCGCGCCTTCAGGTACTCGTGGTAGTCCGCGGGGACCTTGGAGCCCAGGCCGTTCAGCAGCGCGAGCAGCACCTCCTCGCCCTGGCGGGTGTCGTAGAGCGCGCCGATGGCGGGCTGCTGGAGCGTGAGCAGGCCCTCGCCGCCGTCATGGTCGCCCCAGGCTTCCAGCCAGTGGTGCTCGGGCAGCAGGAGCTGGCACTGGGCCGCGGTCTCGTCCTCCTGCAGGCCGATCCAGACCCGCAGCGGCACCTTGGCCACGGCCGCGGCCCAGGCGCCGGCGTCGGGCCAGGCGTAGGCCGGGTTCACCCCCCACAGCAGGACGGCGGCGCACTTGCCCGCGGCCATGGCCTGGACCGCGCCGTCCAGGTCGCGGGCGCCGGCCGGGGCTTCGGCTTCCCGGAAGTCCAGGGTCTCGACCCGGAGCATGGCGTTGAGCAGGCCCACCGCCTGGTGGGTTTCCGGAGGCATCCCGTCCCCGCACAGGACCAGCGCTTCCGGCCCGGCGGTCCGGAGATCGGCCAGCAGGGCCTTCCAGGCCTTGGCCGGGACCAGGCCGTCCGGGACGGCGGCGACGGGGGCCAGGTCCACCCCCGCGGGCAGGGCCACGCCGTGCTTCTCGTGCAGCGCCCTGGCCAGGGCGAAAGCCACCGCCGCCGTCCGGGACGGCGGAACGGGAAAGCGGTGGTCGGCCTTGGCGCCGGTGAGGGTCATGGCCCCTTCCAGGGCCCACAGCCGGTTCATCGGGCCGTCCGGGCTCTGGGGGCGCCGCTTTTCGGTGAAGGCGCGGATGGCCGCGGGATCGTCGCCGTTGAGGAAATCCGCGCCGAAGGAGACGATCACCTTGGCCTTGCCCAGGCGCGGAACCGGCGCCAGGGCGGCTCCCGAGGCCGGCTCCCAGGCCAGGTGCCGGAGCCCCGGCAGGGCCTTGGCCAGTTCATCCACCAGGGCCTTGCGGGTGGGCGACTCCAGGGCGCCGGTGACCAGCAGGACCTGCGTCCCGGCGGCCCTGGCCGCGGCCAGGGCCTTGACGATCCGCTGCTCGGCCTCGTCCCAGGCCACCTCCCGGCCTTCCTGCCGGGGACCCCGGAGCCGGTCCGGATCGTACAGGCGCAGCACGTCGGCCACGGCCCGGGGCGAGGTCTTCCCCCGCAGCACCGGATGCTCGTCGTTGCCGGTGATGTGGATGGGCCGGCCCTCGCGGGTCTTCACCAGCACGCTGTAGGCCCGGGGGCCTTCCTGGAAGGTGGAGGCGTAGTAGTTGGCGACGCCGGGCACCACCTCCGGCGGACGCCGGGTGTAGGGAACGATCGCGCCGCGGGTGCCGCGGGAGCAGGCGGTGGCGGTGGCCACGGCGGTGGTGGCGCCCACCAGCTCCAGGAAGCGCCGGCGGGAGAGGCCCGCGGGCGGCAGGTCGGCGCCGGGGGCGAACTCGGGCCGGGTGGCCTCCAGGGCCTCGGGCGACGGTTCGCGTTCCTCCAGGGAACGCCAGGCTTCCGGCGGGGTTCGAGACTTTTCATCCACGGCGCTTCACCGATCCAAGGGGGGGTTTGATAGAGGGACGTCCTTGCGGACGCGGATGGGCGGGCGTTCCGGAACCTTCGGCGCCCGGCTGGAGCATCGGCCCCAGGTCCAGGAACCCGAGCCCGAGGGCCGCCGCCAGGAGGAACAGGTCGCCCAGGAACCCCACCCGGCTCAGGCCTGCCGTCGATGCTTTGGAAGTTCTTTCAACCATGCTGGTTCGCCTCTTCAATGCATTGCTACCGGTGGCATACCCCGCACTGCTCGGCCCCTTTGCGGATGGACGAACCCGCGGGCAGGGCCGCGTGGGGATCCCGGTGACAGCCCAGGCAGTTGCCCATGCGCATGGACATGTGCTGGGAGACGACGTCCATGGCCTGGACCTCGCCGTGACAGGTCTGGCACGCGATGCCTCCGTTCACGTGGGGACGGTGATCGAAGAAAACGTGGTCGGGAAGGTGGTGGATCCGCTGCCACAGGATGGGCCTGCCGGACTGGTAGTACTCCGTGAGGCGGCGGATGGCGGGGCTTTCGAGCTTGGTCACGCGGTGGCAGTTCATGCACGTCTCCACCGCGGGGACGCCCGCGATCCGGGACCGGGTCGCGCCGGAGTGGCAGTAGAGGCAGGGGATCTGCATGGTGCCGGCGTGGAGGCGATGGGAGAACGGGATGGGCTGGTGGGGCGCGAAGCCCCTGGCGAATCGGTCCGGCTGCGCGAACCAGCCCACGATCAGCACCGTGACAAGCACCGCCAGGGCTCCCACCGGAATAAGGAAGCGGGCGGCTCGATCATACGGATGCATGCATAATCTCCACGAACTTCTCGACCAGGGGAAAATCATTCTAATGTCGGCCGGCTCCAGATTCCAATAAAAGTTATCACGAGGACTCACACTAGGTTGCAGAAAACCGGTAAACGACTTTTCAAATGTCGGCGGAGGACCGGCCATCTTCGCGGGCTACCATGGGCGGCACCAGTTCCCCATACTGGTGCCATCATGGAGGCCGAGACCCGCATGGCATGCCATTCCAGCGAAGGCGGAAACCCCCTGGCGGCGGGGTCCGGCAAGACGCCCCCCGCCCTGGTGATCATCTACCTCGCCATCCTGGCCTGGGCCATTCTGTCCTGGATCTAGTACTACTGTGTTAATTACAC
>PLUC01000001.1 GCA_003165415.1 Holophagaceae bacterium
GGCAGATGTCGGAAATGTCGGCCAGGTCGCCTTCCCTCGCCAGCATGGGCGGCACCGAGTCCACCACGGACCGGGGCACCCGCAGCACTTCATTCACGCTGTCCATGACGACGCCGACGGAAGTGGACCCCAGGGACACCACGACGATGCGGCAATGGTCGTCCACCGCCCGTTCAGCCAGGGCGAACATCCGGCGCAGGCTCACCAGCGGGAGCAACCGGTTGCGGAGCGTCATCACCCCGAGCACATGGGCGTCGGAGTGGGGCACGTGGATGATGGTCTCCGGTATCTGGACGATCTCCTGGACATCCTCGATGGCGATGGCATATTCCTGGTTCGCCACTTCGAAGCTCACCATCTGGAGTTCATCGCTGGTCGCCTCCTCCTCAGTGTGCGCATCCGTGGACTGGATCGCGGCAATCCCGGCCGCTTTGGTCAGCGAGGCGAGCTCTGCGAATTCCCGGGCGATGAGCTTCTTGAAATCCAGCACCATGATCATGGCGTGCCCGCCCACATCCTTGATGAGGCCGGCCAAAAGGTCCGTGTTCACCGTGGCGCGGATGCTGCCCACGTTTTCGATCTGGCTGGGCTCCACCCCCAGCACGCTGGAGACCTTGTCCACGACAAAGCCCAGAGGCTGGCCCATATCGATGACCACCGCCCGGCTCGCGTCATCCGGTTCCCGGTCTTCGAACCCGAAGATCCGGCGCAGCGAGACGATGGGAAGGACCTTGCCGCGCAGGTTGGACAGGCCCTCCAGGGCCGGCGGCGCCAAAGGCACTCTCACCATCTGCGGAATGCGGATGATCTCCTGCACCGGGGCCATATCCACCGCGAAGACTTCGTTGCCGGACATGAAGGTGACGAACTGGCGGGTTTCCGAGCCGTCCGTGCCCAGGGAGTCGTCCTCGGTCGCCAGGTTTTCCCCTGGCAGGATTGTGGTTTCGTTTGCCATGGTGGTCCCCTCAGGCGCTCTGCAGTTCGTCGGCGAGGGAGGCGATTTCCTCGATGGCCGCCGACAGTTCCTCGGCGCCCTGGGACTGCTGCTTGGAAGCGGAAGCCGCTTCGGCCGCGGCCTTGTCGGCCTCCTGGGCGGCGCCGGCGATCTGCTCCACGCCCTTCTTCACCTGGCCGATGGCGGCGGCGATTTCGTTGGATGCCGTGAGTATCTCCGCGCAACCCGCTTCCACAGCGGCGATATCGGTCTCGATGGTCACCAGATTGATCGTGGTGGCCTTGGCCTTCTCCACTTCCGCCATGGCGGTCGAAACAATTTCATCCAGGTCCCGGGCGACGATCCCGATCTGGTCCTGCACTCCCTTGACCATGTCCTTGATCCGGTCCGCATTCTCGGCGGAATCATGAGCCAGGTTGCGGATATCCGTGGCCACCACCACGAAGCCCTTGCCGAACTCGCCGGCCCGCGCGGCTTCGATGGATCCATTGACCGCCAGCATGTTGGTCTGGATGGAGACCGTGGTGATCGCGTCCACGATCTTGTCGATGCGCCGGGAAACGAGTTCCAGGTCCTTGATCTGCTTGATGCTGGACCGTGACACCTCCGAGGCTGACAGGATGCCGGTGATGAGCGCGTCCACGGAGGTCTTATTCACTCCCAGCAGCTTCAGGATGGCCTTGACCTTGTCGCCGCTGACCGTCGCGCGAGCCTGGGCGATCTCCACGCCTTTCTCGATCTGGTTGATGGCGGCCGAAGCCTCCTCCGTGCTGGCGGATTGGATCTCGGACCCCTTGCGGATCTGGTCGATGGCGGTCATGACCTGGGAGGCGGACCGGTTGATCTCGGAGACGGCCGAGGACAGTTCCTCCGCCGAGGAGGCGACCTCTTCCGAGGTCTTGCCGATATCCGACGAGTTCTTGAGTTCATCGGCCAATTCGGAGAGGCTCTGGGCGGTGTTCTCGCATTCGGCCAGGGCCTTGGCCTGCTCCTCCACCGTCTTGGCGGTTTCTTCGGCGGCGGAGGACTGCTCCTCGGCGGCAGAGGCGATGTCCTCGGCTCCCTTCAAGGCCTGCTTGGCGGCAACGCTGGACTGGGCCGCGCCCGCGGCGATGTCGCGGATGGCGTTGACGATTTCGATGGCATCCAGCCGGATCTGCTCCAATTGCGCGGTGATGGTCTTGCCGCTCTCCACTTCATTCTCGATGGTCTTGGCAGAGGTGCCGATGCCCTCAGCGATGATCTGCACTTCCTGCTGGATCTGTCCCACCAGATCCTGGATCTGCTTAGCGCTCTTTTCCGAGGTCTCGGCCAGGGTCCTCACTTCGTCTGCCACAACGGCGAAGCCCTTGCCGTGTTTGCCGGCCCGGGCGGCCTCGATGGCGGCGTTCAGGGCCAGGAGGTTGGTCTGGTCGGCGATGCGCGCCACAGCCTTGACGATCTCCCCAATGTTGGCGGCCTGCTTTTCCAGTTCGGCCACCATGCTCACCGAGGCCAGCTGGCGCTGGGCCGCGACGGCCACATTGGTCACCAGGCCAGCAACTTCAGCACTGGTTTTGGCTACCAGGATCTGGCTCGCTTCCGCTTTATTCCTGCTGATATCTCCGTTCTGCAACTGGCGAGCAAGGGCTTCTCCCACAGACTTCAAGGCCGAAAGGGATTCCTGGGCGGCCCCGGAAGCCTCCTCGGCGCCGGCGGCGATCTGGTCGGCGGCGCGCTTCAGTTCCTCCGCGGCGGAAGCTGCCTGGTTGATGCCGGAAGACAACTGCCCCGTGGAGGCGGCGACCCGTTCCGCGGCCTGCTGCTGTTTCGCCATCGTCCTGGCCTTCTTGCGTTGGGCTTCGGCTTCCCGGGTGGTCCCGGCGGAAGATTTGCCCTCGGCGGGCGCGGCTGTTGCGGGAACGAGTTTCTTGACCAGAGCCATGGGTAGTTTCCTTTTCTGGAATGGCGTTATGCGGACGGCCACAGGGTCGCTCGCGGATCATGCGGTGGGCGGAACCGGAACAGACCGGGTCCATGTCCAGTCCCGGGCTTCCCATCGGAAGTGGGTCAGGCTGTTCGGTAATGACGAAAAGGTGCGGGGCAGTCGATGACAGATGGAACTGCAGGGAGAGCACCCGGCATGGTTCAGAGTGTCCGTCTAATGGCGGCTTTGTGCATCAGTGGAACTACGGGAAACAGAAGATTTTTTCAAAATTCTTTTTTGATGATTTTTTTATATTACTTTTCTGGCCAATATGCTACCTTGATGCGGATTCTTAAGCATCCGGCAATGCCTGTTCGGAGCCTCATTTTGCGTCTGAATGGAAGCCATGTGCGGTCACGAACTTGACGAGACCCGGGCCATTGCTGATTTCCAGCTTCTTCATGATGCTCTGCCGGTGGGATTCTACCGTCCGTGAGCTTATACCAAGGTCTTCCGCTATTTGCTTGCTGGTGAGCCCTAGTCCGACCAAGCCAAGGATTTCCGTTTCCCGCTTGGAGAGCCCGGCAGCGAGAATCCTGGTCTGAAATTCCAGGGTAGCTTCGTTGCTTTGCCCTTTTTCCGCGAGAACCAGTTGGGCCTGGAGCATATCAACCCTGGCATTTGTTTGCACACTCGTGGTCATGTCTTCCACCGAGACTAGGCTGATTGGGGCGCCCGCCGCAGTCTGGGCGGCCGTCTCTTGCAGGCGGACACAGAAGCGGGTGCCTTCCCGGGTCACCATGTGTATTTCACACGGCTCGAACGTCCCTGTTTCAAGGAAATGTCGTCTGCTCCGATAGTAGGCATCCTGGTCCTCAGTGGAAATGAACCTGGTAAATTGCTCCCTCACCAGGTCTTCCGGGGTCTCGCCCAGCAGGGCCGCGAGGGTATGGTTCCCCTCCAGGATCATCCCCTGCTCGCTGAGGATGCAATAGCCCATCGGAGTGTTTTCGTAAATAAGCAAAAATCGCGAATGGCACCGGTCCAGTTGCGCCTGGGTGCTGTAAAGTTCTGCGCTTTGATTCTTCAGTTCGATTTGATTCAGTTTCAATTCCTGGATCGATGCCAAAGCTTCCTTGCGCGACGGGGCCTTTGGGGTCGATGGGGTCGCTGATTGTATTTCCACCAGTTCCTCGCTGGCATGTTGGCGAAGTTCGGCCGCCTGTTCTGCTGGCTCCTTTCTCCTGCCCATTGCGCCCCCTGCCCCTGCCTGCCCCCGGAATTTCCGTCGGGTGTAGATCATAAGGTTAAGGCCATGGTGGGCTGGGGCCCATGGAAATACTGACTTTATTAATATTGTTGACTTATCTGATTAAGAATCGCACCAATCTTGCGTCCTTGCCCAAAAAATGGTTGGTCAATCATTCCTCCAGGAAAATCATCGTGGCAATCGTCAGGGCGGTTGAATCCCGTTGGTAACCGGCCACCAACTCCTTTAGGCTGGCAATGAGATCTCCATGGATCTTCCGGTGGGAGGATTCACCAGGATAGCTGCGCCAATCCATCATCTCCTCCTCCATCCTGAAATGGGACACCGTATAGTCCGATAGGAACTTCAGGGGCGAACCGACCTCACTTCTGCCACTTTCTTCCAGCATCGCGGAGTGAAGGCGGTTCAGTGCCACTAG
>PLUC01000120.1 GCA_003165415.1 Holophagaceae bacterium
TTCAGGGGTACGAGGCGATGTCAATGATTCGGAAAGGCCAAGTGGAACAGGTGAAGCGGAAGAACGGAAAGGCCCTCGCGAGCTTTGTCGAGGACCTTTTCGCTGCGGTTGCCTGATCGGGTTCGACAAGAGCTGATCTTTGTCTGTTTCGAAGTTTGCAACAGAACCGGTTCAGGTCAGGTTCACGGCGGAGCCGGAGGCGGTTCCGTTCAGGGTGACCTTGGCGCTGGTGTTGCCGTTGTTGAAGGCGGTGACGCCGTTCACCGCTCAACAATTATGCCAAAACCGCATGGGTGTTTTACATCCGGCAATTCGCCGCAGGCGGATTGCACGGATTTACAATATTGCTATTGGATACGGTTGATATACTATAGTGTTGACCCTCTTCAATCCTCACCTTTGCGATCCACCCTAGGAGCGCCCCCATGCCCATCGCATCCAGCATCAAGGAGCTGCTTTCCCTGGAGAACCAGGTGGCCATGGTCACTGGAGCCGCCTCCGGCATCGGTCGGGGCATGGCCCGCCGGCTGGCCGAAGCCGGCGCCGCGGTGCTGGTCCTGGATATCAACGAGGCGGGAGGAAGGGAAACCGTAAGGGAGATCCTGGATCACGGCGGCCAAGCTGACTACCAGCGCTGCGATGTGCGTTCCCGGGCCGACTGCCATGGCGCTGCCAAGGCTGCTATGGCCCGTTTCGGCCGCATCGACATCCTCTGCAACAATGCCGGCATCGCCATCCGTAAAACCGCGCTGGACCTGGAGGAAGACGAATGGGACCTTGCCCTGGGCGTCATGCTGAAGGGCGTCTACCTGCTCACCCAAGCGGTGGTGCCGCACATGATCAAGGCGGGTGGCGGCAGCATCATCAATACCGGGTCGGGCTGGTCTCTGAAGGGCGGACCCCGAGCCGTGTCCTATTGCGCAGCCAAGGGCGGCGTGTTGAACATGACCCGCGCCATGGCCATCGATTTCGGGCCCCACCGGATTCGGGTCAACGCGGTCTGCCCAGGCGATATCGACACGCCCATGCTGCGCAGCGAGTGCGCTCAACTGGGCGAGGAGGAAGCAGCGTTCCTGGCCGAGGCGGCGGCCCGGCCGATCCACCGTGTGGGAACCCCGGAGGATGTGGCCAATGCCGTGCTGTTCCTGGCCAGCGGGATGTCTGCCTGGATCACCGGGACCCACCTCGTGGTGGACGGCGGCGGCATAGCTTGAGGAGGAAACCATGCGTGGATTGAAGGGCAAGACCGTCGTCGTCACCGGCGGGGCGAGCGGAATCGGTGCCGCCACCGCCGCCCGCTTCATTGAGGAAGGAGCCAAGGTCTTCGTGCTCGACCGGGACCCGCAGGGCAATGCGGCGATCCTCAAGACGCTGCCGGAGCTGACCGGAGCCTGCTTGTGCGATGTGACCGACGCTGGCCAGGTGCAGGACGGCTTCAATGAGGCGGTACGGCGCATGGGCGGCGTGGATGTGCTGGTCAACAACGCCGGCATCAGCATCCGCCACCCGTTCTTGGAGATCACAGGGGAGGAGTGGGACCGGGTGCTGGCAGTGAACCTCACCGGCGTGTTCCGAGTCGCCCAGACAGCCGCTCGGCACATGGTCCAGCGCGGCCGGGGGGTGATCCTGCAGACCGCATCCACCAATGGGATCGTCGGCTATCCCTACTACGCGGACTACAACGCCACTAAGGCCGGGGTCATCGAACTGACCCGGTCCATGGCGCTGGAACTGGCGCCTGTGGTCCGGGTCAACGCAGTGGCCCCGGGCTATGTGCTCACGCCCATGCAGCGCGCCGAATACACCGACGCCATGCTGGAGCAGGTCAACCGCAAACTGCCCCTTCAGCGCCATGCCCAACCGGAGGAGGTGGCAGCCCTGTTCGCCTTCCTAGCCTCGGAGGACGCTGCTTACATCACCGGCCATGTCTACCACCTCGATGGCGGCGAACTGGCCGGAGGCCTGGCCAGCCGGTAATAACCCAACCGCATGCGCATCGCCTTTTACCCAGGAGTCCCTCATGGCAGAACGAGAAAGACCCGGCCATCCCTACATCCCCAATTCCGCGCCAGCCGTGAAAGCCGCCATGCTCGACGAGATCCATTGCGGTTCCATAGAGGAACTCTACGCTGACATTCCGGAAAGCCTGCGCTTCCGCGGCCGGATGAACATCCCGCCGGCGCTTGCGGCAGAATCCCAGTTGCGTCAGCACGTGGAAGCGATCCTGACCCGCAACACATCCTGCGCCCAGGCCACCAATTTCCTGGGAGCCGGCTGCTACAACCACTATGTGCCGGCCATCTGCGACGAAATCGGCCGCCGCAGCGAGTTCCTGACGGCCTATGCGGGCGAGCCCTACGAGGACTTCGGCCGGTTCCAGGTGCTGTGGGAGTATCAGAGCCTCATGGCTGAACTGCTCGATATGGATGTCTGCAACGTGCCTACCTACGATTGGTTCCAGGCCGCCAGCACCTCCATTCGCATGGCCGGACGCTATACCGGCCGGCGGAGAGCGCTGGTCGCCGCGAACATCAGCCCGGACCGGCTGCAATCGATCCGAAACTACTGCGAGCCGGTCATGGAGATCAAGATGATCGGTTCGGACCGCACCGGCCTGCTGGATCTGGAAGCGCTGGATGCCAACCTGGACGACTCCGTTGCCACAGTCTACTTCGAGAATCCCGGCTACCTCGGGGGGCTGGAAAGCCGGGGCCAGCGGATTGCCGGCCTGACCCACGCCTGCGGTGCGCTGTTGGTGGTGGGTGCCGATCCCAGTTCCCTTGGCGTCCTGGCGCCCCCCAGCAGCTATGGTGCAGACCTGGTGTGCGGCGACATCCAGAGCCTGGGCAACCACATGAACTTCGGCGGCGGCATGGGCGGCTTCATCGCCTGCCGGGACGAGGAAAAACTGATCATGGAGTACCCGAGCCGGCTGTTCGGCATTTCCCGAACCGAAGTGCCAGGAGAGTTCGGCTTCGGCGATGTGGCCTATGACCGCACTTCCTTCGCCCACCGGGAGCACGGTAAGGAATTCATCGGCACAGCCGCAGCCCTGCACGGCATCACCGCCGCCGTCTACCTGGCGCTGATGGGCCCGGGGGGAATGCGCGATCTGGGCGTGCACCTGTTGCAGAAGGCCCAGTACCTGTCCCGCAGGCTGGCCACCCTGCCCGGGGTCAGGGCACCCGGCCTGGACGCGCCCTTCTTCAAGGAATTCGTGGTGGACTTCAACCTTACCGGCTGCACGGTGGCCGAGATAAACCAAGCCCTGCTGAAGCATGACATCTTCGGCGGCAAGGACCTTTCGGCCGAGTTCCCGGCCTTGGGCCAATCGGCGCTCTACTGCGTGACCGAACTGGTGAGCCAGCAAGAAATCGATCGTTTCATCAGCATCCTCGGCACGATCCTGGGAGGGAAATGACATGACCAGCGAACGCTCTGTCAAGGTCCGCAACGGTTTTCACCAGGCCAAGTGGGATGAGGAGTTGCTGTTCGAACTGCACAAGCCGGGCGAACGCGGCCTGGTGGTGGCGCCGGTGGAACCGGGCATCGCCGCCGAGGTGGGCGACGGTTTGTCGGCCTTGCCCGCGGCTCTGGTGCGCCAACAGGCCCCGGCCCTGCCTGAAATCGGCCAGATGCGCGTGCTCAAGCACTTCCTGAGGCTGTCCCAGGAGAATCTGGGCGGCGACCTCAACATCGACATCGGCCAGGGCACCTGCACCATGAAGTACAACCCCAAGATCAACGACGCGCTGGCGGCCGATCCGAGGATGGCGAAACTGCACCCGCTCCAGGACCCCAGCACCGTCCAGGGCGCCCTGGAGATCCTCCACAGCCTCGATCTTTACCTAAGGGAGATCTCAGGCATGGACCGGTTCAGCCTCCAGCCAGCTTCCGGATCATCGGCAATCCTGAACATGGTGTCCATCATCCAGGCCTACCACGCCTCGCGCGCGGACGGTCAGACCCGCGACGAAATGATCACCACCATCTTCAGCCATCCTTCCGACGCCGCGGCAGCGGCGGTCAAAGGCTACAAGGTGATCACCCTGTTGCAGAACGAGGACGGGCTTCCGACCCTCGAAGACCTGAAGCGGGCTGTGGGCCCGCGCACGGCGGGCCTGCTCATCACCAACCCCGAGGACACGGGCATCTTCAACCCGCAAATCCAGGCCTTCGTGCGAGCGGTGCACGAGGTCGGAGGCTTGTGCGGCTATGACCAGGCCAATGCCAACGGCATCCTGGGCATCACCCGGGCCGTTGACGCAGGCTTCGACATGTGCTTCTTCAATCTGCACAAGACCTTTGGCACCCCACACGGCTGCGGCGGCCCTGCCGGCGGCGCCCTGGGCGTGACCCAAGCCCTGGCCCCGTTCCTGCCCGTGCCGGTGGTGGAGTTTGATGGCCACCGTTACTCCCTGAACGCAGACCTGCCCCAGAGCATCGGCAAGACCCGCGCATACTATGGCACCGCCCAGGTGGCGCTCAAGGCGTACGCCTGGATCCGTGCCCTGGGCGCCGAAGGACTGCGCGAAGTGGCCGAGGTCGCTGTGCTCAACAACAACTATATGCTGGCAAAGATCTGCCGGATCAGGGGCGCCTCGGCGCCTTACGCCAAGGGCCGGGACCGGATCGAGCAGGTCCGCTACAGCTGGGAGCAGTTGTACAAAGACACCGGCGTGACCACCGAGGACATTGCCCTGCGCATGGCTGACTTCGGCATGCACCTCTGGAGCAGCCACCATCCCTTCATCGTTCCCCAGCCGTTCACGGTGGAGCCCACCGAGTCCTACTCCAAGGAGGAGCTCGATGAGTATCTTGCCGTGCTCAGCCAAGTGTCCGCCGAAGCCTACCGCGACCCTCAGCTAGTGAAGACGGCTCCCCACCGCAGCGTCTGCCACCGGATCGACCCCGGCCCGTTCGATGATCCCAAGCGCTGGGCCATCACCTGGCGGCTCTATCAGCGCAAGATGAAATGAATCATGTCAGCCCCAACACTGCCTTGCTGAACGCTTCTAGGTAGTTGATGAGGGCGTCAGAGGCCGCTGCGGCCCTTTCCGGGTCGCAGTCGGCAACGGTTTGCATCAGGGTGGCGTGCAACGCCGCCAGCAGGACCAGGTCCCGGTCCCGGCTGTAGGCGCACATGAAGCGCCGGCAGTGGGAGTAGAGCGGGGTGACGATATCGACGGCGAACGGGTTGCGGGCTGCCTGGTAGATGATCTCGTCGCATTCCCGGTCGAACTCGAGAAATGCATGCAGCTCCTTGGCCTCCGCTGCGGCGGTCATGGCCTTGGCGCAGGCGCGCAGTGCGGTCCGCTGGGCGTCCGTGGCCCAGGTGGCGGCCTTTGCGGCGATCAGCCGGTCCAAGGGGCGCAGCACCTCAAGCAGGGTGAACTGGTCCTCCACCTTCATGTCACGGACGATGAGCCCCTTGCGTGGCATGCTGGTGACCAGTCCCTGGTGCTCAAGTCGCTTCAGCGCCTCCCGGATCGGGGTGCGGCCGATGCCGATCTTGGTGCTGAGGATCACTTCCGATAGGGTGGCACCCGGAGCCAGTGCCAGGGTGACGATCATCTCTTCCAGTATCCGGTAGGCCTGGGAGGCCAAGCTGGCCATGTTCCCAGTGTCCTCTTGCTGGTCGAGGGCGCCCCCTTGAAGATTGATCATTTGTCTCCTTTATTGCTCGGAAACCATCCGAATACACTAGTATATTATATATATACTAATTGTATTACAAGAATTTAACCCGCTCAACCCGTTTCATGCACCACCCGGCCGTCGAAGACCGTCAGCACCGGGTGGACCTGGGCGATCTCCATCGGGTCGATGTTGAAAATGTCCTGGTCCAGCACCACCAGATCGGCCAGCTTGCCAGGGCTGATGCTGCCCAGCTCCCCTTGTCGCCCGATAGCCAGGGCCGGGCCCATGGAGTAGGCCCAGACAGCTTCTGTGACGGTCAGCCGCTGCTCCGGGTGCCAACCTTCGGCGGGGCTGCCGTCCCGCTTCCGCCTGGTGACCGCGGCGTGGATGCCCCAGAACGGGTTGGGGTCGGTGACCGGACTATCTGAGCCGAACGCGACCCTGACCCCTGCGTCCAGCATGGACCGCAAGGCGTGGGCGTAGCGGGTCCGTGGGCCGATGGTGGGCGCCATCATGGGGATGTCATCGGTGATCGATAGAGGCTGAACCGAGGCGGTGATTCCCATCCGCGCCACGCGGCGGAGATCGTCCGGATGAATCAGCTGTAGATGCTCGATCCGGTGCGGCGCCCGGGGCGGGAGGACTCCGCTCTCCGGGCGCTCCCCCAGCACCCGCTCGAACACGCAGGAAAGCTCCCGATTGGCCCGGTCGCCGATGGCGTGAACGGCGATCGCCAGTCCGGCACCCTGAGCACGGCGCAAGGCGGCCTCGATGGCGTCCATGGGGGTGAGTTGGATCCCACAGGTTGAGCTGCCTTCGTAGGGTTCCAGCATCCAGGCCGTGTGCACGCCCTGGGCGCCATCGGCGAAGTACTTGCAGTGGCCGATGCGCAGGCAGTCATCACCCATGCCCGTGCGCAGGCCCAGGGCGATGATCTCGTCCAGCCGTTCGCCTGGGAGGTTCATCCAGACCCGCAGATCGATGCTATGTTCCGCCTGCAGCCCCTGCCAGACCCGGAACGCGGTGGCGCCTTCGAGACCACCCATCAGGCGCTGGTCCTGCACCCCCGTGAGGCCGAGTTGGTGCAGGCAGGGGAAACCCTCCTGGAAGGCCTGGGCGACCTCCACGTCGGGCGGACCCGGGATGTGGCTGGTGACGAGGTTGATTGCCAGATCGCGCAGGATCCCTGTGGGGCGCCCGGTACTGTCTTTGTCGATCACACCCATGGGAGGGTCCGGGGTGCTGCTGTCAATGCCGACGGCCTGGAGGGCCAGGGAGTTGCCCACGGCCAGGTGCAGGCCGAGATGCCAGAGGAAGACCGGATGGTTTGGCGCCGCCGCGTCCAGATCATCCCGGGAGGGCAGGCGCGGATCGGACCACTCCGTTTCGTTCCAGCCCTGGCCGATCAGCCAGGCGCCGGTAACCACCGCCCGCGCGGCTCGGGCGACCCGCTCGCAGAGTTGGCCCAGGGTCGGCACCCCTGTCAGCAGGATCCGGCGCCGGCCCAGGGCCCAGTCGTAATAGTGGAAATGCGCGTCGGTCAGTCCTGGGATGACCCGTCGTCCGCCCAGATCGATGGTGCGCGAGCCGGTCGCGGCAAGCTCACGCACCTCCATATCGCCGCCCACCGCCAGGAACCTCCCGTCGCGGATGGCCACTGCCGTCGCCAGGGCGCAGGCTGGATCCTGGGTGTGGATGCGCCCATTAACCAGCAGCAGGCTGCTCATTTTCACCTCGCTTTCGATCCTCTAGCTTTTGACCGGCTGAGCCGGCATCAGGAACGCCAGGAACCCGCCCAGAGTCCCCAGAAGCGCGAACAGATACATGGCGCCATTGGAACTGCCGGTCAGATCCTTCATCAATCCATAGAAGGTCGGCCCAACGAACCCAGAAATGCTGCCGATCGCGTTGATCAAGGCGATGGCCGCCGCCGCCGCGACACCCCCGAGGAAAGCGGACGGCAGGCACCAGAACGTCGGGATCGTGCCCAACAGGCCGGCCATGCCGAGCGAAAGTCCGGTCATTGCCACCAAGGGGTTGCCGCTGAAGGCCGTTGCCGCCACCAGGCCGATGCCGGAGATGGTGGCCGGGATCGCCAAGTGCCACCGCCGCTCCAGGTGTTTGTCGGAACTGCGGCTGATCACGATCATGGCCACCATGGCCACCACGTATGGGATGTCGCTCAGAAGGCCGATATGGAAGGTATCCTGGTAGCCCATGTTCTTGATGATGGTGGGTATCCAGAACAGCATTCCGTACTGGCCGATGTTCAGGAGGAAGTAGATCGCCGCCAGGAGCCAGACACGTGGATCACCGAAGGCGTTGCCCAGTGAGTGTTTCACCACCGTCCTGGAATCGTTCTGGAGGTTTCTTTCCAGGAGAACCTTTTCGTCTTCCGCGAGCCAACTGCACTGGCGAATGTTGTCAGCCAAGTAGTTCCAGACGACCAGCGCCATGACGACGGACGGCACTGCCTCCAGGATGAAAAGCCATTTCCATCCGGGCAGGCCTGCAGTGGTGTCGAATGCGCGCATGATCCAGCCGGAGAATAGGCCACCGGCGATGTTGGCCACCGGGACGGCGAGCATGAACAAAGCCACCATCTTCGCCCGGCGCGTGGACGGATACCAATAGGTAAGATACAGAATGATTCCGGGGAAGAAGCCGGCCTCGGCGACACCAAGCAGGAAGCGCAGGGTGTAGAAGGACCACTCACCCCTCACAAAGAACATCGCCCCGGAAATGATCCCCCAGGTAATCATGATCCGGGCGATCCAGCGCCGTGCGCCGACGCGGTGCATGATGATGTTGCTCGGGACTTCGAAAGCAAAGTAGCCGAGGAAAAAGATGCCGGCGCCGATACCGTAGACCGTGTTGCTGAGCTTCAGGTCGGAGGCCATCTGGAGCTTGGCGAAGCCCACGTTGGCCCGATCGATATAGGCGCAAATGTAGCAGAAGAAGAGAAATGGGATCCAGTGCCGGGTTACCCTGGCGTAGATCGCGTCCTCGATCGATCTGTTGGGAGGTTCAGCAGTGAGAGGGGCGATGACGGTGGTGTCAGTTGACATTGCGTTCTCCTCTAGGTTGCAGAAGTTATAGAAACCAGCCGAATGGTCAGGTTCCTTGTTGCCACGTGATCTCACTCCCAAACCCGTAAGAAAAGGCAAGGACTTCCGCAGGCTGGACAACCGGGATGCGCAGCCCTTCCCTTGCGAGTTCCCGCTGGATCTGGAGGACACAGCCGGGACATGCCGTCACCACCAGTGTCGCACCGGTATCTTTGATCTCATTCACCTTGAGGAGCCCGATGGCGCGGGCCATCTCGGGATGGCTCACACTGTAGGTTCCCGCGCCCCCGCAGCACCGATCGGGATTGTCCATTTCGACGATTTCGATCCCCGGCACCGCAGCGAGCACTTGCCTGATCTGAGTTGAAATCCCTTGACCCCGCGCCAGGTGGCAGGGATCGTGGATGGTCACTCGCTGGTTCACGGGGATCCGCCCCGGGCGCACGCCTCCAGCCCCGGCAAGCAGTTCCATGAAATCCACCGTTCGTCCGGCCAGGTCCGACGCCGCCCGTGACAAGGGCCCACCGTCAACGGTGGCCAACTCAGGGTATTTTTTCTTGAGCATGCTCCCGCAGGTGGCGCATGACACCACCACCGTACGGTCCCCTGCGAACGTCTGCAGGTTCTTTTCCATGGCCCGCCTGATCAGCTCATCCCCGTTGTCACGGACCACCGGAGCACCGCAGCAGGTCTGCCCGGGCGGAATGAAGACGTCGTACCCTTGATGGGCGAGAACCTGGATGACCGCCTCCGCCGGTCCCGTATCCACCAGCGCGTTGAAGCACCCGGCGAAATAGGCGACCTCCCCTCTAGGCTCGGCATCCTGCGCCGCCGGGACGCGTTGGGGAAGCCGGTCAAACAGCGATGGCCCGCTGACCGTCGGTATGGCGTATCCCTTCAGGAAGTCCGAGAGGAGGAGTGGGAGATGCCGTAGGAGCCGGTCGCCTCTTCCCCGGAAGCAGCGCCGAACCTTGGCGAGGAGCCGGAGGTGCCGGAGGGACTTGCGCACGACGCGGGGGTTCGAGAGAAAGCCCGAGAAAAGCGCCCGTTTCAGGTGACCCTTCCCTGAAACTTGAGCGAGCTTGGCTCTGGCTTCCTGCACCATGTGCTCCGGATCGACCCCTTTGGGACACACGGCCGAACAGGCCATGCAGTTCATGCAAAGCGAGAGGGATTCCAGGTAGCGGGGGCCGGGCTGAAGGGTGCCTTCAGCGACCCCGTTGATGAGATCCCACCGGCCCCGGGAGCTCAGAGTCTCGATGCGCAGGGCCTGGTAGGTCGGGCACACCTCCAGGCAGCGAGCGCAATGTCCGCACTGGATGTAATCGGTCACGGGAGCTCCCGGTCGGTCTTCGTGGCCCATTCGCACTTGCCCGGGTTCATGATCAAGTTCGGGTCGAAGGCCATCTTCACGCGACGACTGAGCTGAAGTTCGAAGGGCGCTTTCTCCAGGCTGAGGTACTGGGCTTTCTCCAGGCCGATGCCGTGTTCACCAGAAAGGGTCCCCGAGAGTTTGAGGATGCTGCGCACCAGCTCTGCTTCCAGCACCGCATAGGTTTCGGCCTGGCGGGGGTCGTCGGGGTCGTAGAAGAACATCGGGTGCAGGTTGCCGTCGCCGGCGTGGCCGATGACCACCACCTTCATGTCATAGCGCCTGCCGATTTCCTGGATTTCCCGCACGGCCTGGCTGATGGCGGAAACCGGAACGCAGAAGTCGAGCGACGCCACGTATTTTGCTTCACGCACCAGGGCCGCGGTGCCGGCTCGCCTCGCCTTCCAGAGCTTCTCACGCTCCTCGGGGCTCTCGGCCGCCTGAATGGTCAAGGCGCCGCCCTTGGTGCACAGATCGAGGATCGCCGCAGCCTGGGGTCCCACCAGCACCTCCGGACCGTCCACCTCGATGAGCAGCGCGGCTCCAACCTCTTTCGGGAACCCGAACCCGAACAACTGGTCCACGGTTTCGAGAAAGTTCCGGTCCATGAACTCAAGGGTCGCCGGAATGATGGCGTTCCCCATGATCTGGGCGACACCCTCCGTCGCGGGTCCCACGTCCGAATACAAGGCCAGCAGGGTGCGAACCGCCTCCGGCTTGGGAAGGATTTTCACCGTGATTTCCGTGAGGGCCCCGAGCATCCCTTCGCTTCCGCAGATGAAGTGGGTGAAGTCATAGCCCGTGACGTTCTTGTAACTCCGTCCGCCGGTCACCAGGACGTCACCCGAAGGCACGGCCAGCGTAAGGCCGAGGAGATAGTCCCGGGTCACGCCGTACTTGACTCCGCTGGGCCCTCCAGCATTGGTGGCGACGTTCCCGCCGAGGGTGCAGAAGTAGGAGGATGCCGGGTCGGGCGGGTAGAAGAGCCCCATCTTGGCGACGGCCCTGTGGAAGTCGTGGGTCACGACGCCCGGTTGCACCCGCGCCAGGCGGTCCCGCGGGGAAATCTCCAGGATGCGGTTCATGCGGGCAAGGCAAAGCGAGATGCCGCCCCGGATGGGGATCGGGCCGCCCGTGAGGGATGAGCCGGCCCCTCGGGGCGTCACGGGGATCCCAGCCTCGTTTGCCAGTTTGAGCACCCGTGCGACCTCTTCTGTCGTTCGGGGCAGCACGACCAGTTCGGGAAGGCCCCGGGTGAAAAGGTCGTAGGAATAGCAGCGGAGGTCCTCCGGCGTGTCGAGGCACGCTTCCGGCCCGGTAATGGATCGGATTTCCCTGACCAGAGCATCGGCGATGGTCATGATGAAGCTCTTTTCCGCTCGACATGGTTGGCAACAAAACGCCCGATGCGCTTGACGGCCTCGGCAAGCCTGTCCTGTTCGACGGTACAGGCGAATCTTACGCAGTTCCGCCCCGAAGGCCCAAACGCAAAGCCCGGCACCAAGGCCACCCGCTCCTCCTGAAGGAGGTCCAGGGCAAACCGGTAGGGGTCGTCCGTCAGTTGGGAGATGTCGGGAAAGAGGTAGAAAGTACCCTCGGGTTTATTCACCCGGAACCCCGGAACGGCGCGAAGACCTTGGTATAGGAATTCGCTCCGCTTAGCGAATCGCCCCATCATTTCATCGGCCACCGCAGGGTCCATGCGCAGGGCCGCCAGGGCGCCGCGCTGGGAAACCGACGAGGTGCACGATGTGCAGTGGCACACCACCTTGATCATGGATTCGATGATCCAGCTTGCGCCGAAGGCATAGCCGATGCGCCAACCGGTCATGGCATAGGTCTTGGAAAAGGAATTGATGACGACGGTCCGCTCGAGCATGTCTGGCCGAGTGATGATCGATTCGTGGCGGCGACCGCCGAAAACCAGCCGGTCGTAGACTTCATCACTCACCACCAGCAGGTCCCGCTCCTTCACCAGGTCTGCTATGGCGTCCAGGGTCGCTCCGGAAATGACCGCTCCTGTGGGGTTGTTGGGGGAGTTGAGCAGGAGCACCTTGGTGCGCGGCGTGATGGCTGCCTCAATGTCTTTCGGCTTCACCTCGAACCCTTCCTCGAACCGCGTCGGAACGTATACAACCCGGCCCCCTGCCCACTCGATTTGCGGTCGATAGGATAGGAAATACGGCTCAGGCACAATCACTTCATCCTCTGGGTCGAGGATCGTTCGGAAGTAAGCCGCGAGCGCCCCCGTACCGCCGTGGGTCACCACAACGTTCTTCTCTTCGATTCCCAAAACGTGTTGAGAGTTGATGGCTTCGACCAGGGCGCTGAGAAGCTCCTTGTTCCCCTGGGATTGGGTATAGTGGGTGGCCCCAGATAAAGCGTCCCGGAGGGCATCCTGGCAGATCCGGTCATCGGTGGGGAAGTCAGGTTCGCCGATGCCGAGCGAGATGACGTTACCCAATTCGGTCGCCCTCGCGAACATCTCGCGGATGACCGAATCACGAATGGTTTGGACCGCTTTGGCTACCTGATGTCTCATGGCTTCACCACCCTCCTCTAATCCAAACGCTCGCAGCGGCGGTCCGGGAGCTCCCGCCGGACGCGGCCCACTGTCAGGAAGCGACCATCCAGGATGACGAGGATCGTGGCCCCGGCGCCGGCCGGATCCTGGGATTGGACAATTACATTGACCAACATCAATCCACTCATGCCTTCTCTCGCACTAATAGATGAAATACTTATTTTATACTGGTATGTCACTAGTATACCAGAGTGCCGCCCTCCCATGTCCGATTTTTCTCGGTCCTGGACCCGGAAGCCGATTGGTTCTGTTGCAAATTTCGAAACAGACAAAGATCAGCTCCTCTCGAACCCGATCAGGAAAACGCCGCGAATAGGTCCTCGACAAAACTCGCGAGGACCTTTCCGTCCCTCCGCTTCACCTGGTCCACTTGGCCTTTCCGAATCATTGACATCGCCTCGTACCCTTGAATCGTTCTTCTTGCCGACTCGAAGTTCTTGAACCCCAAGCGTGGCCGCATGAGCCGTTTGATTCGCCTATGGTCCTGCTCGACGAGGTTGTTGAGGGCTCGGCCCGTCCTCAAATGGGCTGTCGGGCTGAGATGACCCTCCTTCTGCAGGATGCTCAAGGCGGCCGGATAGGCCGGATTCCTGTCCACGACTATGGTTTCCGGGAAATAGTTGTGGGGCCTCAAGATTGCTTCTTCCAAGAACAATTTGGCCGCAAAGGTATCCCTGCGGGCGCTCAATAGGAAGTCCACCGTTTGTCCAACGGCATCCACGGCCCGGTAGAGGTAGTGCCAGACGCCCTTGATGCGGATGTAGGTCTCATCGACGTGCCAATCTCCCCGCGTGGGTTTGAGCTTCCTTCGAATTCGCCGGTCAAGCTCTGGCGCGTAGGCCTGAACCCAGCGGTAGATCGTGCTGGCGTCCACCTGAATGCCGCGTTCGGCCATCATCTCCTGGAGATCCCGGTAGCTCAGCGAGTAGGCAAGATACCAACGGATGCAGAGCAGGATCACCGGCTTGGGAAAGTGGCGGCCCTTGAAGGTTCTGGAGGTGGTCATCCGATAACTCTACGCCGGGCAGGAAGCACCCAGAATCGAAGTGTTGAGAAACGTTCTCGGTCGATCCCGATGTTTGCAACAGAGCCGAAAAAAGGGCAAGGGCGGGACGTGTCAGTCGCATGGCGGCTCCATTGGGGACAAGTCCGGGTTGGCCGATGGGCTCAGAACACGACCGGTGGAGCTATGATCCGGTCGAAGTGGGGGATCGTCCCGATCAGGGGGCGAGCGTAGTAGCGGAAGCTTTCGGCGATGTCGTGCGAGCCCTTCAGATACTCGGGGGGCAGGGGCTTGGTGTCCCGCGCCACGGTCTCAAGGGGTGTGAGGAAATAGTCCACGGAATAGTCGCCGGTGCGCCGGATCGCCACCGAGCCATTCTGGTCGTGGCTGGAGGCGAAATGCACCGCGGTCTCGCCCACGTCCCGGGCCTCGCTGATATCCACCTCCGAGGTGATGCCCAGGAACGAGCGCTGCAGGTAGCCGAAGGTGTCGCAGCGCACCCGCTTGATCTTGAGCCGCTGCTTGATCTGGTCGGACAGCGCGTCGCCCAGAGTGCCGCGGCCGGAGAGTTGCATATTGCCGAACGGGTCCAGTTCGGTCTCGGGCTGGAACTTCGCCAGCATTGGCATGCCGTCAGAGGAGACGATGCCCTCGGACAGGGCCACCACGCAGCGCCCGTTCTGGGAGAACACGTTCTCCACGTCGTCCAGGAAGCGGTCGGTGTCGAACACCCGCTCCGGCACGTAGATGAGGTGGGGGCCGTCCTTGGGGTCGCGCCGGGCCATGACCGACGAGGCGGTCAGCCACCCGGTGTTGCGGCCCATGACCACGCCGATGAACACGCCGGGGATGGCGTAATTGTCCATGTCCAGGCAGGCGAAGGCCGAGGTGACGAAACGGGCGGCGGAGCCGAAGCCGGGGCAGTGGTCGGTGACCAGCAGGTCATTGTCGATGGTCTTGGGGATGTGGATCACCCGCAGGTCGTAGCCCACCTGCTGGGCGTACTCGTCCATGATCAGGCAGGTTTCGGCGGAGTCGTTGCCGCCGATGTAGAAGAAGTAGCGCACGCCGTGCTTCTGGAACACCGCGACCATGCGCGCGCAGTACTCCTCGTCCGGCTTGTCCCGGGTGGAGCCCAGGGCCGAGGAGGGGGTGGCGGCGACCATCTCCAGGTTGTGGGTGGTGGCCAGGGTCAGGTCCAGGAAATCCTTCTTGAGGATGCCCCGCACCCCGAACCGGGCGCCGTACACGTTGGTGATGAACGGCCACTTCCGGGCCTCCATGACCACGCCCACCAGACTCTGGTTGATGACGGCGGTGGGGCCGCCGCCCTGAGCCACGACTGCTTTCCCTTTGAGATGACGCATAGGCCGACCCTTCTCACAGGAATGTAACCAAAAGCCGCAAATAAGAACGTCTCTAGCAGTTATTAGAAGACGAGGTAATCCTGACAAGGGTTTAGTCAATGATGTGAGCCTTTCCCGTTGGCGCAAGGGCAGAACGTCCTTATTGGATTTTCGGGGTGAGGTTGCGGTCAGCGACCACCTTTTCCTGCTCCTTGGCTCCCTGAACTTCGGTAATCCCTTGTGGCATAAAAAATGCTTCTTGATGAGGGGGTGCCCTATGCTGAGCAACCTGGAAAAGATCCTCCGGCACTTGACCTATCGTCTGGCGTTTCTTGCCATCCGCCGTGCCCGGAGTTTGTCCTGGTATATACGGGAACTGCTTAGGAACCGGTTGGCGACTGGCCTGGTCACCCCTGCCGAGGTCCTGGCCACAATCTGGTCCTTGAGAGCCGCCTCGAAGTAGATTCGTGATATAATTCCGCCCTCGTCCAAAGCCCTACATGTTCCGGCCACCTGAGCTTGCCCCACTGGGCCTGCCTCTCTTCAGTCTTACGGATTAGGGATCATTCTGCTCCTTGACATTCATTGGCCACCTGACCGGTCTGGTTTCCGGCACCGACCTCCCTCCACCTGGTGAGGAGTTACCCATTGGATACTCTGCAAGCAAAGCTCAGGAAACTCACCCGCAACCTCTGGTGGACCTGGAGACCCGAGGTGCGGGCCATTTTCCGCGACCTCGACCCGGAGATCTACCGGAAGGTCCACCGGAACCCGGTGCGGGTCATCAAGGAGATGAGCCCGGCCCTCCTGGAAAAGCGCGCCGAGGAGGTGGACATCCTCACCCGCACCGACCGCGCCCTGCGCCAGCTGCACGAGTACCTGAACCCGCTCACCACCTGGGGCATGGTCCACGCTGGCACCCTCCTTTCCAGGCCCGTTGCCTATTTCTGCGCGGAGTTCGGTATCCATGAATCCATCCCGATCTATTCAGGCGGGCTGGGCATTCTGGCTGCGGACCACCTGAAGGGCGCTTCAAACCTGGGTGTGCCCCTGGTGGGGGTGGGCCTGCTCTACCACCGGGGCTACACCACCCAGATGCTGGACGCCAGCTTCTGGCAGCACGACGTAAGCGAGCCGTTCGACTCCTCCGACCTGCCCCTCGATCCGGCCCTGGGGCCGGACGGAGAGCAGGTGCGGGTGGGGGTGGAGCTTCCCGGCCGCACCGTGTGGGCGAAGGTGGTGGAGGCCCAGGTGGGGCGGATTCGGCTGATCCTGCTGGACACCCGCGACGATGCCAACTCGGACGATGACAAGGCCCTGGCGGCATCCCTCTACGGCGGCGACCAGCGCATGCGCATCCAGCAGGAGCTCCTGTTGGGTGTGGGCGGCTCCCGGGCCTTGCGGGCCCTGGGGATCACGCCAAGCGTCTATCACCTCAACGAAGGGCACTCTGCTTTCGCCATCCTGGAAAGGGCCCGACACCGGGTGCAGGAGGACAACCTGGACCCCTGGGCGGCCATCCGGGAGGCCGCTGCCGGCACCGTGTTCACCACCCACACCCCGGTGGAGGCTGGCCATGACCGGTTCCCCGCCGACCTGGCCGCGGAGCATCTGAAGGCGCTGGCTGACGGACTCAGGCTGCCCATCCAGGACGTGCTCAGCCTGGGCCGGGTCGATCCCAACGACCACGCCTCCCCGTTCCTGCCCACCGTACTGGCTCTGAAGCAATGCCGGCGTGCCAACGGCGTCTCCGCCCTCCACGGCACCGTATCGCGTTCCATGTGGCAGTGCCTTTGGCCAGACCGCTCTGTGCACGACGTCCCCATTGGCCACGTGACCAACGGCGTCCATGTGCCCTCCTGGTTGTCTCTGGAACTGAACGTCCTGTTCCAGACCCACCTGGGGGTTGACTGGCAGGAAAGCATCGTCCGGCCCGATCTCTGGATCAAGGTTGCCGCCATCGATCCCGCTGAGATCTGGGAGATCAAGAAGGAGCTCAAGGCGCGCATGCTTCGCCTGATACGGGAGAGGGTCGCGGAAATGCGTGCCCGGGTCGGCTTGCCGGTCCAGGATCCACCGCCCCTGGCCCCGGACGCCCTCACCATCGGCTTCGCCCGGCGTTTCGTGCCCTACAAGCGGCCCGACCTGCTGTTCTCCGACCTGGACCGGCTGGATCGGCTGGTGAACAATCCCGATCGTCCGGTAAACCTCATCCTCGCGGGCCGCTCCCATCCGGCGGACGGGCTGGGCAAGGCCCTGATCCAGAAGGTGGGGCAATTGACTGAAGACCCCCGTTTCCGGCACCGCATTGTGTTTGTGGAAAACTACAACATCCACGTGGGTCGCGAACTCTACCATGGCGTGGACGCCTGGCTCAACACTCCCAGGCGCCCCCAGGAGGCCTGCGGCACCAGCGGCATGAAGGCGGTCATGAATGGTGGCCTGCACATTTCCGTCCTGGATGGCTGGTGGGCGGAAGCCTACGACGGCGAGAACGGCTTCGCCATCGGCAACGGTGAGATCCACGTTGTCGATGAGACGCAGGATAAGCGCGATGCCGATGCCCTGTTCCGCCTGCTGGAGGAACAGGTCGTCCCCCTTTACTACGACCAGGACTCCAACGGGGTGCCCCGCCTTTGGGTGCAGGCGATCAAGCGCTCCCTGCGCACCCTGGCCTGGCGTTTCAATGCCGACCGTATGGTCATGGATTACGTCCTCCACTGTTACCTTCCAGCCGCCGTCGCCTCTTCTTGCCAAATGCCGACACCCTGATTTGTATTAACGATTCTCTCATTTATTGGGTTGGCCAAGGTCACTTCCGAGCCAAACAGGAAGCCCCGCCACCCGGCGGGGCTTCGATTCACGACCCGGGAACTCCGGCCGGCGCTTTCCGGGGGGATGCCACGGCTTTCCCCAGCCAGGCCCCAAGGCCCGATCCCTCCTTGGGCCAACGGTACCGGGTGAGCCGCATGCTGGGTTGGCTCATGTCGCCGAACAGGGCGGTGCGAAGGGTCTGGATCCCGGCCAGGGCCAGGGCGCCCATGGACAGGACGCGTGAACCCAGGGGCATGGGCCCCAGGACGGTCTGGAAGGCCTGGCCCAATTCCGCCACGCGCCGCCGTTCCAGGGGATTGTGGGCGAAGCAGCGCAGGGTCGGCATCAGCAGACGGAAGCGCAGGGCATAGGCCCGGATCTGATCCCGCCGGATGGCCAGCCAAGGGTCCGTCCGGGCGGGCTCTTCCAGCGTGACGATCCCCCGCAGCGCCGTCTGGGCCAGGCGGAGGATGGACGAGGAATTGCGGTCGTACTCCTGGCGGAAGGCGTCTCCCAGCACGCGCTGGGCCTCCGCCGAGCTGAAATGCGGGTGCCGCCAGTTGAGTTCGTGCTGCCCGTGCCACTCCTCGTAGGGCAGGTCGAAGTCCAGCAGGCCACGGGCCTTGAGATCCTGGTACAGGGCCGTGACCGGCATGGCCGTGAACATCATGAACTGGGTCATGTCCGCTTCCAGCTCGATCATGAAGTCGATGTCGTCCTGGATGTTCTCCGGCGTGTGGTCCTCCAGGAACAGGATTCCGGAAGCGAGCACGAGGATGCCGTGGTCCCGCAGGCGCCGCACCAGGGCGGGAAGGTCCCGCCCCTGGTTCTTGGCGTAGGTCTCCCGCCTCGACTCGGCCCCGAGCCAGACGAAATCCACCCCCAGGCGCACCATGTTCTCCACCCCGAAGCTCTCGATGGCCTCGGCCGAGGAGAACAGGCCGAACCGGAGGGGCCGCTGGTGATACTCCATCAAGGCGAGCAGCTCCCGGGCCCGCGCCTCCTGCTTGAAGAAGTTCTCGTCCATGATGAAGAGGTCATCGGTACCCAGATCCTTGGCGATGCGGCAGGCGTTCCAGAACAGCTCGGCCCCGGTCTCGAAGAAGGAGGTGTATTCCTTGCCGAAGAAATGGGAGGTCGCGCAGAACCGGCAGCCGTTGACGCAGCCCACCCCCGGCACCAGCAGGCCGCCCTTGCCCTCGTACGGGATGCCGAAGACCCGCTTGTGGTCTGAGGAGGGGATGGAGGGGTGCACGAAGGGGCGGTCCGGATCCTCGCCCAGGTGCTGCCTGAGCCAGCGGATGCCCTCGCCCTTGACCACGTGATCGCAGGGGATGAGCTGTTCCACCCCTTCGATGGCGGCGCCGTGGCCCCCCAGGATGATCTCCGCCCCGGGCTGGAGGCTCCGCACCAGGCGGGCCATCTCCCGGGCCTTGACAAAATTGGGGACGATGAAGCTGATGCCCACGATGTCGAACGGCTCCCGCTTCAGGGTGCGGATGAACTCGCGCCGGCTGGGGAAGTCCAGGACCTGCACGGGGCTTTCCACGTTGGCGGCCAGGAAGTCGAGCCCGAACGAACGGTGGTGGACCCGCAGCGAAGCCATGCCCTGGGCCTTGGTGACCTGGTTGTGGAACAGCTCCATGATGTTCTCTTTCCGGCCCCATGCGTCATCCACGCCGAAAGGACCGAAGACCGAAGTGAGGAGAATCCGCTTGCCCATGACCGCTCCCAGGCAAGGATGGGGCCTGCGTCACCGCTGCTCCGCAAAAGAACTGTAAAATGGGAAGCGATGCCGGGCTTGGCCGTGACGGGACAGATCCCATGCTCAAGGATTTCTTTAAACTCTGGGTTCGGATCACCTTCGGTTCGCTGTTCTGGATCGTGGCCTCGCAGACGGCCTGGGTCATGGTGCTGCTGCTCTGGATCCTGGCCTACGTGCGGCCGCACGCGGCCAAGGCGGCGCCCAGCCTCGGCCTGTTCACCTGGGGCCTGGTCTTCCTGGCGCTGATGATCTTCGGCTTGAACGTGCTGGTCATCCACTTCGCCCACCAGGCCGCCCAGAACCGGGTGGTCAAGGACTTCGTCTCCCGCGTGAGCCACGATCTGCGCTCGCCCCTGGCCTCGGTGAAGCTGCATCTGGAGACCCTGCTGAAACGGGAGATCAGCCCGGAACAGACCCGGGATTGCCTTGACGCCGCCTGGCAGGACCTGGGCCGCCTGGAGACCAGCATCGAGGGCGTCCTCCTGGCCTCGCGCATGGAGCGCCAGAAACTGCGGATCGAGGCGCACCCCCTGGATCTCGGGGATTTCCTGGAACGCTACCTCGCCCGGAAGCGTGAGTTCGTGGTCAGGAACGGAGGCCACCTCCACATCGGCTCCCTGCAGAACCTGTGGATCCAAGGGGACCCCGCCATGATGGAGAGAATCCTGGACAACCTGGTGGACAACGCCCTCTGCCATTGCCCGCCTGGCGTGCGCATCGGGGTTTCCCTGGCCCAGAAGAACCACCTCGCCCTGCTGACGGTGGCCGACGACGGGCCGGGGATCGCACCCCGGGAGAGCCGCAAGATCTTCCGCCTGTTCTACCGGGCTTCCGCCGCCCGCGGCCGCGGTACGGGCCTGGGCCTGTTCATCGTGGCCAGCCTGGTGAAGGCCCATGGCGGCCATGTCTGGGTGGAGAGCCCGGGCGTGGGCAGCACCTTCCAGGTGGCCCTGCCCCTGGGGGAGGAAGGAGCCGGACACCCGTGAAGAAGCGAATCCTGCTTGTGGAAGATGAGATCCAGCTCGCCAAGGGCTTGCGCCTCAATTTCGAGCTGGAGGGCTGCGACGTGGAATGGGCCGCCACCGGCGCGCAAGGCCGCCGCGCGCTGGCGGCCGGCCCGCCCGACCTCGTGGTGCTGGATGTGATGCTGCCCGATGTGAGCGGGTTCCAGCTCCTCCAGGAGGTGAAGCGCAGGGATGTCCGCCTGCCGGTACTGATCCTGACGGCCTGCGCGGGGGACGAGGACCGCATCATGGGCCTCAGCCTGGGGGCCGACGACTACCTCACCAAGCCCTTCAACCTGGAGGAGCTGATCCTGCGCGTGCGCGGCATGCTGCGGCGCGGGGAGTGGTACCAGGAACCCCTGCCCCGGACCATCGACCTGGGCGCCTGCGTGCTTCACCCGGCCCAATCCATGCTGGAGCGGGGCGGCGCGACCACCCTGTTGACCGAACGGGAACTGATGCTGATCCTGCACCTCTGGCGCAAGCGGAACCAGGTGGTGAGCCGCAGGGAACTGCTGGTGGAGGTGTGGGGCTATGCTCCGGAGGTGGAGACCCGGACGGTGGACATCTTCATCGGCCGCCTCCGCCGCCTGCTGGGAGACGATCCGGAGATGCCCCGCAAGCTGCTGACCTTGCGGGGCCAAGGCTACCTGCTGGTGGACGGAGAAAACTAGATCGCCGCTATTGATTTCATTCCAAATCGGGAGTAATCTTATTTTGCCAGTAAGAAATATAAATTTCCATCCTTCCCCCTCCCCGCGGGCAACTCTTGTCTATCCTGAGACACCAGCCACCGCTGTTCCGAACCGAGGAGAACCCCATGGCCCACGCCTATCGGCCCGAAACCATCGCCCTGCACGGCGGCCAGACCCCAGATCCCACCACCCTCAGCCTGGGCGTCCCGGTGCACCGCACCAGCTCGTACGTCTTCAAGAGCACCGAGCACGCCGCCAACCTGTTCGCCCTCAAGGAACTCGGCAACATCTACACCCGCATCGGCAACCCCACCCAGGACGTTCTGGAGCAGCGCATCTCGCTGCTGGAGGGGGGCGCCGCCTCCCTGGCCCTGGCTTCGGGCACCTCGGCGATCTTCTACGCCATCATCACCCTGGCCCAGGCCGGCGACGAGATCGTCAGCGCCAACAACCTCTATGGCGGCACCTACACCATGTTCGACGCCATCCTGCCGCAGTTGGGCATCAAGGTGAGGTTCGTGGATCCCAAGGATCCGGAAAGCTTCCAGAAGGCCATCACCGAGAAGACCCGCGCCGTCTTCATCGAGAGCATCGGCAACCCGCTGCTGGACGTGGCGGACATCGAGAAGATCGCCGCCGTGGCCCACCGCAACGGGCTGCCCCTCATCGTCGACGCCACCTTCTCCACCCCTTCCCTGCTCCAGACCATCAAATTCGGCGCCGACATCGTGGTGAACTCGCTCACCAAGTGGATCGGCGGGCACGGCACCGGCATCGGCGGCATCATCACCGACGCCGGCACGTTCCCCTGGGCCTCCGGCAAGCACCCGCTGTTCACCGCCCCCGACCCCAACTACCACGGCCTGCGCTGGGCCATCGACCTGCCGGAGGCGCTGGCGCCCATCGCCTTCATCCTGCGGGCGCGCACCGTGCCCCTGCGCAACCTGGGCGCGGCGATCTCCCCGGACAACGCCTGGATCTTCCTCCAGGGCATCGAGACGCTGCCCCTGCGCATCCAGAGGCACAGCGAGAACGCGCTGAAGGTGGCGCAGCACCTCCAGCGCCACCCGAAGGTCGCCTGGGTCCGCTACCCCGGGCTTCCGGACGACCCCTCCCACGCCCTGGGGAAGAAGTACCTCAAGGGCGGGTTCGGCGGCATGGTGGTGTTCGGCATCAAGGGCGGGGCCGCGGCCGGGGTCAAGCTCATCGACAACATTCCGCTGTTCTCCCACCTGGCCAACGTGGGCGACGCCAAGAGCCTGATCATCCACCCCGCCAGCACCACCCACTCCCAGCTCTCCGAAGCGCAGCAGCTGGAAGGCGGTCTCACTCCGGACCTGGTGCGCCTCTCCATCGGCATCGAGCACATCGACGACATCCTCGAAGCCCTGGACCAGGGGCTGGCCCAGGCCTGATCCGGAGTCAAATTGGAAAAAACAACATAATATCCAGAATGCCCATCATTTGATTCGCATTCCGGATCGGGGGGGTGGAGACTAGGGCTTGATGAATACCTAGATCCTCGGCAGCGCCTTGTTTGAGCCAATCCCCTGGGAGTCCGCGGCGTGGCCCCTCATCCCACCCATCCGGAAGACAAAGAAGAACCTATGAAGGCCCTGGACCTCCTGGATGAACTGACCAAGGCCCGGGCGGAGCTGTCCCAGGTCAAGGCCCAGCTGGAAGTGCTGCGGGACCAGGATCCCCTCACCGGGCTGCCCAACCGCATCCGCCTGTCCGACCGCACGAGCCAGGCCATCCTGCGCGCCCGCCGGCAGGGCAACATGGTTTCGGTGCTGTTCATCGAACTGGATCGCTTCAAGTCGGTGAACCAGACCCTGGAGTTCACCGAAACGGATGAACTGTGCCTGCAGCTCACCCGCAGGATGTCGGTGCTCCTGGCGGCGGGGGACACCCTGGCCCGGGTGGGCACCGACCAGTTCGCCGTGCTGCTGCCGGACATCCAGGACCCCCAGGAGCCCCTGCGCATGGCCCAGGCCATCCTGGACGCCCTGCGCATTCCGTACCGCGTCGGCCAGCGCGAGGTGCGCCTCACCGCGAGCATCGGCATCAGCACCTCCCCCCAGGACGGGGACGACGCCCCCACCCTGCAGAAGGAGGCCGAGCACGCCACCGACCGGGCCAAGGCGTCGGGCGGCAACAGCATCCAGTGCACCACCCTGACCCTCAGCGAGGCCTCCTTCGAGCGGCAGCAGATGGAGAGCTTCCTGGGCCAGGCCATCCTGAAGAACGAGATGCAGGTCTTCTACCAGCCCCAGACCATCGCCGACGGCAGCATCTTCGGCATGGAGGCCCTGCTGCGCTGGGAGCATCCGGTCCTGGGGACGGTGCCCCCCTCCAAGTTCGTGCCCCTGGCGGAGGAGAACCAGTTCATCCACGCCATGGGCGAGTGGACCCTGGCCACCGCCTGCCGCCAGGCCGCCATCTGGCAGGCCATGAGCCCGCGCCCGGTGAAGCTGGCGGTGAACGTCTCCCCCATCCAGCTCACCCAGCCGCGCTGGGTGGACTTCGTGGCCCGGACCCTCCGGGAGTGCCGGCTGTCGCCCTCCTGCCTGGAACTGGAGATCACCGAAAGCACCCTGCTGAAGAACGCCAAGACCAGCCAGACCATCCTCCACGACCTGAGGGCCCTGGGCGTGCACTTCGGCATCGACGATTTCGGCACCGGCTACTCCTCCCTCAGCTACCTGCACCAGCTCCCCATCGACACCCTGAAGATCGACCAGACCTTCGTGCGCGGCATGTTCCCCAGCCAGCCCGGGGTCATCTCCTCCATCTCCATCGTGCAGACCATCATCCACCTGGGCCGGGACATGGGCATGCGGGTGGTGGCCGAAGGGGTGGAGACCCTCCAGCAGAAGAACGCGCTCGTGGACATGGGCTGCTACGGCTTCCAGGGCTATCTCATGGGCCGCCCCATGGAGGGCGCCGAACTGGGCCTGCGCCTGGAGTCCCAGATCAACTCCGCCTTCAACGCCCTGCTCCCGTCCCCCCCGCTGGACCAGGCGAACTGATTCTCCACGGGGGGACCGCCCGCTCGCTTTGCTCGCTCTACGTCCCCCCGCACCCCCACTTCATGCCCGG
>PLUC01000040.1 GCA_003165415.1 Holophagaceae bacterium
AGCAAGCTCCGTAACGGCTGCTAAACCTGCTTTTGGCGCTGATGGCGGAGTAAGTCAGATACCGTTGGTAATGAGGATGGCGGGCTCGAAGCCCAGCACCCCGGCCTCCGACGGGCGATCCATGCCCCAGAGGGCCAGACGGGATGCGAACGGCGCCCAGAAACCCGGCCGGGCCTTGACCTCGGAGAGGGGCAGGTGGAAGGTGAGTCCGGCGGGGAGCTCGGCGAGGGTCTCTGCGTCCAGGTCGGCCGCTTCGTCCGCTTCCCACAGCAGGCCGCAGCGGGCCTCGTGGCAGGCGGACCAGAGCTGCAGGACCTCGCTGTGCTCGAAGCTGCTGAACAGCACCCGGTCCAGTGCCCCCGAGGCTTCCACCGCGGCCAGGGCCTGCTTCCAGCCGGGCTCGCCCTTCAGCTCCACGTTCACCAGCCGGGCCGGCAAGCCCAGGACGTCCACCAGCCGGGGCACCGGCTCGCCGTTGTTCAGCAGGGACAGCTCGGCGGATTTCAGCTTGCGCAGGATCCCGGCCCCGCGCGCCGTGCGCGCCAGGTCGTCATCGTGCAGCACGTGGCAGACCCCGTCCTGGGTGGGCTGCACGTCCAGTTCGAAGCCGTCCATGCCCGCGGCGAGCGCGCCCCGGAAGGCCTCCATGGAATTCTCAAGATGGCGGGCGGAAAGGCCGCGGTGGCCGAGCAGGATGGACATGGGAGACTCCCTACTACTAATCATGCTCCTTCGGCCAGCCGCAACATAGCTTCGGCGATGGACTCCAGGGTCCGGGCCCGCTGCGGGTCCCCGGCTGCGCTGAGCAGCCCGATGCTCCAGAGGGCGGCGTAGAAACGGATCGCCCTGAGCTCATCGGGCTCGGGGTTCCAGCAGCGGATGAGTTCCTCGCCGTAGAAGCGTCCGGCCTCCCCCACCTCGGTGGCGATGAGGGTGAGGGTCGAGCCGACGGCCAGCAGCGGGTCGCCGTAGCAGACGCTGTCCAGGTCGATGAGCCCCTGGAGCGCGCCGCCCTCCACCAGGACGTTCTTGATGGTCAGGTCGTCGAGGAAGCAGACCGGGCGCACCCGGGCCAGGTACGGCTCCACCGGTTCGCGCACCCCGCGCAGACGGCCGCGGAGCTGGTCCAGGGGCGTCGCGCCGGCGGCCACGGGACCGGTGGCGGGGGCGCCGAAGATCTCCGTCCAGCTTGCCGCCCCGGCCTTCTCGCCGATGGGCGCCCAGCCGAAGCCGGTGCCCTGGGGCAGGGTTCCCACCCGCTTCTGGCAGCCGGTGACGGCCCCGGCGACCCGGGTCATCTGCTCCGTGCTCATGCGGGGCAGCTCGTACTGGAGGTCGCGGCCCGGGATCCAGCTCAGGAGGATGAAGGAACCGCCCGTGGCGGTGGAGCCGGCCCCCAGGACCTCGGCCACCGGCAGCCCCAGCCCGCGCAGGATTTCCAGGTTCCGCCGGGTGCTGGCGAAGGCGGCGGGGTGCGAGCTGACCCGGAACGCCACCGTCCGCTGGTCCGGGAGCACCGCGCGGAATACGTCGTTGCCGCTGTCCGTCAGGCCCTGCCGGGCGACCCCAAGCGGCTGTACCCCCAGGGCGGTCCGCACCAGGTCGACGGCCTGGCCGTCGCTGATCAACGCGCACCTCCCTGGATGGCCCCGGTCAGCATGGTGTCACACCACCTTGCCGGGGTTGAAGATGCCGCTGGGATCCAGGGCCCGCTTGATGGCCCTGAGGCTGTGCACCTGGAAGGGGTCCGCGAAGCGGAGAAAGGCGTCCCGCTTGGCCAGGCCGATCCCGTGCTCGCCGCTGATGGCGCCCCCGAGGCCCAGGCATAGCTCGAACAGGGCATGCAGCTGGCGCTCCAGCGCCAGGGGCTCCGTGGTGCCGGCCGTCAGCAGGTTCACGTGCAGGTTGCCGTCGCCCAGATGGCCGTAGGTGACCGCCGGCAGCGCCAGGGGCTCCAGCTCCTGGAAGAACTCCCGGATGCGCGACCGGGGCACCACGATGTCCTCGCTCACCTTGCCGGGGTAGCGCTCCTTCAGGTGGGAGGAGGTCATGCGCCGCACCGCCCAGAGGGCGTCCCGCTGGCGGGCGCCGGTGGCGGACTGGAGGTGCTCCCCCTGGGGTCCCAGGGCCTCCACCAGGCCTTCCAGGAAGGGTTCCGACTGGCAGTCCCGGTCGTCGAACTCCAGCAGGGCCAGGGCCTCTCCCGGCAACCGCCGAGCCTCCTCGGGACCGGAGGCGCGCAGCTCCCGGAGCACGGCCGGGTCCCAGAACTCGAAGGCGGCGGGCAGGTAGCCGGCGGCCACCAGCTGGCCCGGCAGGTCCAGCAGGTCGTGCCAGCGCTCCATGGGCAGCAGCAGGGTGAGCCGCTGGGCGGGCTCCGGGATCAGGCGCACGGTGGCCCCCACGATGATCCCGAAGATGCCCTCGCTGCCCACCAGCAGCTGGCCCAGGCTGGGGCCGGTGTTGCACTTGACGCTGGCGATGCCAAACCTGTGCACCTCCCCGTCGTCCATGAGCGCGTCCACCGCCAGCACCCAGTGGCGGGTCATGCCGTACTTGCAGGCGCTGGGCCCGCCGGCGTTGGTGGCCAGGGTCCCGCCAAAGGCGCACTGGTCCCAGGAGTTCGGGTCGGGCGGATAGCACAGCCCCTGGGCCAGTGCCGCGGCCTTCACCTCCTTCAGCATGGCGCTGGCCGGCGCCCACAGGCAGAGATCCGGCTGGGACACCGCGATCGTCCCCGGGTATTCCCCCATGTCCACCACCACGCACCGGCCCAGGGGCGTGCAGCCCCCAGCCTTGCCGGTGCCGGCCCCCCGGGGCACCAGGCCGAAGCCCTCGGCCTTGGCCAGCCGCACCAGCTCTCGCAGGGCCGCCGGCCCCCTGGGCTTCACCACCGCCAGGGGCAGTTCCCCCACCACGTGGGATTCATCCCGGCGGTAGCCCTCCAAAAGATCGGGGCCGGTGATGACGGTGGCTTCAGGGAGGTTGTTCAGCAGGTCCATGGGATCAGTCTGGAGCAATCCTTCGGAAAAAGTCCATGACCGTTCAGTTCACGAGCGTGCCCACCACATCCCCGCGCACCGCGGCCAGCAGGTTGCCCGGGACCATCATGTTGAACACCAGGATCGGCAGGCGGTTCTCCCGGCAGAGGGCGATGGCGGCGGCATCCATGACCTTCAGGTTCTGCTCCAGAACCTCCTGGAAGGTGATCGTTTCGTACTTGGTGGCCTTGGGGTCGGTCTTGGGGTCGGCGGTGTAGATGCCGTCCACGTTGGTGGCCTTCATCACCACCTCGGCGTTGATCTCGTTGGCCCGCAGGGCGGCGGCGGTGTCGGTGGAGAAATACGGGTTGCCGGTGCCGGCGCCGAAGATCACCACCCGGCCCTTTTCCATGTGCCGCATGGCCCGGCGCCGGATGTAGCTCTCGGCGATCTTGGGCACATCGATGCCGGACATCACCCGGGTCACCACACCTTTCTGCTCCAGGGCATCCTGCAGGGCCAGGGCGTTGATCATGGTGGCGAGCATGCCCATGTGGTCGGCGGTGACCCGGTCCATGCCCTTGGTGGCCCCGGCCACGCCGCGGAAGATGTTGCCGCCGCCGATGACCAGCCCCACTTCCACGCCCAGCCCCTGGATTGCCTGCACCTGGTCCGCGATCAGATTGACCACCAGGGGATCGATGCCGTGGCCCTGGTCGCCCATAAGGGCTTCGCCCGAAAGCTTCAACATGATGCGTTTATACTTCATGACGACTCCAGAAAACAAGTTCGGGCTGGTTCGGAAAAACGCCCCCGGGGCAGGGATGCTCCGGGGGCGCGGCAGGCAGGGCGTTCACAGGCTGGAAGCCGCGGACCGGTCAGGACGGACCGGAAGAGGCCTGGGCGAGGATGCGGGCCAGGGAGCGCTGGATGTGCTCGTTGACCCGGTGCTGGCTGGCGGTGAAGGCCGCGCGGATGGCGTTCTTCACCGCGCGGGCGTTGCTGCGGCCGTGGCCGATGATGGTGATGCCCTTGACCCCCAGCAGTGGGGCCCCGCCGTACTCGGCGTAGTCCAGCTTCGCCTTGAACCGCCGCAGCGCCGGCAGGGCGAGGATGCCGCCCAGCTTGGTGTACCAGCTGTCCATGAAGGCGGCGGTCAGGCCGGAGATGAGCCCTTCGGCCAGGGCTTCCGAGGACTTGAGGATGGCGTTACCGACGAAACCGTCGCAGGCGATCACGTCGAACTTGCCGTTCCAGATGTCCCGGCCCTCGGCGTTGCCCAGGAAGTTCAGGTCCACGTCACGCAGGGCCTGGGCGGCCTCCTTGGTGGTGGCCGAGCCCTTGCCGTCCTCTTCGCCGACGCTGAGCACCCCGACCCGGGGCCGGTCCAGGCCCAGCACTTCCTCGGCGTACACCGATCCCATCACCGCGAACTGGGCGATGTTCTCGGGCCGGCAGCCGACGTTGGCGCCGACGTCCAGAAGCACGGTGGGCCGTCCGGTCATGTTGGGCATGACCGAGGCCAGGCAGGGCCGGTCGACCCCCGGCAGCACGCCCATTTCCTTCATGGAGGCCACCATGGCGGCCCCGGTGTGGCCCATGCTCACCAGGCCGTCGGCCTGCCCGTCCCGCACCAGCTGGGCCGCGAGGCGGATGGAGGCGTCCTTCTTTTCCTTGAGGATGATGGTGGCCCGGTCCTCCATGGTCACCACGGTGGCGGAATGGACGATGTGGGTGCGGTCCAGAAGCTGCTTGGTCATGCCCATCTGCTTCAGGATGGGCGTCATGCGCTTCTCATCGCCCACCAGGTGGAGAAACAGTTCCGGATGGGCAGTCAAGGCTTCCCGGGCACCCTCAAGGATGGCCAGGGGGGCGTGGTCGCCTCCCATCACATCCAGCGCGATCCGGTATCCGGAAGGGACGTCCACCCTGCCCTCAGACCGTCTGCTCGACGCGCAAGGCCTGTTTGCCCCGGTAGAAGCCGCAGGAGGGGCAGACCCGGTGGGGCATCCTGGAGGCGTTGCAGTTGGGGCATATGCTGGCGCTCATCACGTCCAGGGAGTCGTGGGTGCGGCGGCGGTCGCGGCGGGCGCTGGAGTGGCGTCGTTTTGGATTTGGCATGAGTGACTCCTCACAGGATAAGTTCGAGGGGGTGGGGGGGGACTGGGCGCTCAGGCATCGGGACCGGATTCGGCCCCCAGGTCGGCGTCCTTGAGGTTCAATTTGAGGCCCACGAGGGCCTTGGCCAGGACTCCCGGCCCCTTGCGCAGTTCCAGGCGGCAGGTGCAGCGGCCCTTGTTCAGGTTCTTGCCGCACTCGGGGCAGAGACCCTCGCAGGCTTCCCTGCAGAGCGGGTGCATGGGCGCCTGGAGCTGGAACTGCTCCCGCACCAGGGCCTCCTCGTCCAGCAGGGATTCGGGGAAGAAGACCACATCCAGGTCCTGGGTGCCCAGGCTGTGGGCGCCGCGAACCACCAGGTCGGGGTCCTTGCTGCCCAGGAACTGGCTTTCCACGGTCAGGGGCAGGTCCAGGGGCTCGAGGCAGCGGGAGCAGGCGCCCTCCCAGACCGCGTCGCCCTTGATCTCCATGAAGAAGTCCGGGCCGGAGGGCATGACCAGCAGCCGCCAGTTGACGCCGCGCAGGGCATTCCCGTCCCCCATGGGCAGGGCGCCCAGGGAGCCGTCAAGCCGCAGCCCGTCGGCGGGAAGCTGGGTGAGATCGATCATGGGGTCGCGCCTTTGGCCGGGGCCGCGGGAGCCGGGGCGGTGGTGTTGTCGCCTGACATCTTGCCGGGCTCCACCGTGAACGCCTTGCGGTCTTCCGCGCCATTGGGATCGCCCGCGCACTTCAGTTCGTACTTGCCCTTGCCGGCGGTGGCCTCGTAGGGATTGCCCCAGGGATCCTTGGTCGGCACGTTGGGGGGAATCATGTTCTCTTTGACCAGCGGGGAATTGGCGTCGATCATGCTCTCGTAGGTAGTGAGGTTCGGGTATTGCCCGTGCTGGAGGTAGTACTGGTCCAGGCCGTCGCCCACGATCCGGAGCGTGTCCTGGGCCTTGAGGTAGCGGGCCTTGGCGGAGTAGTTGTTGTACTGCTTGAAGCCCAGGGTGGCGATGACGGCGATGATCATCATGGCCACGAGCAGTTCGAGGAGGGAGAATCCGGATTGGCGGTTCTGGCGCATGGCTTTGGTCCGCGTCTTGGGTGCCGAGGGTGGGTGAGGGGGGATGCTTCGAGAACCCGGACGTTTCCGTCCAAGCATCCCAGTGTGCCATAAGGAAATGATCTTACAAGAAATCATTGGCGGAATCACCCCTGAGTTGCGGTTCCGGGGTCCCGGTGGGCGGGAAATCGTCCGGCCAGGGGAATTGGGCGGGGAGCGTTTCCGCGCCACCCATTTCTTGAAGCCAATAACGATATGCCCGGAAGCTCATGCCCAGCAGGCGGGCGGCCTTGGTGCGGTTGCCGTCGGCGCGCTCCAGCGCCTGGCTCATAAAAAACCCTTTGAGGGCCGCCAGATAGGCCTCCAGATCGAAACCCTCGGCTGGAATGTCCAGGGTCTCGCCCGAAGCCGCCTGCGCCCCGGAGAGGCCCAGGACATTGTCGGGAAAGAGGTCCTTGCCGATGGGGCCGCCGGCGTTCAGGGCCACGCAGCGTTCCATGAGATTTTCAAGTTCCCGCACATTGCCCTGGAACCGGTAGCGGCGCAACACCTCCAGGGCGTCCTGGGCCAGGGTCATGGGGGGCTTGTTCAGTTTCCGGCAGAACTTGGCGAGGAAATGCTCGGCCAGCACCGGCAGGTCCTCCTGCCGCTCGCGCAGGGGCGGCAGCTCCAGGTGCAGGATGTTCAGGCGGAAGTACAGATCCTGGCGGAACTGGCCGCGCTCGGCCCGGGCCCTCAGGTCGCGGTTGCTGGCGCCGATCACCCGGGCGTCCACCGGGCGCTCCTCGGTGGCGCCCAGGCGCCGCACCCGGCGCTCCTGGAGCACCCGCAGCAGCTTCACCTGGAGCGGCAGCGGGATCTCGCCGATCTCGTCCAGGAAGATCACCCCGCCCTCGGCCTCCTCGAACAGCCCCCGCTTCATCCCCACCGCGCCAGTGAAGGCGCCCTTCTCGTAGCCGAACAGCTCCGATTCCAGCAGGGCCTCCGGCAGCGCCCCGCAGTTCACCGGCACGAACGGCCCCTTGGCCCGGTCGGAGTAGCGGTGGATCAGCCGGGCCACGATCTCCTTGCCGGTGCCGCTTTCGCCGGTGATGAGCACGGTGGTGTTGGCCCGGGCGATCTTGCCCACCAGGGCCTGGACCTTGCGGATGGTGCTGCCCACCCCCACCAGGTCGCCGATGTCCTCCAGCTCCTGGCCGGAAGGGGCGGCGGAGACCGTGAAGATGCCTTTGAGCACCTTGGTGAGCTCCTGGATGTCGTTCTTGGTCTTGGTGAGGAAGTCCACGGCCCCCAGGTTCAGCGCCTGCACGGTGGTCTCGGTGGTGGCGTAGGCGGTCATGATCACCACCGGGGTCGCCATGCCCCGGTCCTTCATCCAGGCCAGCAGATCGATGCCGCTGCCGTCCTTGAGCCTCAGGTCGGACACCACCGCGTCGAACGCCTCCGCCAGCAGCAGGCTCCGGGCTTCGGCCAGGGTGCCCACGGCCAGGGATTCGAAGCCCTGGGGGGCCAGCCCGATCTGCAGCACGTCCCGGAAGCTGGCTTCGTCCTCCACCAGGAGTACGCGTTTGAAAGGCATGGTCGGAATCCTGCGGCAAGGGAGAGGATTTAAGCGACAGTATGTACTCAATTCCCCGGCAGGTGGCAACCGTTCCATTGACGCTGCCCGCGGAATGCGGAACCATCCAAGACATGCGATGCATGATCCCCACCGGCGCCACCTGGCTGCGCTTCCCCCGGTTCGTGGGGGATGCCGCCATGCAGCTGCCCATCCTGAGGCTGCTGCGGAACCAGGGGGTGGGCCCCCTGGTGGTGTGGGGCCCGGCCGCCACCGTGGCCCTGGTGGCGGACAACGAACTGGCCGACGCCGTGGTCCCGGACCAGGGCAGGCCGGGCCCCTGGGCCATGGCCGCCCTGCTGCGCCGGCACCGGGCCGCCCGCTCCATCCATTTCCCCAAGTCGCTCCGCCCGGCCCTGGCCGCCTTCCTGGCCCGGGTGCCGGAGCGGATCGGAGTGGACGAAAGCCTGGCGGGTGTCTTCAACACCCACAGTGGGCCTTTCTGGGACGCCCAAGGCCCCTTCATGGCCCGCTACCACGCGGTGCTGGCCAAACGCTGGCCCGGGCTCCCCCCCATGCCCTACGCCGATTATGCCCCCCTGGCGGACGTGCGCCTGCCCGAGGAGCCCTACCTGTGCCTCATGCCGGGCTCCACCTGGCCGTCCAAAGCCTGGCCCCGGGAGCACTTCCTCGCCCTGGCCCGGAAGGCCCGCCTGGACGGCATGGGAGTGGCGGTGCTGGGCAGCCCCGGGGAACAGGACATCTGCGCCTTCGTGGCCCAGGGCGCCACCCACGACCTATGCGGGCGGACCACCCTGGTGGAGGCCGCCGCCTGGCTCAGGGGGGCCCGGGCCGCCCTGGGCAATGATTCCGGCCTCAGCCATCTGGCCGCCGCCTGCGGCACCCCCACCCTGGCCCTCTATGGCGCCACCGATCCCGGGGGCAGCACCCCCTGGGGCCCGAGCACCCTTGCCCTCCGCCTGGACGGCATCCCCTGCGCCCCCTGCTTCAAGCCCGATTGCTTCGTGGCGGGCCACCCGTGCCTGGCCGGACTGGATCCGGGCCGGGTCTGGGCCAGCCTTCTGGCGCTCTTCCGCGCGTAATATAGTCTGAAAGAGGTTTCCATGCGCATTCCCGCCCTCGTCCTCCTCGCTCCGGTCGTCTGCCTGGCCCAGGCCGCGCCGCACATCAGCTTCGAGGCCAGCCATTTCGATTTCGGCAAGATCTCCGCCGACACCAAGGTCTCCCACCGGTTCAAGGTCACCAACACCGGCCAGGCGCCCCTGAACATCACCCGGCTCAACCCATCCTGCGGGTGCACCTCCACCGTGCTGGGCAAGTGGACCCTGGCCCCGGGCGAGAGCACCGACATCGAGGTCACCTTCAACCCGGCCGGATTCCGGGGCCTGTCCCGGAAATCCATCCAGGTGGTCTCCGACGACCCGGCCAGCCCCACCTCCACCCTCACCTTCGAGGCGGACGTGGTGCGGGAGATCATGCCTTCCACCGACTCCGTGTTCTTCCAGGACCTGGTCCGCTCCGTCCCCAGGAAGATTTCCGTGAAGCTGACCTCCGGCACCGAGCGCCCGGTTGAGCTCACCGACGCCAAGGCCCCCGGGGCCCCCTACCTGGCCACGGCCCTGCGCCGGGACGGCAAGGACGCCTGGGTGGACATCACCCTCGACGGCCGCAAGATTCCAGCCGGGCGCCAGCTGGGCGCGGATGCCGTCATCGTGCGCACCACCAACCCCAAGGTTCCCTCCATCACCCTCACCGTCCAGTGGGAGATGCGGGCGGATGTGACCGCCGACCCGCTCCGGGTGGCCTGGTCCGAGCCCGCCGGCAAGCCACTGAGCAGCAAGGTCCTCCTGAAGCAGGTGGACGGCAAGCCGTTCCGCATCCTTTCCTGGAAGAGCACCAATCCCGCGCTGAGCGTCACGGGCTCCGACCAGCCCGCCGCCTCCCGCCACGAGATCGAAGTGGTTCTCTCCGCCGACGCCAGGCCCGGGCTCTACACCGAGAAGGTCCTGCTGACCCTGGACGACCCCAACCAGCCCCAACTGGAACTGCGGGTTTCCGCCTCTCTGCGCTGAGCAGGCGTCAAGCTAGTTCCGGTCCAGCACCACCAGGGTCACGTCATCGGAAAAGGCCGCGGGCTGGTTGAAGGCCACCGCCTTCTCGATGATCCAGTCGGCCGCCGCTTCCCCGTCCGCCGGCAGATCCTCGCAGATCTCCTGCAGCCCCTCTTCGCCCAGGTAGCGGCGGTCCTCCCGCTCCACCTCCACCAGGCCGTCCGTGTAGAAGACCAGGCGATCCCCCGGCACGAAGGGGCAGACCTGCTCCGTGAACGGGAGGGTCTCGTCGATGCCCAGCAGGAACCCCTTGCCGCCCAGGATCTCCAGAGGCTTCCGGCCGCCGCTGGCGCCCTGGTGGATCAGCAGGGGTGCCGGATGGCCCGCCGAGACGTACTGCATGGTGCCGCCCACCGGATCCAGCCGGGCCAGGAAGGCCGTGGCGAACTGCTCTGAAAGGGTGCTGTGGGCCAGGTCCCGGTTCATGGCCTGGGCCCAGGCCAGGGGGCCTTGCGCGAGGCGCAACTGGCTTTCGAAATAGGTCTTGACCATGGCCGAGATGAGGGCGGCGGTCACCCCGTGGCCGCTCACATCGGCGATCATGAAGGCGACGCTCTGGTCCGGGAGGGCCTGGATGGTGTAGATGTCTCCGCCGATCCCCTCCGCCGGCAGGTAGCGATGGGTGTAGCGCAGCCCCGAGACCAGCCCGGGGATGCCGGGCAGCAGGCCCATCTGCAGCCTGGCCGCCAGGGCTAGTTCCGCGGTCATGCGGTCCTGGAAGCGGGTGAGTTCCAGGTTCTGCCGCTTGATCTCCTTCTGCATGCCGATGATCCGGAACGCCGACTCCACCTTGGCCATGACTTCCTGGGCGTGGAAGGGCTTGGAGATCATGTCGTCGGCGCCCAGGTTCAGGCCGCCGATCTTGGACGCCAGCCCGTCCATGGCCGAAACCAGCACGAAGTAGATGTCCCGGGTCCTGGGATCGCCCTTCACCGCCTGGCACAGATCATCCCCGGCCATCTCCGGCATGCGCAGGTCGGAGAGGATGAGGTCGGGCTGCAGCTTGGCCATCTCCTCCAGGGCCATCCTGCCGTTCTCCGCCAGGAGCACCTGGTACCCGGCGCGTTTCAGGTAGAAGCTGAGGATATCCCGAATGGGCGCTTCGTCGTCAACTACCAGAACTACGCCTTTGTGCATACACCGCCTTCCGGGGTCGCGCTATGCCCCCCGAAGCGCGTCCTGCTCAGTGGTGAAAATGGAGAAGTAGTTGGTGAGGTTGGTCTGGTCGAAGGTCTTCTTCACCTGCGGCGGCAGGCCGCAGAGGTGCAGCTTCCCGCTGTTCTTGTCGACGCTGTTCCGGGCCGCCACCAGCAGGCCCAGACCGGACGAGTCGATGAAGCTGACGCTCTCCAGGTTGATCACCAGCAGTTTGGGCTGCAGGGTGGTGACCGTGTCCCGGATGACGTCCCGCAACTGGGCGGTGACCTCGAAGTTCACCTTGCCCTGGATGGTGACCACCGAGGCATTGCCCTCCTGGCGGGTCTGAATGTTTAACATGATGCCTCCTGCGTCACGATCCCGTGCAAATCCTTCGGCTGCCAAGAAGAAAGTAGTCTCCTCTCGCCCCGGGATCAACTCTGGAATATAGAAAAGTTCCATCCATCAGCCCCTCGCGGACGGACCGGGGCGCCAGAGGCGCCCCGGGGACCGTCGTTAAAAGCTAGTGCAGAGCGAAAGCGGCGACCAGCACATAAATGACCAGGGCCTCGATCAGGGCCAGACCGATGATCATGGTGGTCCGGATGTTGCCGGCGGCCTGGGGATTGCGGGCGATGCCTTCGCAAGCCGCGGCGACGGCCTTGCCCTGGGCCAGGCCGCAGCCGGCGGCCGCGATGGCGAGGGCGATGTGGGCCAGGAACTGGCCTTCGAAGAGGCTCTTGGTGGGGGCTGCGGGAGCGCCCTGGGCGAAGGCGGCCACGGCCAGGGTGAACAGGAAGGCGGTGGTGATGAACTTCTTCATGGAGACACCTCTAGGGTAAGGGGGCGGGGGGTTCGGAATCCCGTCGCCGGGGTCAGGCAAAGGAAGGATGGGCCCGGCCTAGTGCTCATGGGCGACCGCGCCGGAAACGTAGATCGTGGCGAGCATGATGAACACGAAGGTCTGGATCAGCCCGAAGAACAGCCCCATGAGCATCATGGGCACCGGCACCACCAGCGGCACCAGCATGAAGAAGATCCCCGACACCACGTGCTCGCCGGCGATGTTGCCGAACAGACGCAGGCTGTGGCTGAGGATCCGGGAGAACAGCCCCAGGATCTCCAGGGGCCAGAGCAGGACCCACAGAAACCACACCGGCCCCGCAAAATGGCCCAGGTAGCTGCCGATCCCGTGCTCGCGCATCCCGTGGAAGTTGTAGTAGAAGAACACCACCAGGGCGCAGCCCAGGGTGACGTTCCAGTTGGCCGTTCCCGAGCCCAGCCCGGGCACCAGGCCGAACAGGTTGTTCAGCATGATGAAGAAGCCCAGGGTGCCGATGAGGGGCATGTAGCGGTCCGGGTTGTGGTCCACATTGTCGGCCACCAGGGACCGCACGAAGGTGACCAAGTATTCCATGGTCTGCTGGAAGGGGCCGGGAATGCGGGCCATGCGGGTCCGGACCGCCAGGGCCAGGGCCACGGTCACCAGGGCCGCCAGGGACGAAATGAGCAAATGATCGTAGCGCTCCAGGAAGGAGAACGGCACGCCAGGTGCGAAGCTGCCCCAGGTATGCCTGGTCAACCCAAACATCCAGGTGAGAAAAACGGCAAGTCCCGAAGGGTGGAATTCCATGGATCAAACCTCAGATGACACTTTACTTAGGTGCTTCCATCGGGGCCCGGCCGGAAGATGAGATAGGCCGCCTCAAGCAGAATCGACGCGATGAACAACAGGATGCCGGTGACGGAGGGAACCACTTCCAGGGGGAAGGAGTCCATGATGCCATGCAGGATAAGCGCAATCAACGCCAGTTTGACCATGACCAGGAACCCGAACACCCAGCGCCGCCGCACCGAGGGAGTCAGCATCCGGGCCACGATCCACCGGTGCAGGTGCCAGAACAGGATGCTGGCCACCCCCGCCAGCGCGAACACCAGCGCCGCCCGCCATGACCGGAGCATCCAGGCAGCCGCGCCCAGGGGCAGCAGCGCCGCCTGGAACCAGGCGATCCGGGTCAGGTGCGAGGCCCCGCCATCCTCAGCCAGGTCCATCGCCGCCCCCGCTCCCGCCTCCGTCCCCGCCCTTGCCGTCGCCGTCCATGCGGTTGAGCCGGACCGTCACCTTGTACAGTTCCCAGAACCCGGTGGCCGCCCCCCACACCAGACCCACCCCCATGCCGATCCGAGGGTGCCCCAGCAGCCCCCCGACCCAGCGCCCCAGGAAGAAGCCCAGGGCGATGGCGATGGGAAACACCATGCCCAGGGCCATGAGATCGCCCCAGATGGCCCTTTCCTTGGGATCCACATCCTTTTTCCCTGAGCCGAACCGCACGTGCCGTCCCTTTCCCTAGCCTCGGGACAACGTTATCACCATCTTGGACACGGGCCCCCGGGGTGGGGACAATGGCGCCAGGAGTCTCCCATGTGCCTGATCCTGGTCGCCTGGCTATCCCATCCGCAATTCCCGTTGGTGGTGGCCGCGAACCGGGACGAATTCTACGCCCGGCCCAGCGCCTTGGCCGGCCCCTGGCCGGAGGATCCCCGGGTGCTGGGAGGCCTGGACCTGGAAGCCGGCGGCACCTGGCTGGGGGTGCGGGAGGACGGACGCTTCGCCGCCGTGACCAACGTCCGCGAGCCGGGCGTCCCCAAAAATCAGCCTGTCTCGCGTATCCACAAAGTGGATACCGAGAAAAATCAGCCTGTCTCGCGTATCCACAGAGTGGATACCGAGAGGGGCGCCCGTTCCCGCGGGCTGCTGACGAAGGATTTCCTGCTGGGCCGGCAGTCGCCGGGCGAATGCGCGGCGGCCATCGATGGCGGCCGGTATTCCGGCTTCAACCTGCTGCTGGCGGATGGGCAGGCCCTCTGGTACTGCTCCAACCGCGACGGCGGCGCCCGGCGACTGGCTCCCGGCGTCTACGGCCTGTCCAACCACTTGCTGGACACCCCATGGCCCAAGCTGGTCACCGCCAAAGCCAGGTTCGCCGCAGCCCTGGACGGCCTGCCGGCCTTCGATCCGGTCTTCAGCATCCTGGCCGACCCGGAGATCGTCCCGGACCATGACCTGCCGAAGTCCGGGGTGCCGCTGGCATGGGAGCGCCTGCTGTCCGCCATCTTCGTCCAATCAGAGGATTACGGCACCCGTGCCTCCACCGTGCTGACCCGGGACCGCCAGGGAGCGATCCGGCTGGAGGAGCGCCGCTTCGGCCCGGGAGGCGCGCCGATGGCATAGGCCGTCGCCTATGGTTGGTGACGCCTTTCTTCCCGGCGGGCTTCGGGGCGCCGCTCACCGGGTCTCATGTCGTGGTGCCAGTTGCGGTAGCGGCCGGCGGGCATCCGCACCAGGGCGGACGGAACCCGGCGCGCATCCACCCATCCGAACGGGGCCCTCGGCGAAGCCGCCCGGTACCAGCCATCAGGCCGCCGGCACCAGTACCAGCCCGCGCTGAAGAACACTTCCTCCCCGAAGCCTTCCACCACCTGGATCCCCGGCTGCACCTGCACCAGCGGAGGGGCCACCGGCAGGCCGAGGTTGATCGACAGCCGCACCTGGGCCTGGGCCGTGGACGGCATCAGGAAAACGAGCCCTGCGAGGGCGAAGGATAATTTTTTCATGACCGGGTCTCCTGTTGATCGGAGCAATGGACCCCGAGGCCAGGACCACGGTTTATACGATCGTCGACGCCCAGTCCAGCAGCTTGGCGCCGAAGCAGGTTCCCAGCAGCACCAGGGCGCAGGACAGGCCCACCACCCAGGTGGTGACGGCGCCCATGGTCCGGGGCTCCGCGGCTTCCGGGGCCGGGTCCTTGAAGTACATCAGGGCGACCACGGCCAGGTAGTAGTAGGCCGCCACGGCGCTGGTGAGCAGGGCGATGACCGTGAGGGTGACGTGGCCCTGCTCGATGGCCAGCTTGAACAGGTAGAACTTGCTGAAGAAGCCCACCAGCGGGGGCACCCCGGCCAGGCTCAGCATGATCACCATCATGGCGAAGGCCAGCACCGGGCGGGTCCGGCCCAGGCCGCGGAAGTCCTCGATGCGCTCGCCGACGCCCTTGCCCTGGAGGAAGATGATGATGGCGAAGGCGCCGCTCTGCATGAACAGGTAGGTGAGCATGTACAGCCAGACCGCCTGGGGCCCGCCGGGGACTCCGGAGCACATGACGCCCAGCAGCATGTAGCCCACGTGGGCGATGCTGGAATAGGCCAGCAGGCGTTTCATGGTCTGCTGCTTGAGGGCGGCGATGTTGCCCAGGATCATGCTGGCCGCCGCCACGAAGGCCAGCGGGGCCATCCAGTCGGACTGGACACCGTTGAAGCCGGTGCCGAACACCCGCAGGAACGCGGCCAGGGAGGCGGCCTTGGGGGCCATGGACATGAAGGCGGTGATGGGGGTGGGGGCGCCGTCATAGGCGTCGGGCGACCACATGTGGAACGGCACCGCCGCCACCTTGAAGCAGAAGCCCACCAGCACCATCAGCACCCCGGTGAACACCAGCAGGCTGTTGTTGGGCGAAGCCAGGGCCAGCTTGTCGTTGAGTTCCACCAGGTTGGTGGTGACCCCCCCGGCGGCGGCGAACAGCAGGCTGATGCCGAACAGGAGGATGCCGCTGGAGAAGGCCCCCAGCAGGAAGTACTTCACCCCGGCCTCGATGCTGCGGTCCTGGGTGCGGAAGTAGGCCACCAGGATGTAGATGCACAGGGCCATCAGCTCCAGGGAGAAGTAGATAGAGATGAGGTCGGTGGAGCCCACCAGGAACATCATGCCGCTGATGGAGAACAGCAGCAGCGCGTAGTACTCCACCGTCTGCTCCCCCATGGCGTCCAGCTGCAGCTGGCTCAGCAGGATGGTGATGATCCCGGCCGCCAGCACCAGGTACTGGAAGCCCTTGGTCAGGCCGTCCACCTCGAACATCTCGGAAAAGCCCAGCCCGTGGGGAGTGGTGAGCACGCAGAGGCCGGAGGCGATCAGGGCGATGACGGAGACGTAGGCCCAGCGGCGCTTCTCGCCCCGGGGCACGAACAGGTCCCCCGGCCAGAGCATCACCGTGGCGGTGATGATCAGGATCAGCTCGGGGAACAGGAGCGGAAGGTCCCGAACCAGGGCCTCCCACAGACCGGCGGCGAAAGGCATCAGTTACCTCCCTCTTCCGATTCAGGCTTGGCTCCGGGCAGGCCCATGGCCGCCATGCCGGCCTTGGCCGCGGCGCGCTGTCCGGCCTCCAGGGCCTCCTGGCGGTAGAATTCGGGATTCACCTGCTGGACCAGCTTGACCACCGGCTGGCGCAGCACGTCCATCATGGCCTTGGGATAGAGGCCGATCCAGAAGGCGGCCAGGACCAGGGGCGCGAAGTAGGCGATCTCCCGGGCGTTCAGGTCGGCCATCTTGGTGTTGACCTCGCTGACCGGTCCGAACATGGCCCGCTGGAACAGCCAGAGCATGTAGGCGGCGCCCAGGATGATGCCGGTGGTGGCCAGCACCGCCAGCCAGGGGGCGGCCTGGAAGGCGCCCTGGAGGATGGCGAACTCGCCGATGAACCCGTTCAGGCCGGGCAGGCCGATGCTGCTCATGGTCATGATCATGAAGATGGTGGCGTAGATCGGCATGGTCTTGGACAGCCCGCCGTATTCCGAGATCATGCGGGTGTGGCGCCGCTCGTAGACGATGCCCACCAGAAGGAATAGTGCGCTGGTGGAGATGCCGTGGTTGAGCATCTGCAGGATGCCGCCGGTGATGCCGTTGGGGTTCATGGCGAACAGGCCGACCATACACAGGCCCAGGTGGCTCACGGAGGAGTAGGCCACCAGCTTCTTCATGTCCTTCTGGACCATGGCCACCAGGGCGCCGTAGATGACGCCGATCAGGGCCAGGCCCATGAACCAGGGCATCAGCTCCATGGTCGCCTTGGGGGCGATGGGCAGCAGGAACCGCACGAAGCCGTAGGTCCCCATCTTCAGCAGGACGCCGGCCAGCACCACGGAGCCCGCGGTGGGGGCCTCCACGTGGGCGTCAGGCAGCCAGGTGTGGAACGGGAACATGGGCACCTTGATGGCGAACCCCACGAAGAAGGCCAGGGCCAGCAGGATCTGGAAGGTGTGGCTCTGCTGGGCAACGGTGGCGGCCATGGCCTGGAACGAGGCGATGGACATGTCATAGTGGCCGGTGGTCTTGAACTGCAGGAAGTAGATGGCCAGGATCGCCACCAGCATCAGCACCGAACCGGACAGGGTGTAGAGGAACAGCTTGATGGCGGCGTAGAGCTTGTTGGGGCCGCCCCAGATGGCGATGAGGAAGTACATGGGCACCAGCATCAGTTCCCAGAACAGGTAGAACAGGAACATGTCCTGGGTGATGAACACGCCCATCATGCTGAACTGCATGACCAGGAGCCAGATGTAGTACTCCTTGTGCCGCTCGCCGATGGCCTTGAACGAGCACCACACCACGATGAAGCCCAGGAAGGTGGTGAGCAGCAGCAGCACCAGGCTGATGCCGTCCATGCCGATGCTGAACTTGACTCCGAGGCTGGGGATCCAGTCCACCGCGTAGACCCACTGGACCGCGGCCGAACCCCGGTCGTACTGGAACCAGAGCGGCACGCTGATCAGGAAGTCGATCACCGTGACGGCCAGGGCCCCCAGCTCGAAGACCCGGCGCTGGCCCTTGGGCACCAGGAGCAGGAGCAGGGCCCCTAGGAGCGGGACGAAAGTGACCCACAACGGGAGATTTTGATACCAGTGAATCATGGGAACTCCAGCAATCAGACGAAAGGGGATCTCAGGCGAGGAACTTCCAGAAGGCGAAGACAATGAAGCCCAGGAACATGACGAAGGCGTAGTTCTGCACCCGGCCGCTCTGGAACTTGCGGAAGCCCAGGGAGACCTGCTGCAGGATCCAGGCGACCAGGTTCACCAGGCCGTCCACGATCTTGGCGTCGAACCAGTGCATGGCGTGGCTCAGCCCGAGGGTGAACCGGGCCGCGCCGTTGACCATGCCGTCCACGGCCAGGGAATCGAAGGCCCACAGCTGGGCCCCCAGCTGCTTGCAGGGGCCGATGAAGGCCGCCTCGTAGAACTCGTCCACGAAGTACTTGGCGTTCACCCACTTGAACACCCCGGGGAAGCGCTTGACGAAGGCCCTGGGCGTGGACCACGCCGGATCCTTGGCGTAGAACCACCAGGCCAGGGCCATGGCGGCGGGCGCCCATACCAGGGTGGCCACGGCCATGAGGATGTATTCCATGGCGCCCGCCGCTTCGTGCTCCACCGGGCCGGTCTGGTAGAGCAGGGGGGCGATCCAGTGGGAGAAGTGGCTGCTGCCGATCCAGTGCAGGCTGTGCGGGATGTTCAGGAAGCCGCCCACCAGGGCCAGCATGGCCAGGATGAACACCGGCAGCCACATGTTCCAGGGCACTTCCTTGGGACCATGGGCATGGTCGCCGTGGGCCTCCTGGCCGTCGTGGCCATGGGCGTCGTGTCCGGCCCCATCGTCGTGGGCGGCGGCGTGGTGCACCACCTCGGAGGGCACCGTCAAGCCGTAGGGATCATGCCCGGCCCCGCGGTATTCGCCGTAGAAGGTCATCACCATCAGCCGGACCATGTAGAAGGCGGTCATGAAGGCGGCCACCATCCCCAGGATCCAGCAGACCAGGTTCAGGGCGTTGCCCCCGTGATACCAGCCCTCGAACACCTTCCAGAGAATCTCGTCCTTGGAGAAGAAGCCGGCGAAGGGGAAGATGCCGGCGATGGCCAGGGTGGCGATGCCCATGGAGGCGAAGGTCCAGGGCATGAGCTTGCGCAGCCCGCCCAAGTTGCGCATGTCCTGCTCGTGATGGCAGGCCATGATCACCGAGCCGGAACCGAGGAAGAGCGCAGCCTTGAAGAAGGCATGGGTGAAGACATGGAACATGCCGGCCGAGAATGCCCCGGCGCCCATGCCCATGAACATGAAGCCCAGCTGGCTCACGGTGGAGTAGGCCAGCACCTTCTTGATGTCGTACTGGGCCAGGCCCATGCTGGCAGCGACGATGGCCGTGAGCGAGCCGATGCACAGGACCAGGCTGAGCGCCACCGGAGCATTGATATAGATGAAGTTCATCCGGGCGATCATGTACAGGCCGGAGGTGACCATGGTGGCCGCGTGGATCAGGGCGCTCACCGGGGTGGGGCCGGCCATGGCGTCGGGCAGCCAGACATACAGGGGGATCTGGGCGCTCTTGCCGCAGGCGCCCAGGAACAGGCAGCAGCCGATGAGGTTGAACCACCAGGTGGGGGCGTGGGAGATGCCGAACAGGGTGATCTCCGGCCGGGCCAGGAGGGTCCGGGTCATGCCCATGAGGGTGTCGAAGTCGGTGGCGCCGTAGACCATGAAAATCAGGAAGAAGCCGATCATGAAGCCGAAATCGCCAATGCGGTTGGTGACGAACGCCTTCTTCCCGGCGATGGCGCAGTACTCCCGCTCGAAGTAGAAGCCGATCAGCAGGTAGCTGCAAAGGCCGACCCCTTCCCAGCCCAGGAACATGATCACCATGTTGGCGCCTAATACCAGGTTGAGCATGGAGAACACGAAGAGGTTCATATATGCCATGAATCTATAATAGGTGCCGTCATTGCGCTCCTCGGCCATGTAGCCGGTGGAGAACAGGTGGATGAGCCAGCCCACCCCGGTCACCAGGAGCGCCATGCAGCCGGAGAGCGGATCGAACTTGTAGGCCCAGTTCATGGTGTTCTGGGTCAGGCCGCCCAGCACGTGGGCCCCGCCCAGGTCGAACCAGGTCCAGAGGGTCTGGTTCACCGAGCGGTTCTCCGGCGCCTGCCCCAGCAGCCGGGCGAAGCAGCACAGCACCAGGAGGAAGGAGATGGCCACGGAGCCCAGGGCTATGGCGTCCACCAGTTTGGTGTTCCTGGCCCAGCGTCCGGTGGCCCCGTTCAGGATGGCGCCGAACAGGGGCATGAAGGGAATGAGCCAGAGCACCGAACTGTGGATCGGCGTGCTCAGGGCGGTGCTGATGGTTGCTTGCATGATCATTCGTTCACCCGAAATCTGGTATCTGAGGGTTCGTCAGCCCTTGAGGAGGTTGATCTGGTCCACCTGGATGGTGTCCTTCTTCCGGTAGAGCGCCACCACCAGGGCCAGGCCGATGGACACTTCCGCCGCCGCCAGGCCCATCACCAGCAGGGCGAAGGCCTGTCCGTTCACGGTGCCGCTGTGCCGGGCGAAGGCCACCAGGTTGAGGTTGGCGGCGTTCAGCATCAATTCCACGCACATGAGGATGATGAGGACGTTGCGCCGGATCAGCACGCCGGCCACCCCCACCGAGAACAGCAGGAAGGAGATGAAGAGGACTGCGTTCATGGATGGCATGTCACACCCGCTCCGTCTTGGCCAGGACCACCGCGCCCACCAGGGCCACCAGGAGGATCACCGACAGGATTTCGAAGGGCAGAAGGTACTGGGCGAAGATGCCCCGGCTCACCGCCTGGGCGTTCTGGTTGGCCACGTCCAGCCCCTGGGCCAGCGTGGGGCTGAGGGTCAGGGCCTTGGTGGCGTCGGGGCCGAACCAGGTCCGCCAGAACACGCTGATGACCACCACCGCCCCCGCCAGCACCACCGCGATGGCGTACGGCGCCTGGATCTGGAACAGGCCCTTTTCCTTGTACTTGGTCATCTCCACAAGCATGACCACGAACAGGAACAGCACCACGATGCCGCCGGCGTACACCAGCAGCTGGGCCACCGCCAGGAACTCGGCGGAGAGGGTGAGGAAGCACCCGGCCACCGCCAGCATGGCCAGCAGGAAGCCGACGATGCTGTGGATGGCGTTCTTGGAAAAGACCAGGGCCAGGGCTCCGGCCACGGCCAGGAGGCCGAAGCAGTGGAACATGTAGTGGCCGATCGATGCTAGCAATGGGTCCATGGGAGGCCTTGTCTTTCGCAGAGAGGGGTTCAGTCCTTGTCCGAGTCGGAGTAGGAGTACCGGCCGACCGGGGTCAGTTCGAACATGTTCTGGGACGTGCCCAGCATTCCGATGGAGAAGTCTTCCCGATTGTACGCCGCCAGCTCGAACTGGTGGTTGAGGATGATGGAGTCGAAGCCGCAGCTCTCCACGCAGAACTCGCAGAAGATGCAGCGCTCCATCTCGAAGTCGTAGCGAAGGGGGATCTTGGTCTTGCGCCCCTCCTTCTTGCCGGACTCGATGGTGATCACCTGGGTCGGGCAGATCTTTTCGCAGGCCAGGCAGCACACGCACTTGATCTCGCCCTGCTCGTCCTTGAGCAGGGTCAGCCGGCCGCGGAAGCGCGGCTGCACCTTGGCCGGCACCTCGGGGTACTCCGAGACCACGTGCAGCGGCACCTTGCGCCGGTTGGCGGTGCGGAACACCCGCATGAAGTGCTGGCCGGTCAGGTACAGGCCCTTGGCGATGTCCTGGGGGATGAGCGTCTTGAGGAAGTTGGTCATAGGTCTTTCTCCCTCAGGCCATGGTGAAGCGGACAACGGCCGCCAGGGCAACGTCCACAAGCGTGAAGGGAATCAAGTACTTCCACGCGATGGCCATGATTTGATCATACCGGTAGCGGGGAATGGTGCCCCGCACCCAGATGAAGGTGAACAGCAGGAAGAAGATCTTCAGCAGGAACCAGATGACGTTGGGGCCGCCGATGAGGGGCCAGGTGGCGGGCACGAAGCTCTGCAGTCCGAAGGGCAGCAGGAAGGGGCCGCCCAGGAAGAAGGCGCTGGCCAGGGCCGCCACCACGATCATGTTGATGTACTCCGCCAGGTAGAAGAACCCGAACTTCATGCCCGAGTACTCCGTGTGGAACCCGGCCACCAGTTCGTTCTCCGCCTCGGGCATGTCGAACGGCATGCGGTTGGTCTCGGCGAAGCCGCAGGTGAAGTAGACGAAGAAGCCCACGAACAGCAGAGGCACCGCCCAGATGGGCATCTGCGTGGCCACCATCCGGGTCATCTCGTTGAAGTTGAGGCTGCCGGACAGCACCACCGGCACCATCAGGCTCAAGGTGAGGGGAACTTCGTAGCTGACGATCTGGGCCGCCGAGCGCAGGCCGCCCAGGAGCGGGAACTTGGAATTGGAGGACCAGGCGCCCAGCACGATGCCGTAGACGCCCACCGAGGCGATGCCCAGGATGAACAGCAGGCCGACGTTCATGTTGGTGATGAAGCCGGTGAAGGGCAGGCCGCCGATGACCGGGACGCACCGGGGGAAGGTGAACAGGGCGCCGGGGTAGAAGCTGATGGCGGCGAACACCACCACCGAGGCGACCATGCTCAGGGCCGGGGCGATGATGAAGATGGCCCGGTCGGCCTTGTCCGGGATGATGTCCTCCTTCACCAGCAGCTTGATGATGTCGCCGATGAACATGGGCAGGCCGCGCACGATGGAGAGGAAGGGCACCTTGCCCATCTTCCACATGCCGCGGTTGAGGAAGCCGGTGAGGCCGTTGCGGGAGCCGGCGATGCGGGTGGCACCCAGGCGATCCTGGAGATAGCCCAGCACCTTGCGCTCGGCGAAGGTGGTGAGCGGCACCACGATGAAGATGAAGATGACCACGGCGATGGCCTGGAGGATGGCCATCACGCAGGTCTGGGACAGGGTCATGGTCTGCATGTCATTCGCGCCCGGGTGAGACTTGGGTTGAGGGTTGCGCCGTCATCGGTCGATCTCGCCGAGAACCACGTCCAGGGTGCCGATGGTGGCGATGACGTCCGCCACCAGGGAGCCTTCGATCATCATGGGCAGGGCCTGGAGGTTGATGAACCCCGGGGCACGCACATGGAACCGGTAGGGATTGGTGGAGCCCTTTTCGCCCACCAGGTAGTAGCCCAGCTCGCCCTTGGGGCATTCGGTGGGGTGGTAGACCTCGTTGACCTCGGCCCGGAGGATCTTGGGCAGCTTGGCCATGACCGGGCCTTCGGGCAGCCCGCCCAGGCACTGGTCGATGATCCGGTGGCTCTGGCGCATCTCCGCCAGGCGCACCAGGTACCGGGCGTAGGTGTCAGCCTCGGGACGGGTGGGGACCTCGAAATCCATCTCCGCATAGGCGGCGTAGGGGAAGGCTTTGCGGATGTCGTACGGCACACCCGCGGCCCGCAGCACCGGCCCGGTGACGCCCATGGCGATGGCGTCCTCGGCCTTGAGCATGCCCACGCCGATGGTGCGCTTCTTCCAGATGCGGTTCTCGGTGAGCAGGGTCTCGTACTCGTCGATGCAGTCCAGGAACCGGGCCTGGAAGGTCCGGGCCATCTTCTCGAAGCCCGGGGGCAGGTCCTCCCGCAGGCCGCCGATGCGGAAGGCCGTGGTGGTGAGCCGGGCGCCGCAGAAGGCCTCGAACATGTCCAGGATCGCCTCGCGCTCCCGGAAGGTGTAGAGGAACACCGTCATCGCGCCGATGTCCAGGGCGTGGGTGGCCAGCCAGATGAGGTGCGAGGCCAGCCGGTTGTACTCGTTGAGCATGGTCCGGATGTACTGGGCCCGGCGGGGCACGGTGATGCCGAACAGCTTCTCCACCGCCTCGGCCCAGCCCAGGTTGTTGGCCACCGCGGAGGTGTAGTCCATGCGGTCGGTCCACACCTGGCCCTGGAAGAACGTCTTGTTCTCGCAGATCTTCTCCACCCCGCGGTGCAGGTAGCCGATCACCGGCCGGCAGTGCTTGACCACTTCGCCGTCCAGCCTGAGCTTCAGGCGCAGCACCCCGTGGGTTGACGGGTGCTGCGGCCCCATGTTGATTTCCATTTCCTCGTTCTTGAACACAAGGAACTCCTAAATCCGGTGCGTTATTCCGCCCTGGGGGGGTTGAGGTTGATCCCCATGTTGCCTGCCTTTTCCATCGCGATGCGCATGAGCACGCCGCTCCGGTCTTCCCTGAAGTCGATGTCCCGCTGGCCCAGGCCGAGGGTGGGGTATTCCTTGCGCAGGGCATGGCCTTCCCAGTCCTCGGGGCACAGGATGCGGGTCATGTCCGGGTGGTGCTGGAAGCGGATCCCCAGCATGTCCCAGATCTCCCGCTCCAGCCAGTTGGCGGTGGGGTAGAGCGGCACGGCGGTTTCGGGCTCGAAGCCTTCGGGGATCAGGATGCGCAGGCGCAGGCGCTTGCTCCTCCGGATGCTGGTGAGGTGGTAGACCACCGAGAAGGCGAAGCCCTGGGCCGCGGGGTAGTGGGTGGCGGTCTCGTCGGCCAGCATCTCGTAGCCCAGGGCCGCGTCGTCCCGCACCAGGGCCAGGGCCTCCAGGATGGATTCCTTCTTCACCTGGCAGGTGAGCTCCCCGGCCTGCTGGAAGATCTCCTCCACCTTGGGGCCGAGCACCTCCTGGAGGTGGAGCAGGTCAGGGTCCGTGGCCGGCGCCGGGGCGGGGAACTTCATGTCGTTGGTGTCGGGCTTGGGCACCGGGCGCACCGGGGGCTTGGGCGCGGGCTTGCCCTCGGCCTCGGCCTTGGCCTTGGCGGTTTCAAAATCGGCCAGGGATTTCTGCCACTTGGCCTCCTCGGCCACCACGGCGGCGGCCTGCTCCGCCAGGTAGATCTTCAGGCTGGGCAGGGGCACGGTCTTGGGCATCTCAACCTGGCGGTTGGGCGCGGCCTTGATGTCGTACACGTAGGGGCCCGCTTCGTTTGGAACGTCGTCTGTCGCCATGGCTAACCCACCGCCTCAAAGATTTCCTTGTAACGGTCCGCCAGGCTGCCGGACATGATCTTGTCCTGCAGCTTCAAGAACCCGTAGATCAGGCTTTCGGGCCGCGGCGGGCATCCCGGGATGTAGATGTCCACGGGGATGACCTTGTCCACGCCCTGGATGGTGTGGTAGCTGTCGAAGGGCCCGCCGGCGGTGGCGCAGCTGCCCAGGGCGATCACCCACTTGGGTTCCGGCATCTGGTCGTAGAGCTGCTTGATGATGGGGGCCATCTTGTAGGTGACGGTGCCGGCCACGATCATGAGGTCGCTTTGCCGGGGGGTGGCCCGGAAGATGCCGCAGCCGAATCGGTCGAAGTCGAACCGGGCGGCCCCGGCGGCCATCATTTCGATGGCGCAGCAGGCCAGACCGAAGGTCATGGGCCAGACGCTGGTGGCTCGGGACCAGTTGATGATCTTTTCAACCTTGGTCGTGATGAGCACATGTTCCAGCGCAGTAGGCTGATTCATCATTCCCATGTAAGGGCTCCTTTGGACCAGATGTAGCCGTAGCCGAACAGAAGTAGGAACAGGAAGATGCCGATCTCCACCACACCGAAGAGGGCCAGCTCCTTCATCTGGATGGCCCAGGGCATCAGGAACACGGTTTCCACGTCGAAGATGAGGAACATCACCGCAATCAGATAATACCGTACCGAGAACTTTTCCCGGGCCTCGCCGGTGGTCTTGATCCCGCACTCATAGGTGGAGTACTTGGCCGCGCTGGGGAAGTGGGGCCGGACCGCCCAGGAGACGGTCCAGATCACCACCGGCAGGGCGATGGCGATGAGGATGAGGAGTAGGACGGGGACGTAGCCGCTCATGGTGCCTCCCAGGCGGGGATCTGGTGAAAGTCAAGATTGTGCGGCCCACCCGTGGGGGTGGTCAACGGCGGTTCCACATGGTTTCAAGGGAGAACGTTCACCTTTTGGACCACGTGCCCGCCCAACGCATTAACATTGAGCCATGATACCGGAAAATCCCCCACAAGCCTCCCCCAGTTCTTCAACATTGGCCACCGACATCAGTCAGAGCCTGCCTGCGGACGAACTTCCGAAAGCCGATCCGCGCCAGTCGCCCCTTTACCCGACCTTGGATTTAACCCGCGAGCCGGTGGATTTTGCCCTGTTCCAGGCGGTTTCCCTGGATTTGATGTTGAAACACCGATTTGTGCCCGTCCACGAACGGGACGGCTACCTCTGGCTGGCCATGGCCGACCCCCTGGACGTGGTGGTCCAGGATCTGCTGCGCATGCACCTGAAGCGGCCCCTGCGCTTCGCCGCCGCGCCCATGGCCCAGATCCTGGTGGTGCTGAAGAAATCCGAAAGCGGCCAGAAGGTCATGGACGAGGCCGGGGAGGCGCTGCGGGTCCAGGTGCTCCGGGAGGAGGACGTGGAGGAGGAGCTGGACCTGGAGAACCTCACCGACAAGGAGGAGGCGCCCATCATCCGGCTGGTGGACACGGCCATCTTCAACGCGCTGCAGCGGCGGGCCTCGGACATCCACATGGAGACCACCAGCAACGGCTTCCAGATCAAGTACCGCATCGACGGCAGCCTCTACCCGGCGGCGGACCCCATCGACAAGCGCTTCGCCTCGCCCATCATCAGCCGCATCAAGGTCATGTCCGAGCTGGACATCGCCGAGAAGCGCAAGCCCCAGGACGGCCGGTTCAAGCTCAAGGTGCGGGGCCGGGCCATCGATTTCCGGGTGAGCATCATGCCCACCATCCACGGCGAAGACTCGGTCATCCGCATCCTGGACAAGGAGAACCTCAGCGAGGAGTTCAAGAGCCTGAACCTGGAGATCCTGGGGTTTTCCCCCAACGAGCTGACCAAGCTGCGCCGGTTCGCCCGGGAGCCCTACGGCATGTTCCTGGTCACCGGACCCACCGGCAGCGGCAAGACCACCACCCTGTATGCCGTGCTCAGCGAGATCCGCAGCCCCGAGGACAAGCTCATCACCATCGAGGACCCGGTGGAGTACCAGCTGGAGGGGGTCACCCAGATCCCGGTGAACGAAAAGAAGGGCCTCACCTTCGCCGTGGGCCTGCGCTCCATCCTGCGCCACGACCCGGACAAGATCCTGGTGGGCGAGATCCGCGACTCGGAAACCGCCCAGATCGCCATCCAGTCCGCCCTCACCGGCCACCTGGTGTTCACCACCGTGCACGCCAACCACACCCTGGACGTGCTCAGCCGGTTCCAGCACATGGGGGTGGAGGTCTACAACTTCGTGTCGGCCCTCAACTGCATCCTGGCCCAGCGCCTGGTCCGCACCTTGTGCGTCAAGTGCAAGCGGCCCCTGCCCCCGCCCAGCGAGGCCGAACTGCTGGAGAACGGCCTGGACCAGACCTGGGCCCGAACCGCCACCCTGTTCGACCGGATGGGTTGCGTGGAATGCAACGGCACCGGCTTCCGCGGCCGCCAGGCGATCATCGAGTTCATGGGCATGAACGACGATATCCGCGAGCTCATCACCCGCCGGGCCTCGGTTCGGGAGATCAAGGCCGCCGCCCGGGCCTCCGGCATGCAGACCCTGCGGGAGAGCGCCGTGGAGAAGGTCCGGCAGGGGGTCACCACCTTCGCCGAGATCAACAAGGTGACGTTCAGGGAATCGGTCTAGTTTCTGGATCCACCTACGGGTTCACCGCCAGCAGCACGTCGACGCTGCTGATGCCGCCGGCATTGCTCGCGGTGACGGTATAGGAGTTCTGGGTGGAGGATGCGGCGGGGGTTCCGGAGATCACGCCGAGGTTGGGATCCAGGGCCAGCCCTGTGGGCAACTCGGGCGAGACCGTGTAGACCAGGGCGGTGGTGGCGTTGCCGAAGGTCGGCGCGGGACCGGTGAAGAGCACGCCCTGGGTGGCGGCGAACGGGCTGCCGGCATAGGCCAGGCCCGCGGGCGCGACAGGCTGGGTGGCGCTCACCACCAGCCAGAAGGTGGCGTTGGCGCAGCCCACGGGGGTGGTGACGGTGAGCGTGTACGGGGTGGCGGAGGAGGGCGCGGTGGGGCTGCCGGAAACCAGGCCGGTGGAGGGGCTCAGAATCAGCCCAGCGGGCAGGGCCGGACTCACCCCGAACCCCGTGGCCGTGCCGCCGGTCACCGCGGCCGCCGGCAGCGCCAGGGACATGGACGCCCCCACCGCGGTGGAGACGGCTCCGGTGCCCTGGTAGTCCAGCGTCACGGGCGACGCGGCCTGCACCCCGAGGGTCACGTTGAAGGGCGTGCTGCCGCCCCCGTCATGGCGGACATTGTTCGCGTAGATGGTGTAGGGGGCCTGGGCGCTCACCCCCCCCGGCGTCCCGGCGATGATCCCGGTCCCGGGATTCAGCGCGAGGCCGGAGGGCAGCGGGGGCGTCACCGAGAAGGTGAACCCTTCGGTCTCGGTGCTGCCCACGCCGTTGTCCACGTAGTAGGCCGAAACCTCAGGCGCGACGCTGGTGAACGGCTGGCCGGCGGTGGGCAGGATGAGGACTGACGCGTAGGACAGGCTGGGCGGATCGGTGAAATCGTCCGGCTTGTTGGACTTGTGGCAAGCCAGTTGCAACCCCGCGTTCAGCACCGCCAGGCCCAAAATCAGGCCATAGGCGGCAAATCCCTTCATCTTCCAACCCGGCATGAACGCTCCTGGACACCCTGTTGAGGGTAACGGGATGTGCCAGCTAGGTCCAGCGGAGCACGGGTTTCCGGGCCGCCATGGTCTCGTCCAGCCGGCGCATGCCCACAAGGACGGGGGCCTGGTGCAGGGATTCGGGGTTCTCCGCGGCCTGCAGGGCGATGTCCTTCATGGCCGCGATGAACTCGTCCATCTCCTCCTTGCTCTCGCTCTCGGTGGGCTCGATCATCAGGGCGCCGTGGACGATGGCCGGGAAGTAGATGGTGGGCGGGTGGAAGCCGCGGTCGATGAGGCCCTTGGCCACGTCCAGGGTGTGCACGTCGTTGGCCAGCTCGCTGTCGTCCAGGACGACTTCGTGCAGGGTCGGGGTCTGGTATTCCATATGGTAGACGCCGGCCAGTTCCTTCCGGATGTAGTTGGCGTTGACGATGGCGCGCAGGGTGGCGGCCTTGAGGCCGTCCCCGCCGTGGCTGAAGCAGTAAGTCATGGCCCGGACCACGATGCCGAAGTTGCCGAAAAAGGCATGGACCTTGCCTATGCTCAGCGGCCGGTCCCAGTCCAGCCGGTAGCTGTGCTGGGCCACTCCGCCCTCGCCCACCTTGGCGGTATCCCGCACCACGACGGGTCGGGGCAGGAACGGCTCCAGCTCCATGGTGCAGGCCACCGGGCCGGAGCCCGGACCGCCGCCGCCGTGGGGGGTGGAGAAGGTCTTGTGCAGGTTCAGGTGCATGACGTCCACCCCGAAGTCGCCGGGACGGGCCACGCCGACCAGGGCGTTCATGTTGGCCCCGTCCATGTACAGCAGGGCCCCCACCTTGTGCAGGGCCTCGCTGATGTCCTGGATCCGGTATTCGAAGATTCCCAGGGTGTTGGGATTGGTGAGCATGAGGCCGGCCACCTCCTGGCCCAGTTCGGCGAGCAGGGTGTCGAGGCCCTTCTGCACCTTGCCGTCGGCACCGGTGACGTCCTCGAAGCTGACGGTGCCGTCCGCCTGGGAAGCGACCACGACCACCTCGTAGCCCGCCATGGCGGCGGTGGCCGGGTTGGTGCCGTGGGCGCTGTCGGGCAGCAGGATGACCCGGCGCTTGGCGCCCTTGGACACATGGTAGGAGCGGATCAGCATGACCCCGGTGAGCTCGCCGGCGGCGCCGGCGCAGGGCTGCAGGGTGACGGCCGGCAGGCCGGTGATCTCCTTCAACCATTCCTGGAGGGTGTAGAGCACGGCCAGGTTGCCCTGGACGTGGGCGGCGGGCGCCAGCGGATGGGTGTCGGCGAAGCCCGGCAGGGCGGCCACCTTCTCGTTGATCCTGGGGTTGTGCTTCATGGTACAGGAGCCCAGCGGGTAGAAGCCGTCGTCCACCCCGTAGTTCCAATGGGACAGGCGGGTGAAGTGGCGGATGACGTCCACCTCGGTGACCGAGGGCAGGGCTTTGAATTCGCCGCGCTTGAGATGGGCGGGGCGGGTGTCCCGGGCCGCGGGGACGTCGAGCCTGGGCAGGTCCATGCCGACCTTGCCGGCCACGGAGCGTTCGAAGATGAGGGGTTCGCGGGTTCTGGTGGTCATTTTTCGTATGTCCTTAGCCGTTTCGTGGCGAATGAATTAAATAGCGCGTTGGTGGCCCGGTCTAAGCGGCCGTAGCAAAACAACTTGAACTGCACAAGTTATTTTGCAACGCCCGCTAATCCAACCAGGCTGGGAACGCGGGCCAGAACTTCCACCAGCTGCTCGATCTGAGCGCGACTGTTCAGTTCCGTGGCACACCAGAGGATGCAGTTCTTGAGATCGGCGGCATAGGGCGTGAGGTCCAGGCCCGGAAGGATGCCGGCCTTGGCGCATTCCGCCTGGAGCGTCTTCATGTCGCCCTTGTAGCAAGTGACGAACTCGTTGAAGAACGGCGCGCTGAACTTGGCGGAGAAGTCCGGCAGTTCCAGCAGGCGGGCCTGGAGGTACTGGGCCTTGGCCACGTTCTGCAGGGCCAGGCCCTTGAGCCCCTCGGGGCCGGCCAGCTGCAGGAAGATGTTGGCCCGGAGCGCCACCAGCCCCTGGTTGGAGCAGATGTTGCTGGTGGCCTTGTCCCTGCGGATGTGCTGCTCCCGGGCGGTGAGGGTGAGCACGTAGCCCACCTGGCCGTCCAGATCGCGGGTCTGACCCACCACCCGGCCCGGGATTTCCCGCTTCTGGCTGTCCTTGACCGCCAGGAAGCCCAGGTAGGGACCGCCGAAGTTCAGCTTGTTGCCGAACGACATGGCCTCGCCGGTGGCCATGTCGGCCCCCAGCTTGCCGGGCGCTTCCAGCCAGCCGAAGGCCAGCGCCTCCTGGGTGACCGACACCGCCAGGGCGCCGGCGGCGTGGGCCGCGTCGCTGATGGCCTTGAGGTCCTCCACGCAGCCCAGGAAGTTGGGATAGCCCACCATGACCGCCGCCACGTCGCCGTTGAGCTTGGCGGCCAGGTCGTCCATGTCGGTGACGCCGTCCTTGAGCTGCACCAGCACCAGCTGCAGGCCCTCGTGGGGCGTGATGTTGGTGCAGAGCGCCTCCTGGTAGTGGGGGTGCAGGCCGGCCGAAATGAGGATGGTCTTGCGCTTCTTCTGCAGGCGCACGGCCATGAGCGCGGTCTCCACGCAGGCGCTGGCGCCGTCGTACAAGCTGGCGTTGGCCACCTCCAGGCCGGTGAGGTCGCAGGTGAGGGTCTGGTACTCGAAGATGTGCTGCAGGGTGCCCTGGCTGATTTCCGGCTGGTAGGGGGTGTAGGCCGTGAACCACTCCTGCCGGCTGATCATCTGGTCCACCGCCGCCGGCACGAAATGGTCATAGGCGCCCGCCCCCAGGAAGCGGGAATGGAATTGCGTGTTCATGGCGGCCAGGGCCGCCATCTGCTGGAGCACTTCCTGCTCCGACTGCTGCCCGGGAAGGTCCAGTTCCCGATCCAGCCGCAACGGAGCCGGGATCCCCTGCAGGAGATCTTCGGCCCGGCCCACCCCGATGGCATCAAGAAGGGCACGATCCTCCGAAGGAGCCGAGGGCAAGTAGCGCATAGGGCAACCTCTTAATGTAAAGGTGACGATCAATCGTTCACGATCAAAAGGGTACCACGTCGCCCCGGACACCATTCCGCCTTTCCCCCTGGAAACAGCAGGACGTGATCGACCGCACCCTGCCCCGGATTTCAGGATTATTACTTTGAAATCAATCGTTGCGAATTTGTTCTGCAAAATTCTCGTTTGAACGGAATTCGCGAAAAACGTTCAGCGGCCGGGGCGGGCGACGGGCGTTCCACGTAGAACATCCTGGGCGGGATCGGGCTAGGCCGTCGTCTAGAATCAACCTGAACACAGGTTATTCCGCAACGGCTGCTAACCTTGACCCATGCGCTGCCCATTCTGTGGCCACATCGAGGACAAGGTTGTGGATTCCCGTGAATCACGGGAGGGCGATACCATCCGCCGCCGGCGGGAGTGCCTCAAGTGCGGCCGGCGCTTCACCAGCTATGAACGGCTGGAGGAAGTGCCCATCCTTATCGTCAAGAAGGACGGCCGCCGGGAACCCTTCGACCGGCAGAAGCTGCTCCGGGGCATCATGTCCGCCTGCCAGAAACGGCCGGTATCCCTGGGCGCCCTGGAGGAGGCCGTGGGGGACATCCAGGCCAGGCTCATGGAACTGCCCGACCGGGAGGTGCCCAGCCGCAACCTGGGGGAACTGGTGATGGATGCGCTGAAGCGGATCGATTCCGTGGCCTACGTCCGGTTCGCCAGCGTCTACCGGGATTTCAAGGATCTTCCTGATTTCGTGAAGGCCCTGGAGGGGCTCATGCCCGCCCCCGCCGCGCCGGTCTCCCGGCTGACCCGGCCTCCGGGCCCGGCGGTGGAGCCCCCGGCCCCGCCGCCGCCCCAGTTCCGCCAGGACCCGCTTCTTTCCGTGCCCCAGCCCTTCAAGTCCACCCCCCTGTTCCCGGGCGTGACCCCGGAGCAGCCGGGTCCGCCCAAGCGCCGCAAATCCCGTTGACGCACATCCCGCTAGACTGTTACCCAGAGGTATCCAGTGGCAGAAGAAATCGTCCCCCCGCAGCTGATCGAAGAATCGCCGAAAATCCCCGATGTCCTTCCCGTCCTGCCCTTGCGGGACGTTGTGGTCTACCCGTACGTGATCCTGCCCCTGTCCGTGAGCCGGGAGAAATCCCTGCGCGCGGTGGACGCCGCCCTGGTGGAAAGCCGCATGATCCTGCTCCTGTCGCAGAAGCAGATGGAAATGGAAGATCCCGGGCCCGAAGACATGTATACCGTGGGCACCGCCGCCCTGATCATGCGGGTGCTCAAGCTCCCCGATGGCCGGGTGCGGGCCCTGGTCCAGGGCCTGCAGCGGGTGCGGGTGGAGTACTTCACCGAGACCGACTCGCTGTTCAAGGCCAAGGTGGAAATCATCTCCGAATCCGAGATCGGCGAGCATGACATCGAACTGGACGCCCTGCTGCGCTCGGTGAAGCAGACCCTGGAGAAGGCCGTGGCCCTGGGCAAGAACCTGCCCCAGGAGGTCCTGGTGATCGCCGCCAACCTGGACAGCCCCGGGCGGCTGGCGGACATGGTGGCCTCCAACCTGGACATCAAGCCGCCGCAGATGCAGGAGGTCCTGGAGATCGCCAATCCGATCCAGCGCCTCAAGCGGGTCAACGAACTGCTGATGCGGGAGATCGACCTGCTGGAAGTGCAGCAGAAGATCACCATGGAAGCCCGCGGCGAGATGGACAAGAGCCAGCGGGAGTACTACCTGCGCCAGCAGCTCAAGGCCATCCAGCAGGAGCTGGGGGAGGGCAGCGAACTGGCCGAGGAGATCCAGGCCTTCCGGGACAAGATCGCCAAGCTGAAGGTGCCCCAGGAGCCGCTCACCGAGATCGAACGCAACCTCAAGAAACTGGAGCGGATGCACCCCGACTCCAGCGAGACCGCGGTGACCCGCACCTACCTGGAGTGGATGACCGAGATGCCCTGGGGCACCATCACCGAGGACAACCTGGACCTCAAGGAGGCCAAGCGGATCCTGGACGAGGACCACTACGGCCTGGAGAAGATCAAGGACCGGCTGGTGGAATACCTGGCGGTGCGCAAGCTGAACCCGGAGCACAAGGGCACCATCCTCTGCTTCGTGGGGCCGCCGGGCACCGGCAAGACCAGCCTGGGACGCAGCGTGGCCCGGGCCCTGGGGCGCAAGTTCGCCCGCATCTCCCTGGGCGGCGTCCATGACGAAAGCGAGATCCGGGGCCACCGCAGGACCTACGTGGGCGCCATGCCGGGCCGGATCATCCAGGCCATCCACCAGATCGGCTCCATCAACCCGGTGATCATGCTGGACGAGGTGGACAAGATCGGCCGGGACATGCGCGGCGATCCCTCCGCGGCCCTCCTGGAGGTGCTGGATCCCGAGCAGAACCACACCTTCCGCGACCACTACATGAACGTGCCCATCGACCTCAGCCAGGTGCTGTTCCTCACCAACGCCAACGAGCTGGACCCCATCCAGCCGGCGTTCCGGGACCGCATGGAGATCATCCATCTCTCCAGCTACACCCTGGAGGAGAAGATCGGCATCGCCGAGCGCCACCTCATCCCCCGCCAGCTGACCAAGAACGGCGTCACCGCGGAGCAGGTGGAGTTCAGCCCCAAGGGCCTCCAGGCCATCATCACCGGCTACACCCGGGAGGCCGGCCTGCGCCAGCTGGAACGGGAGATCGGCACGGTCTGCCGCAAGGTGGCCCGGAAGGTGGCCGAAGGGGAGCTGAAGGGCAAGTTATCCCTCACGGACAAGAACCTCCATGAACTGCTCGGCCCGGTGAAGCTGCTCCAGGATGAGCGCCTGAAGGCGCCCCGGGTGGGGGTGGTGACCGGCCTGGCCTGGACCTCCACCGGCGGCGAGGTGCTGTTCGTGGAAGCCCTCAAGATGCCCGGCAAGGGCGCGCTCACCCTCACCGGCCAGCTGGGCGATGTGATGAAGGAAAGCGCCCAGGCCGCCCTCAGCTACATCCGCTCCCGGGGCGACGCCTTCGAGATCGAGCCGGAAACCTTCCAGAAATTCGACCTGCACATCCACTTCCCCGAGGGCGCCATCCCCAAGGACGGCCCCAGCGCGGGCGTGGCCATTGCCACCGTGCTGCTTTCCGTGCTCAAAAGCGTCCCGGTGAAGAACACCTTCGCCATGACCGGCGAGATCGATCTGCGCGGGGAGGCCCTGGCCATCGGCGGGCTCAAGGAGAAGGCGCTGGCCGCGCTCCGCGTCGGGGTGAAGAACATCATCATCCCCTTCGCCAACCAGAAGGACCTGGAGGAGATCGCGCCCGAGGTGCGCCGGAAGCTGCACTTCCACCCGGTGAAGCAGGTGGAGGAGGTGTTCGAGATCGCCCTGGAGGGCTGGGTGCGGCCGGAAAAGCGCAAGAAGATCAAGGCCGTCCCAGCCAAGGCGTCCCATTGAGCCTGTTCGGAAACCTCTTCACCAAGTTCAAGCAGGGTCTCCAGCGCACCCAGGAACTGGTGCTGGCGCCCATGGGCCGGCTGCTGGGGCTGCGCCGCCTGGACGAGGGGCAGCTGGAGGAGCTGGAGGATCTCCTGTTGCAGGCGGACCTGGGCGTGCACGCCGTGACCCGGCTCATGGAGCGGCTGCGCTTCGAGATGAAAAAGTCCGGGGAGATCGATCCCAAGGCCGTGCTCAAGGACGAGCTGCTGAAGACCCTGCGCCAGGTGCCGCCCCGGCCCTTCGTGGCCGATGGCACCCAGGTGATGCTGCTGGTGGGGGTGAACGGGGTCGGCAAGACCACCACCCTGGGCAAGCTGGCCGCGCACCTGAAGGCCAGGAACGAGGAAGTCCTGGTGGTGGCCGGCGACACCTTCCGGGCCGCCGCCATCGACCAGCTCGAGCTGTGGGGCCAGCGGGCCGGGGTCCAGGTGATCCGCAACCAGATGGGTGGCGACCCGGCGGCCATCGCCTACGACGGGGCGGCGAGCGCCCTGGCCCGGCGCATCCCCTGGGTGCTGGTGGACACCGCCGGCCGCCTGCACACCAAGGACCACCTCATGCGCGAGCTGGACAAGATCCGGCGCAGCCTGCAGAAAGTGATTCCGGAGGCACCCCAGCGGGTGCTCCTGGTGCTGGACGCCACCACCGGCCAGAATGGCCTGGTCCAGGCCGAGGCCTTCAAGCAGACCGCCGGGGTCACCGATCTGATCCTCACCAAGCTGGACGGCACCGCCAAGGGCGGCGTGGTGGTGGCCATCCTGGAGCGGCTGAAGCTGCCCATCGCCTTCGTGGGGGTCGGCGAGCAGCTGGACGACCTGATCCCCTTCGACGCCGAAACCTTCGTGGACGGCCTGCTCGATGTCTGACCGCCTGCTCACCCCGGATCTGGCCTGGGAACTGGCCTGCGGCGGCCCGTTCCCGGATCCGGTGTCCCTGACCGGAGATGATAGCTTCATGGCCATGGCCCTGCGGGAGGGCATGCTGGGGGTGGGCCTGTCCAGCCCGAACCCGCCGGTGGGCTGCGTGCTGGTGCGGGACGGGCGGGTCCTGGGCCGGGGCGTCCACACCCGGGCCGGGGATCCCCACGGGGAGATCATGGCGCTGCGCGACGCCGAAAGCCGGGACGAGGACGTCCGGGGCGCCGCCGCCTACGTGACCCTGGAGCCCTGCTGCTACCAGGGCCGGACCCCGCCCTGCACCGCGGCCCTCATCCGCGCCGGCATCCAGCGGGTGGTGGTGGGGGTGCGCGATCCCAACCCCAGGGTGGACGGGGGCGGCATGGCCATCCTCGGCGCCCACGGCATCGACATCCAGGAAGGGGTCCTGGGCCGGGCCTGCGCCCAATTCCACGCCCCTTTCTTCAAGCTCATCCAGACCGGCCTGCCCTGGGTCATGCTCAAGCTGGCCCTGGGCGCCGACGGCTCCACCGGGCCCGAGGGCCAGAGCACCCAGGTCACCACCCCGGAGATCCAGCAGCTGGCCCACGCCCTGCGCCGGGCCAGCGAGGCCATCGTTGTGGGCCGCTGGACGGTCCAGGTGGACGACCCCCTGCTCACCGACCGCTGGCACGCCCCCACCGCCCCCCACCGCCAGGCCCTGCGGGTGGTGCTGGACAGCCACGGGCGGCTGCCCGGGGACCGCAAGGTCTGGCGGCCGGCCGCCGGCCAGCCGGTGCTGCGGGCGGTGGTGGAGGACCTTCCGCCCCTGCGCGAGGTGGAGGATCTGCGCCTGCCTCCCAGCGCCAATGGCTGCAGCCTGCGCCACCTCCTGCACGAGTTGGCCGCCCGGGGGGTCGGCCGGGTGCTGTTCGAGGGCGGCGGCCAGCTGGCCCGGGGCCTGCTGGAGCTGGGCCTGGTGGACGAGTTCCACCGCTTCACCTCCGAGACCCCGGCCCTGGGCAAGCCGGTGGACCTGGACGTCTCCAGCCTCCCGCACCTGAGGGCCCAGGTGAGCTTCAAGGACGGCCGCTGGGACGTGCTGGCGCGGCGCTGATTCAGAGCCTGCCTCGGATCAACCGCCGCCCACCAGCCGCACCACCTCCAGCTGGTCCCCGTCCCGGAGGCCGCTGGCCGGGTAGTCGGCCTTGCGCACCACCTGGCCGTTCAACTCCACCGCGCTGCCGAAGGCCGGCAACTCCAGCCACTGGGCCAGATCGGCCAGGGTCGCCAGCGCCGGGGTCTCCTGCTCCTTGCCGTTGATCCGCAGGCGCATGGCTCAGCCCCTCTGGGCGGCGGCCTGGAAGCCGCACTCCAGATCGGCCTTGAGATCGGCGGAGTCTTCGATGCCCACGGAAAAGCGCAGCAGGCCGTCGGAAATGCCCAGCTTCGCCTTCACGTCCGGGGGGGTGCGCAGGTGGCTCATGCTGGCCGGGTGCTGGATGAGGCTTTCCACCCCGCCCAGGCTCACCCCCCGGGTGATGATCTGCAGCGACTCGCAGAACCTCTGCCCGGCGGCGAGGCCATCCTTCAGTTCGAAGCTCATCATGGCCCCGAACCCGCCCACCATCTGCCGCGCGGCCACCCGGTAGCCGGGGTGATCCTCGATCCCGGGATAATCCACCCGCGACACCTGGGGCTGCCAGCACAGCCACGCGGCCAGGGACTGGGCGTTGTCCGCGGCCCGCATCACCCGCAGGTGCAGGGTCTTCAGGCCCCGGTGCAGCAGCCAGGCGGCCATGGGGTCCAGGGTCGGCCCGGTGAGCTTGGCCACGGTCCAGCAGGCCACGACATCCGCATCTGTGCCGGCGATGACCCCGGCCACCAGATCCGAGTGCCCGCCCAGGTACTTGGTGGCGCTGGCCACGCTGAGGTCGATGCCCAGCTCCAGCGGACGGGTGAACACCGGCGTGGCGAAGGTGTTGTCGGCCACCGTGCGGATGCCCCGGGCCCGGGCCAGCGCCGCGATCCCCGCCAGGTCGGTGATGGCCAGGGTGGGGTTGGAAGGGGTCTCCAGGAAGATCATGGCCGTCTCCGGCCGGAGCGCGCGCTCCCACTCCTGCAGATCCAGGGTGTTGTCGATCCAGGTGATCCTGAGCCCCCTGCGGGACTCCCAGCGCCGCAGGAGCTGCTCGGTGCCGAGGTACAGGGCCGCCGGGGCCACCACGTGATCGCCGGGCTTGAGGAAGGTCTCGAACACAGTGGCGAAGGCGCTCATGCCGGAACTGGTCACCAGGGCCCGCTCCGCCTTTTCCAGGGCGGCCACCACCGCCTCCACTTCGCTGAAATTGGGGTTGCCCCACCGGGTGTAGAACTGCGGGGGCTCCGTGGCCGCCGAGAATTCAGCGCCCTCGGCGTTCTCCCTCAGTTCGAACACCGAGGTCTGGAAGATCGGCGTGGTCACCGCCCGGGTGTCGTTGTGCTGCCTGCCGGCATGGATGGCGGTGGTGCTCTGGCCCCAGTCGCGAGTGTTCATCATGGCTCCCCGCGCACGCATGGATCATGCGCACCGCGCTGGTTGCAGAATACCATTCCCGGCCCCGCCCTAGTCAGCGCGTGCGCCAGAAAACCAGGGCCAGGGACACGATCGCCAGCGCCAGCACCGCCAGGACCCGCCAGAAGGTGGGGCCGCCCCCGGCGTCGGTCTCGCCCCGGGTGGCGCCGGCGGGATCGGACAGCGCGGCCTGGGTGAGCTCGTCCTCGGGCGCTTCGGGGGGGTCCGGGTGGTACGGCACCAGATCCCGGGAAAGCTGGCCGAAATACACCAGCTTCCAGGCGTCCTTGTCCACCGGCGGCGGGGCGGGGGTTTCCGGTCCGTCGTCAGGATTCCCGGTCATTTCGCCTCCTCTGAGGCCAGTATCTGCTCAAGCACTTCGTTCACCAGCGTCGGATTCATCTTGCCCTTTCCGGCCTTCATGACCTGCCCTACGAAAAAACCCTTGAGGCTGGCCTTGCCTCCGCGGTACTGGGCCAGCTGCCCGGGGTTGGCCGCCAGGACTTCCAGCACCATGGCCTCGATCGGCGCCCGGTCCGAAACCTGGCCCAGGCCCCGCCCCTGGACGATGGCCGCCGGGGTGCCCTCCCCCGCCAGCAGCAGCGGGAAGACCACTTCCTTGGCCGTGTTGAGGTTGACCGCGCCGGCTTCCACCATCCGGATGAGTTCGGCCAGATGGGCCGGCCGCAGGCCCAGGGCCTCGATGCTCTGGCCGCGCTCGTTGAGGGTCCGGCTCACTTCCCCCAGCATCCAGTTGGCGGCCTGCTTGCCCAGCCCGCCCCCGGCCGCGGCCTCGAAGCAGTCGGCGAAGGCGGGACTCTGGAGCAGCAGCCCGGCCTCGTAGGGGGAAACCCCGTACTGGGCCAGGAAACGCTCGAACCTGGCCTCGGGCAGTTCCGGCAGACCGGCGCGCACCGCGTCGATCTCCGCCCGGGCGATGACCAGGGCCGGCAGATCGGGTTCCGGGAAGTAGCGGTAGTCCATGGCCACTTCCTTGCTCCGCTGGCTCCGGGTCTCGCCCTTGTCCGCATCCCAGCCCCGGGTCTCCTGGCCGAAGGCCTCGCCCTTGGCCACCAGGGCGGTCTGGCGCTGGATCTCGTAGTCCAGGGCCATGCGCACGAAGCGGAAGGAGTTGATGTTCTTCACCTCGACCCGGGTGCCCAGGGGCGCCCCGCGGCGGCGAACGCTCACATTGGCGTCGCAGCGCAGGGATCCTTCCTCCAGGTTGCCGTCGCAGATGCCCAGAAAGGTCACCAGCCGGTGCACCGCCTTGAGGTAGTCGTAGGCCTCCTGCCCGCTGCGCAGATCGGGCGCGCCGACGATCTCCAGCAGCGGCACCCCGGCCCGGTTCAGGTCCACATAGGAGCTGCCCCTGCCCATGTCGTGGTTGGACTTGCCGGCATCCTCCTCCAGGTGGGCCCGCTCGATCCCCACCTGAACCACCCCGTCTCCGCCCCGGACCAGGGGGTCTCCGGGGATGCACAGGCGCCCCCGCTCCACCACGGCCACCGGCCCCTGGGTGATCTGGTAGCCCTTGGGCAGGTCCGGGTAGAAGTATTGCTTGCGGTAGAAGGTGCTGCGCTCGCGGATCTCGCCGCCCACCGCCAGGCCCAGGGCGATGGCCATGCGTACCGCCTCGGCGTTGAGCACCGGCAGCGCTCCGGGCAGGCCCAGGCAGACCGGGCAGGTGCGCCCGTTGGGGGTGCCGCCGTATTCGTTGCGGCAGGCGCAGAACATCTTGGACCGGGTGCGGAGCTGCACATGGACCTCAAGACCGATGACCGCTTCGTAGCCCGATTCCATGAACGCTCCCAGGTGTGATTATCCCGGAAACCGGCCTTTACCGTCCGCACCATTCATTTGCCCAGACAGAATCCCGAGAACACCTGATCCAGGGAGCTCTCCGCCCGGTCCTCCCCTGTGAGCCGGGCCAGCAGGCCCCAGGCCCCCTGCAGGGCCGACGCGGCCAGTTCCGGCGGCATCCCGGGCTCCAGGAGGTACAGCAGGTCCATCTGCGCCACCAGCTCATCCAGCAGCTCCCGCTGGCGGCGGGTGGCCAGGGCGCCCAGGCAGGCGTCCGGGGCAAGGCCCCCCAGGAACCGCTCGCGCAGGGCCTCGGCCAGGGGCTCCAGGTCCCCCGTCAGGGCGGAAACGCGAGGGCCGGCCGCGGGGGCGGATCCGGGCGGGGGGCCCAGGTCCGCCTGGTTGCGCACGGTGAGCACCTTCGCCGCGAAGGGCGCCAGCCGGTCCAGCACGCCGGAGTCCGGGGCCGGATCGGGCAGGGGGACCAGGTGCAGGATGAGGTCCGCCTGCTCCAGCACCCCCCGCACCCGGGCCACCCCCAGCCGCTCCACCGGATCCTCGCTGTGGCGCAGACCCGCGGTGTCGAACAGGAACAGCGGCAGGCCCGCCCACTGGGCCCGCACTTCCAGCACGTCCCGGGTGGTGCCGGGCAGGTCCGTGACGATGGCCCGGTCCGCCCCGGCCAGGGCATTGAACAGGGTGCTCTTGCCGGCGTTGGGCCGGCCCACCAGGGCGATGCGGATGCCATCCAGCAGCCAGCCGGCCGCAGACGCCCGCCCCTGTTCCACGTGGAACAGATCCTTCAGCGGCCCCAGCTCTCGGTGCAAGGCATGCAGATCCAATGAAATACCTTCATCTTCCCCATAGTCCACGCTGGCCTCGGCCCGGGCCAGCCAGGGGGCCAGGGCCGACCTGGCATGGGCCACCCAGGCCGGCAGGGCCCCGGCCCGGGCCTGGGCCTGGCGCACCTGGGTGTCCGTGGCCGCGTTCACCAGGTCCCGCAGGGCCTCCGCTTCCAGCAGGCTCTGCTTGCCGTTCAGGAGGGCGCGCCGGGTGAACTCGCCAGGCTCGGCCAGGCGGATGCCCATCCGACCCAGCTGCTCCAGGAACCGCTTCACCAGGAGCGGGTTGCCGTGCAGCTGGAACTCCACCAGGTCCTCCCCGGTGTAGCTGCGCGGACCCGGGAAGAACAGCACCAGGGCCCGTTCCCGGTATCCGTCCCAGGCCAGGGTGCGCAGCCCGGCCTGCCTTGGGGCCGGCAGGGCCACCAGGGGCAGCAGCCGCACACCCAGGCCAGCCCCGGACACCCGCACCACCGCCACCGCCGAAGGCAGCAGGGGGGTGGCGGGGGCGCAGATGGGATCGGACATGGTGGCTCCGGTTCACTCGAACAATAATTGACATTGGGCAATCAGGTGATCCTGGATAAAATCATGAGCCTAGCCAGCGCCATCCTTCAAAACTTACCCGCACATTGGACTCCCGCCACCGGATTTTCGTCTGGCCGCGGGTTACCGGGCTTCCCGGATTTAACCATCCTTCTTCGGAGGAGCCATGAGCTTCCCAGCCTATCTAGACCTCAAGAATCTCAAGGAACTGTTCCCCAAGGACCTGACCCCCGCGGAAGTGGCTAAGGCCCAGACCATCTTCCTGAAGCGCCTGTCCCTTGAGGCGCACCAGTTCTACGGCGGGAAGATGGCCATGATCCCCAAGGCCGGCATCTATGACTTCGGCTGGTTCGGGGTCTACTACACCCCCGGCGTCTCCGCCGTCTCCACCGCCATCCGCGACAACAACCTGGAGTCCTACAACCTGTCCAACCGCAGCAACCTGGTGGCCATCGTCTCGGATTCCACCCGGGTCCTGGGCGACGGCGACTGCACCCCCAGCGGCGGCCTGGGCGTCATGGAGGGCAAGGCCTTCCTGATGTACTACCTGGGCGGCGTGGACGCCATAGCGCTCTGCATCAACTCCCACATGGAGCCGGGCGCGCACAAGGCCGGCTTCGACTTCCGCTCCATGGGCAAGCACGAGCACGACCCCCAGAAGATCATCGACTTCGTGCGCATGGCGACGCCTTCCTTCGGCGCGGTGAACCTGGAGGACATCTCCCAGCCCAATTGCTTCAAGGTGCTGGACAGCCTCCAGGACTGCGGCATCCCGGTGTGGCATGACGACGCCCAGGGCACCGCCTGCGTGACCCTGGCCGGCATGATCAATGCCATCAAGCTGGCGGGCAAGGACTGGAAGAGCGTGAAGGCGGTCTTCATCGGCGCCGGCGCCTCCAACGCCACCATCATCCGGCTGATGCTCACCGAGGGCCTGGACCCCAAGAACGTCATCGCCTTCGACTCCAAGGGCGGCCTGCACGCCGGCCGCGACGACGTCAAGGCTGACACGCGGTTCTACCGCAAGTGGGAGATCTGCCAGGCCACCAACCCCGACCGCATCGACGACGTCATGAAGGCCTGCCAGGGCGCGGACATCCTCTGCTCCCTGTCCACCCCTGGCCCCGGCGTGGTCAAGAAGGAGTGGATCCAGGTCATGGCGCCCAAGGCCATCGTCTTCGCCTGCGCCAACCCGGTGCCTGAGATCTATCCCTACGAGGCCAAGGAGGCCGGCGCGCTCATCGTCGCCACCGGCCGCAGCGACTTCGCCAACCAGGTGAACAACTCCATGTGCTTCCCGGGGCTGCTCAAAGGCTGCCTGCTGGTGGACGCCAGCCGGGTCACCGACCGCATGGCCATCGCCGCGGCCCACTCCATGGCGAAGATGCAGCAGAAGCGCGGCCTGGACATCGACCACATCATGCCGACCATGGACGACGTGGAGGTGTTCCCCCAGGAGGCCGCCGACGTGGCCGCCCAGGCCATCGCCGACGGCGTGGCCCAGCGCACCATGACCCCGGCCGAGGTGTTCCAGAAGGCCGACCACGACATCAAGGAGAACCGTGAGATGGTCCAGCTGCTCATGGAGCGGGACAAGATCAAGACCCCGCCCAAGAGCATGCTCGACGACGTCCTCAAGGCCACCCTCGCCGAGATCCGCGGCAAGATCGCGGCCGTGGCCGGCAACGCCGACGAGTAGTCGGCCCCATGAATGGAAAAGACGCGCTCTCCGGAGCGCGTCTTTTTCATGGCCGGACCGTTCAGACCCGGCTGACCTTCAGGGCCTTGAAGGTCCCGGTGCCTTCGCTTTCGGTGGCGAAGCCGGGCTGGCGGCTCAGGACCATGTGCACCCAGCGGCGTTCCCGCGGACTCAGCGAGGTGAAGGTGTAGCTGCCGAAAGCCTTGGCCTTTTCGGCGGCGAAACCGGCCATGGCGATGATCTCCTTCATCCGGAACAGGCGGAACGAATCCACGTCCAGATAGGCCAGCCTGGCCTCCTCCCGCTCGCCCTGGGCTTCGTGCAACAGGAACTGCAAGGCGTCCAGGGCCTGCCCCTTGTTGGCGGCCAGCCAGGAGGCGTCGGGGCCGGTGATCACCAGCCGGTTCGGGAACAGGGCTTCGTCCCCCGACGGCCCGAAGGCCGCCGTCACCTTGAGCCCCAGCTTCCCGCACCAGCGGGTCACCAGGTCGGGCGCCTGTTCCAGCGGAAGGGAAGACTTGCGCATGGCGTTCTCCTCAGGCGACGACGGGCTGGGGCTTGTAGGTCTTCATCACCAGCCAGGTCTGCAGGATGCCGATGATGTTGAACATCAGGTAGTAGAGGCAGAGCCCGGACGGGGTCTTGGCGAAGAAGAAGGAGAACATCACCGGCATCAGCACCATCATCATCTTCCGCTGGGCGGGGTCGCCCACGGCCGGGGTCATGGCCTGCTGAATGATCATGGAGACGCCCATGAGCACCGGCAGGATGTAGAAGGGATCCTGGGCGGAGAGATCCGTGAGCCAGCCCAGGAAAGGCGCGTGGCGCAGCTCGAACACTGCGTTGAGCATGGACCAGAGGGCGAAGAACACTGGCATCTGCAGCAGCATGGGCAGGCAGCCGCCCATGGGGTTGTGCCCGTTCTTCTTGTAGAAGGCCATGAGCTCCTTCTGCATTTCCGCCTTCTTGGCCATGTCGTTGCCGAATTTCTCGTACTTGGCCTGGAGCGCCTTCTGGTGCGGCTCCAGTTCCTTCATGCGGATCATCTGCACGGTGGTCTTGTTGTTCAGCGGCCAGAGGGCGCCGCGGATGACCACGGTGAGCAGGATGATGGCCCAGCCCCAGTTGGGAACGAAAGCGTGGATCCCCTTCAGGATCATGAACAGCAGCTTGGCGACCAGGCCGAAAAAGCCGAAGTCGACCACCTGCTTGAACATCGTCCCTTCCTCGGGGTTCCCCGGCGTATGGAACTGGGCCAGCGCCTCGGTCTGCTTGGGCCCCAGGTACAGCCGGGCCGAAACCTTGCCGCTGCCTTCAGGCGCCAGCAGGTAGCCCGCCGTGCCTTCCGTGATCCGCTGGGGCTCCCGGGAGGCGTCCCAGATGGCCGCGAAATAGTGAGTGGTCTGGGCCGGCTTCTTGGGATCCAGTCCGGCGTCCATGCCCAGGCGGCGGGAGGCCGGCGGCAGGACCTTGCGCTTGGAGCCCAGGAAGCTGAAGAAGGGGTCCTTCAGCATGGAGGCCCAGGTCACCGCCTTGATGCTGTTGGGCTCGATGCTGAACAGCCGGCCCAGGCCCGCCACGGCCAGGGGGTTGCCGGGCTCGGGGAGCAGGTTGAGGCTGGCGGCCCTGGGCGAGGCCCATTCCATGGAAACCACATAGCCCCGGTCGGGGACCTGGTAGGTGAGCCGGTCGCCCTGGGCGCTGTGGAAGCTCACCGTGCGCCCCTGGGGGCCGGCCGCCACGTCCGGCTCGCCGTCGAAGCGGACATCCACTGCGCCGGCCAGGCCCGGGAAATCCTTGGAGATTTCGACGCCATCCTTGCCCAGCTTGGCTTCGGGGAAGAACTTGGTGCCGTCGTTCCACTCCACCTGCACCAGGGCGCCGTCGCCCTTGCGCCAGGTGAGGTTCAGGGTGTCGTTCCGGAGGCTGACGCAGGCCCGCGGATCCACCGCGGGCAGGGCCACGGGCGCGCCAGGGGCGGCCGACGCGGCGCCGGCCGCGGGCGAGGCGGCGCTGGTGGCGGGCTGGGCCGGTTCAGGACCCTGCACCTGCTCCACCGCCGGCTTTGGCGGGTTCAGGCGCGTCATCAGCATGTTGTAGCCTCCGAGCAGAAGGATGCTCAGGACCACAAAGATCAGCATGTTCCGGTTTTTCATCGGGTTTCCCAGCGGCTCAGGGCCAGACGCAGCTGGCCTTCGATTTCATGGAATGTGAAAGGACAGCCCTTTGGGGCGCCCCGGGCAGGGCGGACCCACACCACATATCGTAGTTCGTTCGCGCACGGTTGTTCGCGCAGGATCTTGAGAAAGGCCATGCGCACCCGGCGCCGGAAGCGGTTGCGCTGGACGGCCCGTCCCTGTTTCCGGGACGCGTTCACCAGCAGCATCGGCCCTGGGCCTTCGGACCTGGGTTCTGGGCCTTCGGACCTAGGCTCTGGGCCTTCGGACCTAGGCTCTGGGCCTTCGGCCCGGCCCCAGACCCTGATGTCCAAAGGCTGCTCCCGTCCCAGCAGGGGACGGGGAGCAACGCTGGGCACAGCGTGATCCTGGCGTCGCACGGTCCGGTAGCGCCCGGCTACCCGCATGCGGGCCTACAGGGCCAGTACGTGGCGGCCCTTGGCACGGCGACGTTTCAGGACCAGGCGGCCGTTCTTCGTCTTCATGCGGGTGAGGAAACCGTGGGTCTTGGCACGGTGCCGGTTGTTGGGCTGGAAAGTCCGCTTCATAGAACACCTCATGGCCCCGTCTGGAAGGAAAGGGCGAACCTTCGAGGCTACCAGGAGGTCATTCGACACTCAACCCTAAAGAACGGCCCTCGCGGGAGGAAGGCGATGCTAAAGTACATTTCCCGCATCCGAAGTGGAGTTCTGGGGCACCTCCCCCAAGATTGGTCTGACGCCCTTCCCGGGTCGGACTCCCCTTCAATTCCATAGACTGGGACTTCGCCATGGCACATGACCCACAATCCCTATGGGAAACCCTGCGCAAGGGGCTGGCCCAGCGCCTCCCCGAGCGCACGTTCATCGACTGGATCGAGCCCTGTTCTGCCCTCAATTTCGACGGGACCACCCTGCTCATCCAGGTGCCGTCCCCGTCCGCCCGGATCTGGATCGAGCAGCAGCTGGCCGAAGAGTTCCACGATGTGCTGGTGCAGTCCGACCTGGCCAGCCTGAGGCTGGGCTTCATGGTGGCCGGAGACGCCCGGCAGACCAAGGCCGCCCTGAGCCCCAAGGCGGCCGCGGCCGCGGTGGCGGAGACCCCCGTGAATTCGCCCTTCCCCCAGGGTTTCCACCGCTACACCCTCGACCGGTTCGTGGTGGGGCCCAGCAGCCAGCTCGCCTTCGCCGCCGCCAACGCCGTGGTGGAAAGCCACGGCAAGCCCAATTCCGCGTTGAACATGAACCCCCTCTTCGTCTACGGCGGTTCGGGGCTGGGCAAGACCCACCTGATGATCGGCATCGGCAAGGGCCTGCTGGCCAAGAACCCGGCCCTGCGGGTGGCCTACCTGAAAGTGGATAACTTTTTTAATGAGTTGACCATTGCGATCCGGGCCAAGAACACCGAGCCCATGCGCAAGAAGTACCAGCAGAACGACGTCCTGCTCCTGGACGACGTGCAGACCCTAGGCAAGATGGAACGGACCCAGGAGGAGATCTTCTATATCCTGGAATACCTGCTGCAGTACGGAAAGCAGATCGTCATCACCTCGGACAAGCCCCCCCAGAAGCTGGAGGGCCTTCATGATAGACTTATTACCCGTTGCAAGTGGGGACTCACTGCCGACATCCAGCCGCCGGATTTCGAGACCCGGGTGGCCATCCTGAGGAAGAAGCTGGAAGACGAGGTGTTCCAGGATCTGCCCGAGGTCGGGGAGGAAGTGATCACCTTCATCGCGCACAAGGCCAAGGGCAGCGTGCGCGACCTGGAGGGCCTGCTCACGCGGGTGGTGTTCCAGAGCAGCTTCCTGGGGGTCTCACCCAGCCTGGAGGTGGCCCAGCTGGCCTTCCAGGGCCTCACCGGCAACGAGGCGAGCGCTTCCATCTCCATGGAGCGGATCTGCCGGATGACCGCGGAGACCTACAACATCTCCTTCAGCGATCTGATGAAGAAGAAATCCCGGCAGCAGGCCATCCTGCTGCCGCGGCAGGTGGCCATGTACCTCACACGCGAACTCACCGCTTCTTCCTTTACGGAAATCGGCAACAGCTTCAACAACATGCACCACAGCACGGTCATGAACGCCATCAACTCGGTGAAGAACCGCATGCAGAAGGACGGGGATTTCCACAAGCTTGTCCACTCCCTTCTGAATAGCATCCAATAGAATGATTGGACTTGTTCAGAAACCAGCAAAAACGCTCGGAACCGGCGGACAGTACCTGTGGATAACCTTCCCGACCCCTTGCACGGCCCTGGGTCCGCACCGGCCAATCCACCGTTCTCGGCTCCCGAAGCGCATCTGCCCAGAGCCATTGTTTCAAGCTACAATAAGGGTTTGAACCGAAATCCGCAGGATTGCTCCCCACTCAGCATAATCAGGGTGATTCATGAACTTTCAAGTACAGGTATCAAAAGAACGTCTTGATAAGACCCTGGGGATCTTGAAACATGCCCTGGAGCGCCGGGTGACCCTGCCCATCCTCCAGCACATCCTGGCGGAGGTGAACGACCACGAAATGACGCTCAAGGCCACCGACATGGAGCTGGCCTTCGAGGCGGTGGTTCCGGTGGAAGGCCAGGGCAACCGGGTGGTGGCCATTCCCGGCAAGAAATTCATCGAGACCGTCCGGGTCTACCCCGACGGCCTGCTGACCCTGGAGTGGCCGGACACCGGCAACCGCATCTGGCTCCGGGCCAAGGGCTTCAATTCGGAGCACAACATCCAGCCGGGGGAAGGCTTCCCGGAGCTGCCCAAGCCCGAGCCCGGACTGCCCAAGGTCACCGTCCCGGCCCAGGCCTTCCGCAAGGCCATCCAGCTCGGTTCCATTTCCGTCAGCAAGGACGCCACCAAGCCGGCCCTGTCTGGAGTCCTCCTGCACCTGGGCAAGCACTTCATCCGGGTGGTCTCCACCGACGGGTTCCGCCTGGCGGTGGTGGAAGTTCCCTGCGAGACCGGGCTGGAAACCGACGCCCGGCTGATCGTGCCGCGCCGCGCCCTGGACCTGCTGCCTTCCTCCCTGGGCGACGACGGCCAGCTGACCCTCTCCTGGGACGAGCGCAGCCTGTTCATGGACCAGCCGGGGCTCAAGTTCTCCACCCGCCGGGTGACCGGCAACTATCCGGCCTACGAGAAGGTCCTTCCCGCGGAACTGCCCAGGAAGGTCATCATCGACCGGGAAGATTTCCTCCGGACGCTCCGGGTGGTGGGGCTCAAGAAGGACGACTACAACAAGAACGTGCGGCTGTTCTTCGAGTTCCCCAATCTGCGGGTGTTCTTCCAGCACCCGGACGAGGGCGTGAACCAGGGCACCCTCGCCTTTTCCGGGGAGGAGCAGCCGCTGGAACTGGCCTTCAACATCGACTACCTCACCGAGCTCCTGGAACGGCTGCCCGGGGAAGAGGTGGTCTATCAGTTCAAGGATGATGTGGGACAAGGGATCTTCATGTCCCCGAGCATCGAGGACATGAGTTTCCGCTACATCCTCATGCCTGTGAAATTCGCCAACCCCAGCTGAAACCCCGCCGCATGATCCCTTGGCCCTGAAAAAGTGAGTATTGATGACCCCAGAAGTGAGCCCCACCCCGTTCAAGGAAAACGAATCCACCTACACTGCCGATAACATCACTGTGCTGCGCGACCTGGAAGCGGTGCGCAAGCGGCCGGGGATGTACATCGGCGACACCGACGACGGCAGCGGACTCCACCAGATGGTCTACGAGGTGGTGGACAATTCCGTGGACGAGGCCCTGGCCGGCTACTGCACCCGGGTGGAAGTGTTCATCCACGACGACGGCAGCGTCTCGGTGGAGGACAACGGCCGCGGCATTCCCACCGACCTGCACAAGGAGGAGAACCGCTCCGCCGCGGAAGTGATCATGACCGTGCTGCACGCCGGCGGGAAGTTCGACGACAACTCCTACAAGATCTCCGGAGGCCTGCACGGCGTCGGGGTATCGTGCGTGAACGCCCTGTCCGAGCGCCTGTGGCTGACCATCTGGCGGGACGGCAAGGAGCACGCCATGACCTTCACCCGGGGCAAGGCCGACGCCCCCCTGGCGCTCATGGGCCCCACCACCCGCCGGGGCACCCGGGTCCGGTTCAAGCCAGACGTTCAGATCTTCCACTTCAAGCTGGACTTCTCCTTCGATGTGCTCAGCCAGCGCCTGCGCGAGCTGAGCTACCTGAACAAGGGCGTGCACATCAAGATCACCGACGAGCGCACCGGGGAGCACCACGACTTCTTCAACGCCGGCGGCATCGACGCCTTCGTGGAGCACCTCAACCGCACCAAGACCGCGCTGCACAAGCCGCCCATCCACATCGAGGACACCAAGAGCGACATCACGGTGGAAGTGAGCCTGCAGTGGAATGACACCTACCAGGAGACGCTCTACTGCTTCACCAACAACATCCGCAACCGGGACGGCGGCGCCCACCTGGAAGGGTTCCGGGCGGCCATGACCCGGGTCATCAACACCTACGCCGAGAAGAACAACCTGCTGAAGTCGGCCAAGGTCACCTTGTCGGGCGAGGACGTGCGGGAAGGACTCACCGCGGTGATCTCGGCCAAGGTTCCGGACCCCAAGTTCAGCAGCCAGACCAAGGACAAGCTGGTCTCCAGCGAGGTCAAGGGCATCGTGCAGACCATCGTCTATGACCGCCTCACCAGCTTCTTCGAAGAGAACCCCAGGGAGGCCAAGGCCGTCCTGGAAAAGGCCATCGAGGCGGCCCGGGCCCGGGAGGCGGCGCGCAAGGCGAGGGAGCTCACCCGGCGCAAGGGCACCCTGGACAGCGCGGGGCTGCCCGGCAAGCTGGCGGACTGCCAGGAAAAGGATCCCGCCGTTTCCGAGATCTTCCTGGTGGAGGGCGATTCCGCCGGCGGCTCGGCCAAGCAGGGCCGGGACCGGCGCACCCAGGCCATCCTGCCGCTCAAGGGCAAGGTGCTCAACGTGGAGAAGGCCCGGTTCGACAAGATCCTCGGCCACAACGAACTGCGCATCCTGATCCAGGCCCTGGGCACCGGCATCGGCGCCGAGGACTTCAAGGTGGAGAACCTGCGCTACCACAAGATCGTGCTCATGACCGACGCCGACGTGGACGGCTCGCACATCCGCACCCTGCTGCTCACCTTCTTCTACCGGCAGATGCCGGAGCTGGTGCTGCGCGGGCACCTGTTCATCGCCCAGCCGCCCCTGTACAAGGTCAAGAAGGGCAAGCAGGAGCGCTACCTCAAGGACGAGCGGGCGCTGGAGGAGTACCTGTTCAACAAGGCCCTGGACGGCTGGACCCTCACCCTGCCCGGGGGCGGCGAGCACCAGGGCCCCACCCTGGTGCGGGAAATGAAGAAGTGGGGCGAGGTCAAGCACCTCTACGCCAAGCTGGAGCGCCGGGGCTACGCCCGCCCGCTGGTGGACGCCATGCTCAACGAGGGGCTGCTGGACGAGGGCCGTTTCCTCACCGCCGAGGCCCTGGGCCGGTTCATGGCCGCGCTGGTGGCCCAGGACATGGGCCAGTGCGACCTGGACTCCATCGAGGCAATGGAAGTGGACGGCGAGATCATCCCCGCGGTGCACCGGCTGAAGCTCACCCGCATGCACCTGTCCCGGCCCATCACCCTCTGGATCGACGAGCAGGTCTCCCACTGGGGCGAGTTCCGCCGGCTCATGGCGCTGCGCCACGACCTCACCGAGTTCGCCGGCGGCAACCTGAAGCTCCGCAGGACCGCCGCTCCCAGCCAGGCCCCCGCCGACGCCGAGGAGCGCCAGGAGCCCGAGGGCGCCCTGGGCAAGCAGGTCAAGGAGCTCACCTTCGCCACCGCCGAGGACATGCTGGTCATGGTCCTGGAGGAGGGCAAGCGGGGCGTGGGCATCCAGCGCTACAAGGGCCTGGGCGAAATGAACCCCGAACAGCTCTGGGAGACCACCATGGATCCCGAGCGGCGCACCCTGCTGAAGGTCCAGGTGGACGACGCGGTGGAGGCGGACGAGATGTTCACCATCCTCATGGGCGACGCGGTGGAACCCCGCCGGCGCTTCATCGAAAACAACGCCCTCCTGGCCGAGAACCTTGATGTCTAGCAGCACTCACGGTGCTGATCTTGAACTGTTCCACGTGGAACCTACGGAAGCCTGAATGATCCCCAACCAGCGCGAAGAACCCATCGAAATCGAAAAAGAGATGCGCAAGTCCTACCTGGACTACGCCATGAGCGTCATCGTCGGGCGCGCCCTGCCCAGCGTGCACGACGGCCTCAAGCCGGTGCACCGGCGGGTGCTGTATGCCATGAAGGAAAGCGGCAACGAGTGGAACCGCGCCTACAAGAAGTCCGCCCGCACCGTGGGCGACGTCATGGGCAAGTACCATCCCCACGGCGACTCGGCCATCTACGACACCCTGGTGCGCATGGCCCAGCCCTTCTCCATGCGCCACGTGCTGGTGGACGGCCAGGGCAACTTCGGCTCCATCGACGGCGACAGCCCGGCGGCCATGCGCTACACCGAGGCGCGCCTGTCCCGGCTGGCCAGCGAGATGATGGCCGACCTGGAACAGGACACGGTGGACTGGGGNNGAGCCGCTGGTGCTCCCCACCCGCTTCCCCAACCTGCTGGTGAACGGCAGCCAGGGCATCGCGGTGGGCATGGCCACCAGCATCCCCCCGCACAACCTGCGGGAGTGCTGCGGCGCCCTCATCGCCCTCATCGACGACCCCGCCCTGGGCCTGGACGGCATCATGGCCCACGTCCAGGGGCCGGATTTCCCCGGGGGCGGGCTCATGCTGGGCACCGAAGGGGTGCTGGACGCCTACCGCACCGGACGCGGCCGCTGCGTGGTCAGGGCCAAGTCGCACGTGGAGCAGATCAAGCGGGCCGGGGACCGGGAGCAGATCGTCTTCACCGAGCTGCCGTACCAGGTGAACAAGGCCACGCTGCTTGAGAAGATCGCCGAACTGGTGCACGAGAAGAAGATCGACGGCATTTCCGATCTGCGCGACGAAAGCGACCGGGAAGGCATCCGCATGGTGGTGGAGCTGAAGAAGGGCGAATCCAGCGACATCGTCCTGAACAACCTCTACCAGCAGACCCAGCTGCAGAACTCCTTCCCCATCACCATGCTGTGCATCGTCAACGGCCAGCCGCGCATCCTCACCCTGCGGGAGATCCTCAAGGAGTTCATCGGCTTCCGCCGGGAGGTGGTCACCCGGAGGACCCTGTTCCAGCTGCGCAAGGCCGAGGACCGACACCACATCCTCATGGGCCTGAAGATCGCCCTGGACTTCCTGGACGCGGTGATCAAGCTGATCCGCGCCGCTTCCTCCCCGGACGAGGCCAAGGAAGGCCTCATGGCCGGCCGCTTCGCCACCGCCGCCCAGCTCAAGGCCCGCCCTGAACTGGCCCTGTCCGACAAGCAGGCCCAGGCCATCCTGGACATGCGCCTGCAGCGCCTCACCGGGCTGGAGCGGGAGAAGATCCTGGAGGAGCTGGCGGAACTGGAGAAGACCATCGCCGGGCTCAAGGCCATCCTGGACAACGACAGCCTGCTCATGGGCGTCATCCGCGAGGAGTTCCAGAACGTAAGCGACCAGTTCGGCAACGACCGCATGACCGAGATCGCCGCCTTCTCCGGCAACATCCGCATGGAGGACGTGGTTCCCGACGAGGAGATGGTGGTCACCATGTCCAAGGCCGGCTACATCAAGCGCACCGCCCTGGTGGCCTACCGCCGCCAGAAGCGCGGGGGCAAGGGCAAGCTGGGCATGAAGACCAAGGACGAGGATTTCGTGGAGCGGCTGTTCCTCACCAAGGCCCACGACACCCTCCTGGTGTACACCGACCGGGGCTACGCCTATGCCCTCAAGGTCTACGACCTGCCTGAGGCCGCCGCGTCCACCAGGGGCAAGCACATCAAGAACCTCATCTCCCTCAAGGACGATGAGAAGGTAGTCACGCTCATGGCCCTGCGGGAATTCCCCGAGGAGAACCACCTGGTGTTCGCCACCTCCGACGGCACCGTGAAGAAGACCAGCCTGAGCTCCTACGCCAACATCCGCAGCAACGGCCTGATCGCCCTGAACATCGAGGAGGGCAACCGGCTGGTGTCGGTGCGGGTCTCCACCGGCAACCAGCAGATCGTGCTGATCAGCGCCCTGGGCAAAGCCATCCGCTTCCCCGAAGAGGACATCCGCGCCATGGGCCGCACCGCCACCGGGGTGCGCGGCATGCGCCTGGGCGCCAGCGACGAGATCGTGGACATGGAAGTGGCCGAGCCCCTGCCGGACCTGGAGGAGGGGGAGGAGCCGGACGAGAGCACCGCCGCCCATGGCATGCTGCTCACGGTCACCGAGAAGGGCTACGGCAAGCGCAGCCTGCTCCAGGACTACCGGCTCCAGGGCCGGGGCGGCACCGGGGTCATCAACATCCGGGCCGGGGTGCGCAACGGCAAGGTGGTGGGCTCGGTGCTGGTGAAGCCCAGCGAAGGCTGCCTGCTCATCTCCCAGGAAGGCATGGTCATCCGCTTCAACATCGACGAGGTGCGCAAGACCGGCCGGGCCGCCATGGGCGTGCGCCTGCTGAACCTCGCCTCCGAAACCGACCGGGTGGTGGGCCTGGCCAAGATCGACGCCTCGGCCCAGGCCCTGGACGAAGAGGAGGATCTGGACCTGGTGGTGGACGCCGAGACCGGCAACCCGGCGCCCAGCGAGGATGGCGTGCAGCAGAAACTTGACCTGGAATAGGGGCCCGGTTCCCCGGGAGGACCGATATTGGTACCTACCGGGGTGACTTATGCACGTCCACTCCCCTTTTCATCCCTCTGCAAGGCACCCGCTCACCGCCCCCATCGTGGAGGTCTGGAACCTCGTCCTGATCCTCCTGGGGGTGATCCTGGTCCTGGTATTCAGGCCGTTCTAGGCTTTCCGCGGAAAGTTCACCGGAAGAACACACGGATGTCACGGCCGGAGGCTATCTCGAAGGCATGCCGCCCGCGGGATTGCCGATGCCCACCCAGAAAACCAGCCCATCCATTGGAACCTGCCTGAGCCTGTGGAATCTGCTCATAATCTTGCTCGGGGTCGCGGCCGTGTTGCTGTTCCGGCCGTTTATACAAGGCCCATGAGCAGGCTGAACAGCGGCGAACTGCTGCCGATTCCGCTGAGGAGGCCGGCGGAGACCTGATCGATGGCGGAGGTCTGGCTGGCGGCGGCGGTGGAAGCGGCCGAGGTGGTCGCTGGGGTGGCCGTGCTGGCCGTGGCGGTGGTCGCAGCGCTGGTCGCGGTGGAGTCGGTGGCGTCCGTGGAGGCGTTGGTGGCCTCACCATGGTGGTGGTGATGGTGGTGGTGAGTGGTCGCCTGGGTGTCGGTGGTGCCGGTGACGCCCTGGAGGTCGGACTGCAGGGACTGGAAGGCCTGCTGGGCGGCGGAAAGGCTCCCGGAGGACAGGGCCTGGCTCAGGGAGTTCATGTCGGCGGCCACGGAGGTCTGGGTGACGCTGGAGCTGCCCTGGGCGCTGGTGGATGAGCTCTGCCCGCTGGTGGACGATGTCTGGCCGGTGGCCGAAGCCAGTGCGGCCGTTTGTGCCGAGGCCTGGGAGGCCAAGGTCTGGGCGAACAGGGCGGCAAAGGAATCATTTGCCGAGCTGGTCCCCTGGGTGGACCCCAGGGTGGCTCCGGTGGCCAGAAGATTGGCGAGCTGGGACATGGAATTGTTCATGTACAAGGACGATACGCTCGACATGTTTTGCCTCCCGGGCCTACATGGAGCAATCGCCGTGCCGGAATCAGTGAAGGTACTCGCTCCAGTCCCCGCCGGGGAGCTCGACCCCATCCCGCTCCAGCTGGGCCAGCCGCTCCTCGGGGAAGATGTAGGCCCAGGCCTGGTAGCGATGCCCCGAAGCCAGCAGCACCGGCAGGAGCCGCCTCTGGAACAGGCCCCCCTCCACGTCCTCCAGCTGATCCAGGTCCTGGAGGGCGCTGGCCAGGGCCGCCTCGTCTTCGTAGCCGATGAATTCCCCGGCCACCCAGCCGGACCCCGGTGCCGGCCCGCCCGGATCGGGGCCCGGGACCAGGACGGGGAATCCGGCCGAGGGGAGGTGGAACAACCGGCCAGACGTCCAGCCGGGGGTGCTGCCGATAGGGTCGGTGCGCAGGACCCAGCGGTGGCTTGGACCACCGGGCCGCAGACTGCCGTAGACAAACAGACCGTCCGCTTCCACCGGGTGCCTTCCTATTCGGGAATGGGGAACCGGCTGGTGAGGGCGAACACTTCCTTGCGCACCTGGGCCACGGCGGCCTCGTCGGCGCGGTTGCGCAGGGTGCCGTCGATCCAGCCGGCGATCTGCCGCATCTCCGCCTCCTTCATCCCGCGGGTGGTGACGGCGGGGGAGCCGACCCGGATGCCCGAAGGCTTGAGCGGGGGGTTGGGGTCGAACGGGATGCCGTTCTTGTTGACCGTGATCCCGGCCCGGTCCAGGGCCTGCTCGGCCTCGTTGCCGGGGATGCCCTGCTGGAACACGTCCACCAGCATCAGGTGGTTGTCGGTGCCGCCGGAGATGATGCGCCAGCCCAGCTCGGAAAGGGCGCCCGCCAGGGCGGCGGCGTTGCGCACCACCTGCTCCTGGTAGACCTTGAATTCCGGCTTCAGGGCCTCGCCCAGGGCCACGGCCTTGCCGGCGATGACGTGCATGAGCGGGCCGCCCTGGACGCCGGGGAACAGGGCCCGGTCCAGGTCCTTGGCGAACTTCTCGCGGCAGAGGATCATGCCGCCCCGGGGGCCGCGCAGGGTCTTGTGGGTGGTGGTGGTGACGAAGTCGGCGTAGGGGACCGGGCTGGGGTGGTGGCCGGTGGCCACCAGGCCGGCGATGTGGGCCATGTCCACCATCACCAGGGCGCCCACTTCGTCGGCGATGGCCCGGAAGGCCGGAAAGTCGAAGGTGCGGGAGTAGGCCGAGGCGCCCACCACGATCAGCTTGGGCTTGTGCTCCTGGGCCAGCCGGCGCACTTCGGCCATGTCCACCCGCTCGGTTTCCCGGGCCACATGGTAGCCGATGAACTTGTAGAGGATGCCGGAGCTGTTGAGCGGGTGCCCGTGGGTGAGGTGGCCGCCATGGGCCAGGTCCAGGCCCAGCACCGTGTCGCCCGGCTTGAGCACCGAGAAGTACACCGCCATGTTGGCCTGGGCCCCGCTGTGGGGCTGGACATTGGCGTGCTCGGCCGAGAACAGCTGCTTGGCCCGGTCGCGGGCCAGGTTCTCGATGGTGTCCACGTTCACGCAGCCGCCGTAGTAGCGCCGGCCCGGGTAGCCCTCGGCGT
>PLUC01000078.1 GCA_003165415.1 Holophagaceae bacterium
AACGAGTACGAGAACAAGCTGATCCAGACCTTCTACCTGTCCAACGCCGAGGTGGACAACGTCCGGCAGATCTTCAACGCGCTCATGCCACAGATGCGGGTGTTCTCCGACAAGCGCCTCAACTCCCTGACGGTCCTGGCTAAGGCCGGGGATCTGGCCGTCGCCAGGCGCATCGTCAACCAGGTGGACAAGGCCAAGGCCGAAGTCATGATCTACATGGAACTGCTGGAGGTGTCCGAACGGACCGCGGAGAGCCTCGGCCTGCTTCCGACCAACAGCCCCACGGGCACGCAGGGAATCTACAGCATTGGCGCCACCAGCCCCTCCCTCGCTCCGGGCAACCAGCCGACAGCCATCCGGCAAATCCGAGGGAAAAAAATCGCCTTACTGATGCCCAGCTTCAGGCTGGACCTGGCCAAATCCACCGCCCAGACCCGGCTGCTGGCCGACCCCAATGTGCGGGTGGTTTCCGGGGAGACCGGGGAAGTGAACATCGGCAACAAAATCAGCACCACCCAATCCAGCATCGGGCCGCCCACCACCACCTCGGCCACCCCCGGTTCCGCCGCCGCCGGCGCCGCCACCCTGGCGGGAACCCTCGCCACCCAGACCACCTACAGCTACGAGGACGTGGGCGTCAGGATCAAGGTGAAACCCAGGGTCCATTTCAACGGGGACATCACCCTCGAACTGGAGTCCGACGTCAAGACCCAGGTTCCGGGCGGCGACCCGGGGCGGCCGACCATCAGCCAGCGGGTGATCAAGACCACCGCCCGGCTCCGGGACGGGGAGACCGCCATCTTCGCCGGCCTGCTGAAGGAGGACGAAGTGAAGAACCTCCAGGGCCTCTGGGGCATCTCCAGCATCCCGGTGCTGAGCGATCTCCTGGGCCACCGGTCCGACGTGGACACCAAGACCGACGTGATCCTCTCCATCCGCGCCGTGGTGGTGCGCACCGCGGACCTGGCGGAGGATGATTTCGAGCCGTTCGATCCCGACCAGGCCCCGGGCCGGATCAGGCCCTTCGCCCCGCGGGCGCCCAAGGGCCCACCCAGCGTCCCCCCCATGCCCAATCCGGCCGCCAACCCCATCCCCAATCCGGCCTACGCCCCCCCGCCCCAGGCCGCGCCCCCCGCTCCGTTGAAACCCCAAGCCGCCCCGGCCCCGGCCATCCAGGACGAGGAGGACCCGGAGGATCCCGAGGACTCCGGCTGACGGTTGCATTGAAATAAATAATGAATTATTATTTAACATTCCGGTTCTCCGGAAGGGGACATGGGAGGTGATGGTTGAGTTCTGGATATTTCTGCGACGCGGAATATATTGACTATTTCTATGACGGCCTCAGCCCCTGGCTCATGGACTACCTGGCCGCCATCCGCGGGTTCCCGCGCACGGACCTGGCCTCGGGGTTCACCTATTGCGAGCTGGGCTGCGGCACGGGCCTGAGCCTGATCATCCATGCCGCCGCCAACCCCGGCGGACGGTTCTACGGGGTCGATCTGAACCGGGACCACATCCAGCGGGCGGTCCAGACCGCCGAAGCCGGGCAGGTCACCAACGTCATCTTCCTGGAAGAGGACTTCACCCGCCTGCTGGACCGGGACTTGCCCCGCTTCGACGTGATCGCCCTGCACGGGGTCTGGTCCTGGGTGAGCCCGGCCATCCGCCGGGAACTGCAGGGGTTCATCTCGAACCGGCTGCAGCCGGGCGGCAAGGTCTACATCAGCTACAACGCCCTGCCCGGGTGGGGGCAGCAGGCGCCCATCCGCCAGATCATGGCCGCCCAGGTGGAGGGCATGGACGGCAGCACCCTGGACAAGGTGGCCAAGGGTCTGGCCCACCTGAAGCTGCTGGCGGACGCCGGCGCGCCTTCGGTCACCAGCTCACCCCAGGTCAAGGCCCTGGTGGAGCACATCCTCACCGCGGACCCTCGCTACATCGCCCACGAGTACTTCACCCCTTACTGGGAGCCTTTCTATTTCCAGCAGGTGTGCGCCGACATGAAGCGGATCGGCCTGAACTACCTGGGTTGCCTGCCGGTCGCCCACAACTACGGCGCCTTCTGCCTGCCCCGGGACCTCCAGGCCTTCTTCGAGGGGCTCCAGACCCGGGAGCTGTACGAGACCCACAAGGACCTGGTCCTGAACACGGTGTTCCGCCGGGACGTCTACTGCCTCGGGCAGGAGCAGCCCGCCGGGGAGGGCGGCAGGATGGAGGGGGTGATCCTGGGGTCGCTCAAGACCCGGGAGGACTTCCAGTTCCAGTTCGAGGTGAAAGCCAACGCCGTCACCCTGGACGGCGTCCTTTTCCCGCAGCTGGCCGATCTCCTGGCCAGCAGCCGCGTGGCGGTGGAGGATCTGCTGCGGCACGAGTCCCTGGCCGGCTACCCCCGGGAGGAAATCCTGCAGGGCCTGGAATGCCTGGTGGCCTCCGGACAGGTGGTGCCCATGGCCCCGGGCCCCCAGGCGCCCCCGTCCGGGCTGTCGCCGCTGAACCGCCACCTGCTGGAGCGGGACCTCACCGAGGCCCAGGGCGTCTCCCTGGCCTGCCCGGAAGCCGGGGGCGGCATCACCCTGCCCCAGGGGGACGCGCTCATCCTCTACGGCCTCCACGAAGCCGGCCCGGAAGGCGTGGCCGCCTGGATCGAGGACTGGGGCCGCAGGCACCAGCGCGAGCTCGCCGCCGGCGAAGGCTTCGCCTCCCTGGAGGAACAGGTGCAGGCGCGGGTCCGCCACCTGCCCCTGGCGCAGCTGGGGTTGTCAGTCATTTAATCAGGGCCACCGGGAAATCGGGCACGGAGGTGGGCTTGATGACGGTGGGGGTCTGCTGGCCATTGGTGAGCGTGGGCACCCGGTCGCCCAGGAACGCGTCCAGGCTGCTGACGGTGACCCGCCCCTTCTTGAAGAGGTCCGCCTCCCCGTCCAGGCCTTCGTCCAGGGCCTTGGTGAAGGCGCCGTTGTTCCATTCGGGGCTCTCCTGGCTGAGCTGGGCCCCGGTGGAGGCCGTGAACACCACCACCCCGTTCTCGGCGCTGCCCAGTTCGTTGACGAAGCGGGTGACGCTGCTGTTCCGGTTCATGACGGCACCGCTGTGGCAGCTGTCCAGGAACACCACCACCCGCCCCGGGATGGCGGCCAGCGACTTCTGGATGTCGCCGCCCGACACCATGCTGTCCTGGATCTGCTCCAGATCGGCATCCTGGGGCAGGAAGAAGAACTGGCCCAGGGCATCGTTCAGGCCATGGCCCGCCAGGAAGACCACCGCCGTATCCCGCTCGGTGGTGCTCCTGGCCAGCCATTCCAGGCCGTCCTGGATGGCCCCTTTGCTGGCATCGGCATCCACCAGCACCCGGCTCTGGACGGACGCGTACAGGTGGGCTTTCTGGCCCTCCATGCGCCCGGCCAGGTCCCGGGCGTCCTTGGCGGCGAACTCCAGGTTCAGCGCCTCGTTGCGGTATCTGGAAACCCCCACGGCCAGGACATTCAGGGAGCCCTTTACCGTCCGCGGGGTGGCGCCCCACTTGAGCGACACCGAGGACGCCACGCTGACGGCCTGTCCCGAGCGCGCCAGCACCGACACTATGCAATCCCGGGCCGGCACCGGCACCTCCAGGGTCACCACCCGCCCCAGCTCGGCGCCGGCGAGGGTCTCCTTCACCTGGATGCCCCGGGAGGACAGCGCGCGGCCATCCACGGTGGCCCATACTTCGTCGATGGGCCGGTTTTTCGGATGGTGCACGCGCACCTTCACGGCAAGGGTCTGGGTGGCGATGGTCTCGCCATCGGCCGGGCTCACGATGGCCGCCACCGGGGGAAGCATCTGCTCGATGCTGGCTTCCTTGGCGAGCTGCAGGGCCTTGGCTTCCTCGACCAGCTGCCGGGCCCTGGCCTCCGCGGCCAGCTGCCTGGCCCTGGCCTGCTCAGCGAGCCGTTCGGCCCGGACCTCGTTGGCCAACCGCAGGGCCTTGGCTGTTTCCGCCTCCTCCCTGTCCTTGGCCGCGATGGCCAGTTCCAGGGCCTTGGCCTCCTCGGCGAGCTTCCTGGCCTTGGCTTCGTTGGCCAGGCGCGCCGCCTTGGCCTGATCGGCGAGCTTCCTGGCCTTCGCTTCTTCAGTCAGCCGCCGGGCCACGGCCTCTTCGGCGAGTTTCCTGGCCTTGGCTTCGCCGGCCAGGCGCAGGGCCTTGGCCTCATCCGCCAGCTTCCTGGCCCTGGCCTCGATGGCGGCCTCCATGGCCTTGGCCTCGTCCGAGAACTGCTGGACCCTGGCCTCGTTGGCGAGTTTCAGCGCCTTGCCCTCGTCCCGGGCCTGCAGGACCCGGTCGATGACATCGGGCCGGTAGTAGGCGCCGCGGAACCGCGAAACCGGGAAGAAGTCCGCCGCGTCGTCCTTGCCGCGGTTCAGGTGCCACCCGAGCAGGTCCTCGGCGCCCGGGGAACAGTCGTAATAGCCGGATGGCGTCCACAGCACCCAGCGCCGCCGGTCCGGGTGGGGGAAGAAGGCCAGCAGTTCCTGGCCGTCGGAGCAGCGGTGCCAGCGGATGGTGCCATCCCCGTAGGCCGCCACCGCCAGGGTCTTGTCCTCGGACAGGTTCACGGCGCAGACGGTCTCCGGCGCCGGGCGCGCCCAGAGCGGCCTGCCCTGGGCATCGTAGCAGCGCAGGGACAGGTTCGTGCCCATCAGGAAGCAGCTGGTGTCGGCGGCGATGGCCAGGCTGCCGGAAAATTCATTCTGGTCGAGCCCCAGGGTCTGGACGCCCAGCTTGGGTGCCGAGGTCCGGTCCCAGAGGAGGGGCAGGCCGGTGATGCGCGTGGCGTTCAGGCCATGGTGTTCGCCGCGGATGAGGCGCCGTCCCGGAAGGTCGAAGCTGAAGGCTGAGCCTTTGAAGTCGTAACAGAAAGCCAGGCGCGCCCCGGTCGGGTCCAGCTTCAGGTCCATGTCCCGGAAATCGGCCCTGGTCCCTCTGTGGATGGCACCGTCCAGCTGGCCCCAGGCGGGCTCTCCGGAACACCAGAGCGGGATGCCGGAGGGGAGCATGACCAGGTCGAAGATATCTTCCCTGGTCTCCACCCGGATGTCTTCGAAGGAGCCCCGGCCCCCCTTGGACCAGCGCCGGATCGTAGGCAACTTGTTTAAATCGTAGAGGTAGCTTTTGGTTCCCTCGGCGACATAAACGGTATTGTGCGCATTGGTGTTGGCCGAGCCATTTTTACCGTGAACCAGGCGCCCCCCGGCATAGAGCGTGTTGCCGTCCGGAGACCAGGCCACGGTAGCCAGGTACCCAGGCGTATTCCTGCTGGTTTCTGCCGCATAGAGGGGCCGGAGGGCCGGCATGGCAAACAGATAGACCTCGTTTCTATCGTCATGGCCTGCCGCCAGGGTGGTACCGTCGGGGCTGAAGCGGATGCCTCGGGGCCGGACGCCCCCCGGGGACCCGACCTTCGCCATGAGCCGCCCCTGCGGATCGTAGAGGCGGATCTGACCATCCCTGGACGAGGTGGCAAGCCGGCCCGCGGGGTCGAAGTCGGCGCCATAGCTCGTGTCGCCGTAGTCCAAGGCGCGAAACAGCTCCTGGCCGTCCTCGAGCCGGAAGACCACGACCCCGCCTGTCCTTGCGCCTCCAAGCCCGGGTCTTCCCTGCAGACAGGCCGCCAGACGCAGGCCGTCCCGGGAAAAGGCCAGGTACCTGACCGAACGTGCGGGCAGACCTGGGATGCGGCGCAGGAACTGGCCGGTGGCGGCATCGAAGAAGTAGATGGAACAGGCCTGGTCCCACTGGTAGGCCGTGTGTCCCGCCAGCGCTGCCACCTGGCCGTCGGGGCTCAGGGCGCAGGCGGAGAGTCCGCCTTCCAGGCCTTCATCCAGGGGCGGGCGCAGGGTGTGCAGGACCTTGCCGGTCGCCAGGTCCCAGAGGCGGGCGGTCTTGTCGGCGGAGGCCGTCAGCAGCGTCCGCCCGGCGGCGTCCACCGAAATCTCCATGATCTCCGCCTGGTGCATGCCCATTTCCAGGCGCAGGATGGGCGCGGTGGCGGGATCGCCCGTGCGCTGCGCCGGGGCCGGGCCCGGCGCGGTGGAGTCGGCGGCCGCGGGGATCACCGGTTTGGGCGATGGGGAGAAGCCCGAGGGAGGCCGGGCGGCCTGGATGGTCAAGGGGAGGGTGAACAGCAGGGCCAACCGTCCCAAAAGGCGAAGCACAGATTCCTCCCTTGGAAAATAACGCTCTTTTCAAGAAAAACAGACCTGCATTTGTTCGTATTATAATGCTCCGGAGCGCCCGGGCAAGCCCAACTGGATTTCCCGTCCTCCATTTCAAGGAAACCCCCATGACCGCCCTCGGCCGCTTCAACGATCTGCAGGTCACGGCCGTGTCGGCGCGCGGGGCGCTGCTGGACGGCGGCGAAGCCGGCCCCCTGCTCCTGCCCGCCCGGGAGGTGCCCCCGGGCAGCGTTCCCGGCGCCGTCCTGAAGGTGTTCCTCTACCTGGGCGCCCAGGACCAGGTGGTGGCCACCACCGCCGCCCCCGCCGCCCAGGTGCGCGAGGCGGCCTGCCTGAAGATCGTTTCGGTCAGCGACACCGGCGCCTTCCTGGACTGGGGCCTGCCCAAGGACCTGCTGCTGCCCTGGAGCGAGGTGAAGTGGGAGCAGAAGCGGCTGGTGGTGGCCGGACGGACCATCCTGGTGTGCGTGTTCCAGGCCGAGGACGGCCGGATCGCCGCTTCGGCGCGGCTGGATGACTTCCTGGAGGACGAGGCCGACGGGTTCAGGGAGGGCGACCGGGTCACGCTGCTGGTGGCCGACCGCACCGACCTGGGCCTGCGGGTGATCGTGAACCACCGCTACTGGGGCCTGGTGCATGGCAACGAGGTGTTCGGCCCCATGCCCCGCGGGCGGCGCCTGGAGGGCCGCGTCAAGGCCCTGCGCCCCGACCGCAAACTCGACATCGCCCTGGGCCCCCCGGGCTACGCCAAGGTGGACGCCGCCGCCGCGGGCATCCTTGAGGTGCTGGAGCGCCACGGCGGCTCCATGGCCGTGAGCGACAAGACCCCGCCCGAACAGATCTACACCCTGTTCGGCGTCAGCAAGAAAGTATTCAAGCAGAGCCTCGGCGCGCTTTACAAGAACCACCGCATCCTCATGGACGCCGCCGGCATTCATGCCTTGAAACAATCCTAGGTGTAACTTCCTTCTTAACCATTCCAGAGTCGAACGTCAACAAGGTGTGAAGGCCTCTATCCAGCGATCTTCCTATTCTTCATAGCACCCTAGAATTTCTCCAAAATACAGGGTGTGGTAGTCCCTTTCTGGATAGAGCGCAGCTAGGGCAGGATCCAGATGGGACGGGTCCATGGGCGTCTTGTAGAGGATCCGACACTCCAGGTGTAAACCCCTCACGTCAAGAACTGGCGATGCGGTGTGCATTCCCGGCTTGATCGTCAGGCCGCAGGCCCTGAGCTTGTCCAGGTCCCGTCCCGACCGGGTGCCACAGAACGCGAGAACGTCCTTCATGTCCCCCGTAGGTACCGTGACGGTGAAATCCAGCGCTTTTTCCATAATGGAATACGTATGGCGGGAGTCCCGCACAAGCACCATGAATACAGGTAGCTGCCAGACCACACCGATCATCCCCCATCCGATGGTCATTGTGTTCATGGACTCTCCGGCCTTCGCGGTCAAGAAGGCGCCCTCCCTCAATTGGGAGAAGAATGATTCTGGTAGATTCAGCGGATTCGCTTTTTTCATAACTGCTCCAATACCATGAAAACAACTTCTCCAGGCCGCGCCAATTCCAAGTCTACCACCCACCCTTCTGACTTTCCGCACATCTCGAAGT
>PLUC01000023.1 GCA_003165415.1 Holophagaceae bacterium
GGGAGGCGAGCAGTGCCGATTGGGTGGATTGCACATTACCGGCTACGGCCACATTCCAGCCGTATGGGAATCGCTCAGCTGGCAGGGCCTTGATCCTGACAGCACCCGGATGATGGACGGCATTGCCGAGGGAGGTTCCCTCCAGGACAGAGATGACGCCCAGCAGATTGGTCGGCGGGCTGACCCGGAGCAGGCGGATCATCGAGGCGATTCGGTGGACGTGGGGCAACGCCATCATGAGGGTGGGCCCGTTGGCTTGCTGCATGGCCGACTCCATTCTGGTTTCCCGCCCCATGCAGAATTCTGTAGGGATGTTCAGTTTGTCCTTTTTGGATCCGGGTGTCACGGACTCGGATCTGAAATGCCCAGCAGACACAACAGGCAGCTCGGCTGCTGCTAAAGTACAGCATGGTATCGACCGGTACGCTCACCCTCATGGAGACCCTCAAGCAGGCGGTTAAAGACAGCCATGCCCGCATGGAGGCCATTCCTTTCTTCCAGGCTCTCACTCAAAACAATCTGCCCCTCGCCTGCTATGTCGGGCAGTTGCGTGCCTTGGCGGTCATCCGCGCAACGCTTGAGCATGAGCTCGCACAATTACCGGCTCATGGGGCCGGATCCCTCCTGGCGGACCGGCCCTCGCGCCTGGTACACCTGAGAATGGACCTCAGCGGTTTCGACCCCCTTTTCATTCCCGACATCAAAGCGGCGCTGCCCCATGTCCTGGGGATCGCCGAACAAATCCGGCGCTACCGGGCAGAACGGCCGACCGATCTGCTGGGCGTCATGTATGTGCTGGAAGGTTCCAGCCTCGGCAACACGGTGCTGCTCCCCGGGGTACTCCGGAACTTCGGCGCCCAGACCTCAGGGACGGCCCACTACTACCAGGGGTACGGCCCCGGGACCGCCCAGCACTGGGCAGCCTTCGGCGCGGCGATGAACGCCTTCCCCGTGGACGCTGAAGGCCGGCGCCACATTGTCCAGGCGGCCCTGGACCTGTTCGACCGGATGGCAGGCCTGTATGCGGCCCTGTACCCCGTCCAGGCGGACGACAGTGTCTTCTCGGCCACCATGCTCAATCCCGAAGCCGGCGACCATCCGGTGCCCCAGGACCTCAGGGCCTTGCAGGCGGCGGTGGCCGCAGCCGTGAAGTGCCATGACGAATTCCCATACTTCAACGAGCGGTTCAAGGAACGCGGCCGGGACTTCGCCAAAAGCGACGCGGCCTGGCTGGCCACCCTGGTCGACTTGCCGGAGTCCCAGGTCATCAGCCAGGTGGAGTGGCTCGGGCGGGTGCTGGGCAACCGCGGCATCCCGCGACTCACGCTCGAACGGCAACTGATCCTCCTGCAGGAGGATCTGGCAATGTCTTGGCCGGAACGGGCCCAGGACTTTCGGATCCTCCGGGAGGCGGCCGGAATGCTCGAGCGGGAGCGGTTCCAGCTGCTGCCCGAAGGGCGTTTCCTGGATCTGGTCCGGGCCTTCCAGCTCGCCACGGACGGCGAACAGGGGGGCAGCTACAAGGGCACCGGGGCCCTGATCGTTTCAGCCGTCTGCGACGAGGCGGCCGGCATCCCCAGGGCCGTGGACAGCCTGCGGCCGTGGCTGTGCGAACCCGAACGGTTCTCCCCCGCCTGGATTGCCGCAGTTGTCTCGACCCTGGAGCAGGCCCGGGAAGCCTTGGCGCCACGGCACCAGGTCGGCCCGTGATCAGGTGGTGCGGATCCTGTCTCCATTTCATTGAGACCTGCGAGCCGTACGATGATTTCCATATTGTCGAGGGTGTCTGCCCACCCTGCGCCGTCAGGCCCAGCACGGACCTCGGCAAGGACCAGGGCGAGCTGCAGCGGATCGAGGCGTTCTTCAACGCCATCCAGGAGGCGGCGCGTTCCGGCGCGCCCGTGGATACGCCCCGGCTCTGGGAGGAGAGCGGCCGTCTCGGCATCACGCCCCTGGACCTCATGTATGGCATCCTCCAGCCCTTGCTCTATGAGATCGGCAGCCTGTGGGCCCTGGACCTGATCCCGGTCGCCACCGAACAGCAATTCACCGTCGTGGTCCAGGAGCTGCTCACCCTGATCAGGAACGCCCGCCATCCAGGCGCGCAGCCCGCCGCCCTGCAGGTGCTGCTGGCCAATGTGGAGGGCAACCGCCACACCATGGGCCTGGAGATGGCCGAACTGCTGCTCGCCCCCTCCGGGACCACGGTCCTCACGGTCCTGCGCGGCCTGCCCGTCCAGGAGCTGGTGGCCCTGGTCCAGCGCCACCGGCCCGAGGCGCTCGGCTTCTCCCTGGCCCTGCCGGCCCAGTTGCAGTATGTCCTGGCGGTGCGCGATGCGCTGAAGGCGCTACAGGACCCGCCCCGCCACCTCCTAGTGGGGGGACCGGCCCTCTCCATGGGCCTGGACTTGAAGGCCTATCCGGAACTCCGCCCGTGCCAGCAGATCACCGACGTGCCAGCCATTCTCGGTTGCCCGCTNNTGGTCAGGAAACAGCCAGAACCCGCTCAGTTCCTTCACCCTGTGGAAAGGAAAGGTGAGGAGGCCTTGCGGCCGGCGCTCGGCGCCTTCCTCATGGCCCAGGCTTCGGTGCTGGAACGCTCGGCCCGCAACCAGGGCGGCCGGCTCGAGCGCGCCGAGCAGTTGATGAACGAAGCTGTCCTTGGCTTCGGTCAATCATTGAAGCAGTTGGACGATCTGGTCCATCGCGAGTTCCAGCTCTCCATGGAACTGCGCCGGGTTATGGAGGTGACCGGCCAGGACGACCAGGAATCGCAATCGGTTGGGGCATTCGCAACCAGGATCCTGGGAACCCTCGATTTGTTCGTCCAGGCCATGCTGGAGACCGGCCAGTCCAGTTTCCAGCTGGTGGAGGAAACCACCGGCATCCGCTCGCGCTCGAGCGCCATGGCCGAGGCCCTGGTCGAACTGGCCGAGGTTGCCATGCGCATCCAGATGCTGGCCCTCAATGCCTCCATCGAGGCGGCCCATGCCCGGCAGTTCGGCGCCGGGTTCGCCATCGTGGCCGGAGAGGTCCAGAAACTGGCCGTGCGCAGTTCACGGATCAGCGACCAGATCTCGGGCCTGGTCCGCGAGACCGAATCGGCCCTCGAGCGCACCGCTGCCCAGGTGGAGCTGATCGCTTCCAAGGATCTCAATGAGGTCATCCGCTCTAAGCAGATGGCCGATGCCATGGTGAAGGCCCTGGAAACCTCCGACCGGAGCGCCCAGGAGCTGGTCCGGCAGATGGAACAGGTCAACCGCGAAGTGCGGGACCAATTGACCATCGCCCATTCGGCCTTGCAGTTCGAGGACATCGTCCATCAGCTCCTGGGCAGCGTGGCCGCGGGTTCCGAGCAGCTGGCCCAGTTCGCCCTCAGGGGCGCCGCCCTCGCCGGGGAGGTTGAACTTGGNNCAGCGCCCCATGGCGGACCTGCTGGCCCAGGCCACGCTGGACTTCGTAAGTTTCGGCCAGGAGCTCGACGACCCGGAACCATCCTCCGAATCCCTGAGCCAGATCGAATTGTTCTGAGGAGTAGAGAATGGCGTACCGGACGGTGATCGAAGCGGGACGCGCAACCGTGTTCCTCGATGGGCGGATCTCCTTCCGCAGCTACCCTGACTTCCGGGCAGCAACCCAGCTGGCGCTGGAGGACTTGGAGGTGCAGGCGATCCATCTGGACATGGCGGGGGTGGAATTCCTCGATTCCAGCGCTCTCGGCATGATCCTCCACTTCAACCAGAAGGCCATTGCCGCCGCCAAGGCGCTGGCCATCACCCGCCCCGCGCCCCCGATCGCCACCATCCTGCAGGTGGTCAATTTCGGCAAGCTGGTGACCATCCTCCCCTGAGCGAGGTCCCATGCCCCAGCCCTTGAACCAGCCCAGGTTCGACGCCAGGCCAGGGCAAACGATCCTGGTGGTGGATGACGATCCGGTCACCCGCGCCATCGCCAGGAAGTTCCTGGAGAAGGACGGCTACCGGATTCTCGAGGCCTCGGACGGAGAGGCGGGTCTGGCCATGTTCAAGGACCAAGCCCCGGATCTGGTGCTGACTGACTTTTCCATGCCGGGCATGTCCGGCGCGGATCTCACCCGGGCCATCCAAAGGTACCTCAGGGAGCACTACGGCGGTCTCGCGGTGTATGTGCCCATCGTGATCCTCACCAGCCTGGGACAGCCGGAGGTCCTGAAGCAGGCTCTGGAAGCCGGGGCGGTCGAATTCCTGATGAAACCCTTCACCGGCCCCGAACTGCGCACCCGCGTCCATGCCATCGCCCAGGCGGCCGCCGCCCATGCGGCCCTGCTGGTGCGCGCGGCAGAGGAACAAGACGAGATCGCCGTCCTGAAGCACCTGCTGGAGCATCTGTTGGAACATGGCAGGGCCTCGCTGCCCGAGGGCTTCCTGATGGAGACGCTGGCCACCCGCCGGATCAACGGTGATGTCTGCGTGCACCATGCGGGCGCCCCCGGCATCCATTTCGGCCTGCTCTGCGACCCCATGGGCCATGGCCTCCTGGCCGGCATTTCCGGAATCCCGACGATCGAGGTGTTCAACACGCTGGCCGGCATTGGTCTGCCGTTGCCCAGAATCCTGTCGGGAATCAATCTGAGGCTGTTCCACCTTATGCCCCGGCACCGGTTTTCCTGTGCGCTGCTGTTCCGGCTGGATCGGCACACTGGATCGCTGTCCGTGCTCAATGCCGGCATGCCGGACGCCATGGTCTTCCACCGGGACGGCAGCCTGACCCGGTTCGCCTCGACCTCCGTTCCGCTGGGCATCCTGGAGGACCTGGGCCCCCTGTCGATGGAGCTCAGACAGCTGGAGGCCGGCGACTGCCTGTTCGGTTGCAGCGATGGCCTCACCGACCTCGTGCCCGAACAGGACCTGCTGGCCTGCTTGCGCGCGGGCGACGCGGCCGCTTTCCCCGGGCGGCTGCGGGCCCTGCTGGACCAGCGCGTGCAGGACCGCGAACTGGCCGATGACGTGAGCTGGTTCCTGTGGCCGTACCGGCCCGATGCCCTGGGGCAGGCGCCGCCGCCGGGTCCCACAGACCTGACCGACGCCAGCGTCCCGTGTCTGAGCCTTCGACTGCGGTTCTATCCGTCCGTCCAGGCCTACGATGAGCTGGCCCCGAACCTGGCGGCCTTCCTGGCCAGCCAGGGCGCTCCCGGGTCAGCCACCCAGGCCCTGTCCGTGGTGCTCTCGGAAGCCATCATGAATGCGGTCGACCACGGACTGCTGGGCCTGGATTCAGCGCTCAAGACGTCCTTCGAAACCTTTGAAGCCGAGCGCAGCGCCCGGCTGGGCGCCGATCCCCAGGGGGCGGTGGAGCTGCTCGCGGTCGTCCATCGGGCGGCCGATGGTTCCTTCTCCCATGTGTGGATCCAGGTGACCGATCCAGGGCAGGGGTTCGATTGGCGCTCGCAACTGGCGGACCGAGGGGATCCGGCCGCCCTGCTCCATGGCCGGGGCCTGACCCTGATCCGGGCCCTGGCAAGGGACCTGTCCTTCAACGACACGGGGAACATCATCAGCTTCAGCATCTACTCAGCCTGAGGTGAGTCGAGTGCGCGCAGCCTGCGCCCAAGTTCCCCGGCCTTGTCCGCATAGCGCCGGGTCATGCCCAGAACGAGGCTGGCCGGGCTGCCAAGGGCCGAGTTCGCCAACGCGCTCTCATTGATGGCGAGGATCGCCTGCAGGAGTTCGTCGTAGTCGCGCGCGATGCCCTCGGCCTGGCGGCCCATGGGCTGCAGGGCCGGCCGCGGCTGGACCTCGAGCAACTCGGGCTTCGCGCGTTCAAGCATCAGACCACGGAAATAGGCGCGGACGTCAGCGAATCGGGCTTCAAGCTCCAAGGCCCACTGCGCCAGGACCGGTGGGGCCGCGCCCACGCTCTGGAGTTCCAGCCGCTCGGCGCTCCGTGCGAGGCTGCCCAACCCCAGGCTCCGGGCCGAGCCCTTCAAGGCATGGCCCACGAACTGGATGCCTTTGCTGTCTCCGGTGGCCAGGTGTTCGGCCAGATCCTGGAGCAGAGCTTGGCTCCTGGTCAGGAAGGGCTGCAGGGCGGCCTGATCGAATTCGTCGAAATCGCTTCCGAACAATTCCCAGATCGTCTCAAAGACGGGAAGATCCAAGTCCAGACCCGGGTCCGGCCCGGGGATGGACCCGTCCCGCCCGCCGCCAGCCGCCGCCCCTTCTGGCGCGATGCCGGCCGGAAGCCATTTCTCAACCATTCGCAGCAGCCCTTGCCGGGAAATCGGCTTGGACAAGAAGTCATCCATGCCAGCCTGCAGGCATCGGTCCCTGTCTGCGGACAAGGCGCTGGCGGTCATGGCGACGACGGGCAGATGGCGGCCGGTCTCCCGCTCCACGGCCCTGATTCGTTCCGTGGCCTCGAAACCATCCATTTCCGGCATCTGGCAGTCCATCAGCACCAGGTCGAAGGTCTGGGCGGCGAGCCGCTCCAGGGCCTCCCGGCCGTTGCCCGCCACCTCGAGGGCAAATCCGGATGACGCCAGCAACTTCTGGGCAATGATCTGGTTGAGCTCATTATCCTCGACAAGTAGCACCCTTGCCCCCGGCATGATGCTGGCGATTCGCC
>PLUC01000269.1 GCA_003165415.1 Holophagaceae bacterium
TGTTAAGGCTCACGCTCTTTCAGAGCGTTTCGCCCAAATTGACTGAGAGTGCGCCGCTGCAGAGCAGCCAGCGCGTGAGCACATGCTGCTGCTGATCACCCTGCCAGCAGGCCGTGTGGAAAGCTTGCTTTCCAGCCGACAGGCCGAGGGTGGCTGATTTCTCGTGGGAAGGGGGGTGGGGCCCGTGGAAATCCCACCGAGGGCTGCCGTAGGCGCGGGAGAAAGCCGGATGGCTTTCTCCCGGCCGGAACCCAGAAGCTACCGGGATTTCCATGGGACGGGGCCCCGCTTTCCATGGGAAATCCGACGCCCGAGCACGGCCTGCGCGTGATGCCGAGGCGCTTCGGATAAGCCGAGGGGGGGTCTGGGGGGGGATCCGATCGTTGCGGATTTCCCATGCGACAGCCCTATGCCCCGCGGCTGCAATCAGATACAAAGAGAGCCTCCCCACGTTCAGGCGGCCAGGTTTCGCAGGCCAACAACCGCATGGACGCGCCGCGGAGGCTCGTCCATGGATTGTCGCCGAAGCTGCCGCCAAAGCAAACAGGAACCGCGCCCTTGCTGTCCCCAGTGTAGGCGTCAGGGCTGGTTCAACGGCCGGCGTTTCGTGAAGCGGCAGGCGAAAGTCGCGGCGGACGGGGTCCTGGAATGGGAGGTGGAACGGTGGCGCCAACGGGCCTGCTGCCCGAATCCGGAATGCCCGGTCCGGAGCTGGACCGTCTACGGGGCCCAGGACTACCCCCACCGCACCTTCCCCCCGTCCGTGGCCATCGCCGCTGTCCTCGAACTCCTGGAGCGAGGCATGGGGGCCCTAGCGGACGTCGCCCAACGTTGGGGCTGCTCCCGGCGAACCCTGCTCCGGTGGCTGGGATGGCTCGGCGGGATCGTCGAAGCAACCGTGCTGATCAAGGTCTGCTGGGCCAACGAGCCCTCCGGGATGCCACCCCCGGGCTGCCGCCCGCGCCATGATCCGGACCCGTCCGTGTCAGCCTGGAAGGCCCGGAAAGCCCTGGTCGAGAGTCTGCTTCTCCTGTTCAAGCGGCTCGTGGGCCTGATGCGGGACCAGGGCCTACCCTTTGAGGAGGGAGCCGGGCTGGCGGGCTTCCTGCGCTACCAGTTTGACCAATTCCGCCTGGTTTCCTGGATAAGCAAGTTATCCCCGCCGTTGCTTTTCGATGGGCTTGGGCCTGGCGGTTAGGTTGGTGGCATGCCACCTCTCGATGATCGTTCCTTCGAAATCGCAGCCTACCGTCACCATCTCGTGGCCGCCGCCTTCGAGGCGGAGGGCGAAGGCGTGACCAGGGAGATCGCGGAGGCCGCCGCCACCCCCCATCGGGACCCCGGCGGGCGCGAGGTATGGGTCTCCGCGGCCACCCTCTGGCGATGGCTCGCGCTCTATCGGCACGGTGGTTTCCAGGCCCTCAGGCCCAGGGCCCGGAAGGACCAGGGCTCCCTCCGGGCCTTCCCCCAGGGCCTCCTCGACCGGGCCGTGGCCATCCGCAAGGAAGGCCCCAAACGCTCGACCCGGACGATCCTGAAAAAGATGGTTCTCGAGGGCCTCATCGAGCCTGGGTCGATCTCCCGGGCCACCCTGGACCGGCATCTCGACCGCCTCGACATGTCCCGCAAGCGCGTGGGCACCCTGGCGAAGAAGGTGTTCCGCCGCATCCGTACCGAGGCCCCCATGGAACTGGTGGTCACCGACTTCCACGACGGCCCCTACATCCAGGACGATGGCCAGATCAAGCGGGCCAGGTTCAGCGGCTTCATCGACCACTACAGCCGGGCCATTCTCGAAGGCCGCTACTTCCTCACCGAGGACTTCGCCGCCATGCGCTTCGGCTTCCGCCGCCTCCTGGGCCTCCACGGCTGCCCGGCGAAATTTTTCATGGATAACGGAGCGGCGTACCGCAGCCTCCGCCTGGCGGCGGGCTGCGCCGCCCTGGGGATCCATCTGGTCCATTCCACGCCGTATGTGGCCGAGAGCCGTGGCGTCATAGAAAGGTGGAACAGGACGCTGGGAGAGCAGTTCGAGTACGAGGTCAGCCTGCGCGCCACGACCCCCACCCTCGAGGAGGTGAATACCTGGTTCCAAGCCTGGCTCACCGAGTCCTATCACCGCGACGTCCACTCGGAGACCGGCCAGAGCCCGGCGGAACGTCTCAGCCAGAGGCCGGCTGCCGGCAGCCCCGCGCCCCCCATGGAGACCGTGGAGGAATACCTGCGCATCCCCGACACCCGCACGGTCCATCGAAAGTGGTCCACCGTGGCGGTTGCCGGCGTCCGCTATGTGGTCTCCTCCGAACTCCGGGGGCGGAAGGTCCGGGTGCTCTACGATCCCTGTGACCCGTCCTACATCCTCGTCGCCACGAGCAAGGGCGGCGTCCTCCAGCGGGCCACGCCCCAGGAGCCTGGCCAAGCCCTGCCAGTTCCCGAGGGTCCACCGGAACCTCCAGCCCAGGCGCCAGGCTCCAACTACCTCGACCTGCTCCTGGCCGAGCACGAGCGCCACCGGCGCATCGAACTCGCCGCCCTGCGGATGCGACCCCGGGGCGAGACGGACCTGGACCTTCCGGGCCTGGTGGCCCATCTGGAAGCCTGCCGGGGCGTGGGCCTCACCGACGCGGAGCGAAGCGCCGCGGCCAGCTTCCGGCGCCGGCTGAAGCCCCTCGATCCCGACCTGGCCCGGCAGGCCCTCGCCACGGCCCGTCGTCGGCTCGGGCCGGGCCTCCACCTGGACGAATACCTCCAGGTCCTCGAAACCCACCTCGTCCGCGCCCGCGCCGCGGCGATGACCTCCCCGAAAGGAGTCAAGGTATGACAGCCCTCCTGGACCATTTCCGTTTCCAGCACCAACCCTTCCCCCGGGTGCCCCCGGAGGAGGCCATCCTCCGCCACAAGGGCATTGAGGAGGCCATCGCCCGGCTCCATTTCGCCCTGGAGCGGGATACCATCGCCCTCCTGGTGGCCGACAGCGGCTACGGCAAGTCCACCGTCCTGGCCCTGTTCGCCAAGTCCCTGGACGCCTCCAACCACCAGCTCGTCACCCTCTCCCTCACCACCCTGGGGCCCTTCAGCCTGATCTCCAACATCGCCACCTCCCTGGGGCTCAGGCCCAAACGGTTCAAGGGGGATACCGCAGCAACCCTCCTGGCCCACCTGCGCGGCCTGCCGCGCCGAACGATCCTGGTCATTGACGAAGCCCATCTGCTCCCCGACGAGTCCCTGGAGGATCTGCGCCTGCTCACCGCCGACGCCTTCGACCGGCGCAGCCCTTTCGCCCTCGTCCTCTGCGGCCAGCCGCGGCTCCGGGAACGCCTGGCCGAGCCCAGGCACGTGGCCCTGGCCCAGCGGATCGGCGTCCGAATCCGCCTGCGCCCCCTGACCGAAGGGGAAGTCGGCCTGTTCATCGTCCAGCACCTCAAGGCGGCCGGCGCCGCTGGAACGCTGTTCGATGCCCAGGCCACCGCGGCCATTTTCCAGCATGCCCGCGGCGTGCCCCGGTTGGTCCAGAACCTCGCCCTGGGTGCGGCTCTGGCGGCCATGGCCGCCGGGAATTCCACTGTCGACGCCATCGCTGTCCAGCAGGCCGTCGTCGACATGGAGGATCTGTGAACTTCCCAACCCCGGACTTCATGAGGACCCTCGAAACCGCAGAACCGACGGAGTTCCTTCGCATGCCGCAGCTCACCCCACGGGAGGCGTGGCTGCTGGATCAGTATCTGGAGCAGGTCCACGAGGTGCTCTGGGATGCCTACGCCGAGGACATCCTGGATTACGAGGACCATAGGGTTTTCCCGGATCTGCATGCATCCGAGGACGAGGAACCTGCCACTCCGCCGCCCCGCCCCGAGCACCCGGGGAACCTGCCCGAAGCCACATTCTGAATGGATCGCCCCGGACCTCCGGGGCTTTCCCGTGCCGGGACGCTCTCAACAAACCTGAGCAGGGTGCTCCAAAGAAGGGTGCGTCATAACA
>PLUC01000127.1 GCA_003165415.1 Holophagaceae bacterium
GTCGCTGCCGCCCCGGCGGTTGCCGCCGCCCCGGCAGTCGCCGCCGCCCCACCGGTCGTCCCGGCCCCGGCAGTCGCCGCGGCCCCACCGGTCGTCGCCACTCCGGCGGTCGCCGCTGCCCCGCCGGTCGCCGCCGTGCCCTCGATCGTGGTCGTCCCCCCGGTAGTTGCCCCGGTGCCGCCGGAAGCGAGCGCGCCGAGTCCGCTGAAGACCGCCAAGGCCTTGCTGGTCCTGAGGGAGGGTAGGGTCAACGGGGTTTATTACCAGGGCGGCGGCTTGTCCCGTTTCGGCGCGAAGCTTCCTGATTTTGATTTCCTGCTCAGATCCATGGCGAAGCTGTTCCCCGTGGAGACGGCCCTGGACTTCGACATCGGAACCCGCGGGCTCGATGACGCCACGCTCAACCGGGCCCTGGTGAGGAAATACCAGCCCGACACCCTCGTCATCCTGACCCTTGAGCTGAACAGCAGTTCCAAGACCAAGCTGCTCTTCCTGAACAAGACGTGGCTCCAGGCGGAGGTGAAGATCGATTTCCTGGCTCCGGAGACCCTGCAGGTCCTGGCCAGCAGGACCGTCCAGACCGAGTTCGTCGAGGTCAAAGGGCATGAGGTGAAGTTCCCGCAGGATCTGAAGGACCAACTGACCAGGCGGCTGGCCATGGAACTTCCCGCGCTGCCTTACTGATCCCACTGCTTGCGGATGATGCGGCCGTCCTTCACCCAGAACACGCCATGGTGGAGCACCTTCCCGCCCGACGGGGCCAGGGTGCGGTAGAGGATGAGGAAGCGCCAGCAGGCGAGGTCGTCCAGGCGGTCCACGGACGGTTCAAAGACTTCCGTCCCTTCCGGGGCGACCGGAGGGCCGCCGTGCCGGCGCAGGGCCTCGTCCACGGCCAGGGACATGAACATTGCGCCGGGCTTCGGCCCCGGAAGCTGGGCGGAATCCGCGCCCCCGTGGCGGAGGGAGCAGGACGGCAACAGCAGGAGCCCGAACAGCACCAGGCTCCAGATCAGCACCTTGCGGTCCTTGGCGATGTACATGATGACTCCAAGGAGGATTCCTGGAGCCTACACCATGGAACCGGCGCAGGGAAAGGTATCGGGTCACACCTGGAGCTTGGCCACGGCCATGGCCATGGATTCGGAAACCTGGGCCAGTTCCGTGGCGGTGCGGCTGATCTCCATCACGGTCGCGGAAAGTTCATGGGTGGCCGTGGCGTTCTGGCCCACTTCCCGGGCGCTCTCTTCCATGCGCTTGGCGATCTCCGCCCCGGCGCTGAACTGCTCCCGGGTGGCTGTGCCGATTTCCCGGACGAGGCTGGAGACGTGCCCGATGGAATCATGGATCCGGTTCATCAGGCTGCCGGTGGTCTGCACCGAGGCCACTCCGCCGGCCACCGCCGCGTGGGTGTCCTGGATCAGCTTCTCGATCTCCACCGTGGCCGCGCGGCTCCGCTCCGCCAGTTTCCTGACTTCGTCCGCGACCACCGAGAAGCCCTTGCCCTGGTCGCCGGCCTTGGCGGCCTCGATGGCGGCGTTGAGCGAAAGCAGGTTGGTCTGCTGGGAGATTTCCTGGATGACGGCCACCGCGCTGGAGATCTTGCCGGTGGCCTGGTTGATCCGGGCCATGCGGTCGGCGGCATCCCGGCTGCCCTGGGAACCGGCCTGGGTGGCGTCCACGGCCTGGTCGGTGCGGTCCACCGAATCCTTCACGTTGCCCGCCACCTGGTCCACGCTGGCCAGGAACTGCGTGGTGGCCGCGTTCACGGTGTCGGTGGCGGTGCGCAGCAGCTCGCCGTTCCGGGCGAGTTCCTGAGTGGTGGCGAACATCTGCGCGGCCGAGGCGGAGAGCTGGGTGGCGCCGCTGGCCACGGCCAGGGCGGCCTGGGACATTTCCCGGATGGTGGCCCGGATGCGCTGCAGGGCCTGGTTGAGGGAGGCGCCCAGCCTGCCGAGTTCGTCCTGGGAATCCTCCCGCGCCTGCACGGTGAGGTCGCCGGTGGCGACCCTGGCCAGCACCCCCATGAAGTCCCGGATCGGCACGGCGACGCTTCGGGTGATGAGGGTGCCCAGCGTGCACGCGGCGACGATGGCCAGAAGCCCGGCGGCGAGGATGATCCAGGTGCTGCGCCGGATCTGGGTCGCGGCCACGGCCTGCGCCTCGTCCATGCGCGCCTGCCGCCTGGCGTTTAGCTTTTCGAACAAGGGGGTCCACTGGAGGATGCGCGGACCGGTGGTTTCCGCATAGTTCCTGAGGGCCTCGGCTTGTTTTCCCTCCTGGGCGAGTTCCATGAGCCGGGTGTCGCTGGCCGTGCCCGCGGCGATGGAGGCACCCAGTTCCGCCAGCATCTGGCGGGTCTCCCCGGTGACCGCCAGGGCTTTCGAGGCATTGAGGTCCGCCTGGCAGGCGGCTGCCTGGGCCTTGATGATCTCGAGGCCCTTCCGCCGGATCTCAGGGTCGCCGGTGGACGCCACCACGCCGGTGTAGGCCATGGCCTGCAGCACGCGGGCCTGGGCGTCCTTGGTCAGGGTGATCTGGGCGTTCTGGCGCGACACCTCTTCCAGGGAGCCCCGGAGCGAACGGAACGCCAGCGTGGCGGTGGCCACGGCGAAGACCATGATCAAGGTGATCAGGCCGAAAGCGAAGGCCAGGCGCCTGCCAATTCCAAGTCGGTTAAGCATGGAATAACCCTTGGGCCAGAAAGTAACGGGTCAATGAACGATTTCTTGAAAATATTAAAATCGCGATCTGCAAAAAGTCCAGTGGAAAAATAAATAGATTATGGTTCAAAAAATTAAATCATCCTAGTGGAGGCCGCCAGAAATACAGGGAACATCTCGACCCACCGCCCGATGCGAATTAGGGTTTTGTGTTGATGAGCCGCTTGATCCCGCCGTCCTTGAGTGGCCAGTTGTGAAAATTGATCAGGAGGCCTACCTCAAAACTTGAAAAATG
>PLUC01000096.1 GCA_003165415.1 Holophagaceae bacterium
GAACCGCCGACACATGGATTTTCAGTCCATTGCTCTACCAACTGAGCTATCCGGGCCTAGCGGTCAATGGTACCAGACCTCCGCACATTTTCAAGTGCGAAGCTCAGCGGGCTCGGGCATCCTTTAGGTTCGGAGCGAACGGCATGGTTTCCCACGGCAAAGATAAAGTAATCCAGGTGCAGAAGCCTGCGCAGAGCCTTCAGGCCTTCCAGAAGAAGGTGGCCACGGGCGAGGATATCCAGGTGGGCTACCTCAAGCCGCTGCTGATGGCGGCCGGGATCCTGGTGGTGGCGTTCGCCGCCTTCTATGGGTTCAAGGCGGTGCGGGCCACGTCCCTGGAAAAACACCAGACCGCCCTGGCCGATCTGCAGATCGAACTCATCGGCGAGGAGGGCGCCCCTGGAACCCCGCCCCAGGACCAGGAGAAGGGCATGCGCGAACGCCTGCCCCGGCTCGAAGCCCTGGCCCGGTCGGCCCCCCGGGATGACAAGGCTGTGACCGAGGGGCTCCTCAACACTTGGCGCCTGGAGCTGGGCGAGAAGGGCTCGGCCCCGGCCGCCCCCGCCGATGCCTGGGGCAGGCTGCGCCTGGCCCAGAAGCAGGTCGCCATGGGCCAGGGCCAGGAAGCCGCGGCCACCCTCGCCTCCCTGCGCAAGGGCGCGAGTCCGGACGAGGCCTGGGCCTCGGTGTTCTGGTCCACCCTACTGGACGCCGACCGGCTCCAGGGCAACCGGGACCAGGCCTGGAAGGATCTGGCGGAGTACAAGGCCCGGTTCAAGCAGCTGGCGGATCCGGACCTGGATCGCCTACTGGCCGGCGTCTGAAGCCCGGCCGGCCAGATCCGGCGAGGACGTTCCATGCGCATGTACGACCTCATCTACACCAAGAAGACGGGCGGCCGGCTCAGCGCTGAGCAGATCGCCTCCTGGGTCGCGGGGGTGACCGCCGGCACCGTGCCCGAGGAACAGAGCGCGGCCCTGCTCATGGCCATCTGCTGGCGCGGCATGGACACCCCGGAAACCCTGGCCCTCACCCTGGCCATGCGCGACTCGGGCCTGCGCCTGGACCTTTCCCCGGTGCCGGGCATCAAGGTGGACAAGCACTCCACCGGCGGGGTGGGGGACAAGACCACCCTGGTCCTCGGCCCCATCGTCGCCGCCTGCGGGGTGCCCTGCGCCATGTTCAGCGGCCGGGGCCTGGGCCACACCGGCGGCACCGTGGACAAGTACGCCGCCATCCCCGGACTGCGGGTGGAACTGGATGCGGAAGCTTTCCGCGCCAGCCTGCGCGCCACCGGCTTCGCCAACAGCGCCCAGACCGCCGACATCTGCCCGGCCGACCGCAAGCTCTACGCCCTGCGCGATGTGACGGCCACGGTGGAGTCCATTCCGCTCATCACCGCCAGCATCATGGCCAAGAAGCTGGCCGGCGGCTGCGACGCGCTGGTGCTGGATGTAAAATGCGGCGGCGGCGCCTTCATGAAATCCATCGAGGACGCCCGCGCCCTGGCCCAGGCCATGGTGGCCGTGGGCCAGGCCCATGGCCTGCGGGTCAAGGCGCTGGTCACCCGGATGGAAGAACCGCTGGGCCGGGCCATCGGCAACGCGATGGAAGTGATGGAAGCAGTGGAGATCTTGAAGGGCCTGCACGGCGACGGCGACCTGGCCCGGATGAGCTTCCGCCTGGCCGCGGAGATGCTGATCCTGGGCGGCGGCGCCGGGACCCTGCCCGAGGCCGAGACCCGGGTGGCCGCGGCCGTGGCCGACGGCAGCGCCATGGGGGTTTTCCGCGCATGGGTGGCCCACAATGGCGGCGACCCCACGGCTCTGGATGATTTCAGCCTGCTGCCGGGCTGCCGCCGGACGGTGACGGTGCGGGCGGAGGCGGCCGGCTTCGTCCAGGCCATGGACAGCCGGGCCCTGGGGCTCCTGGCCATGGAGCTGGGGGCGGGGCGGCGCAGCCGGCAGGACCAGCTGGACCTGGGGGTCGGCATCCGGGTGGAGGTCCGGGTCGGCCAGCGGGTGGAGACCGGCCAGAAGCTGCTCACGCTGTACTGCAATGACCGGGACGGCAGTCCTCTCCCGCCAAGTTGGATCACCATCGGACCCCATCCTTGCGAGCCGGCGCTGTGGCTCCTGGAGAGCATCTGACTGCCCTAGGTTGGAAGTGGCAGTTCCACCGGGAGGCGGTTTGCGGGGAAACTGGTGGCTGAGGTGTTGCATGGCCCGGGATTTCCAGACCTTCCTGAAGCAGTTGGAGGCGAGCGGCGAGCTGAAGCGGGTGGACGCCGAGGTCGATCCGTATCTCGAGGCGGGCGCCATCGCCGACCGCGTGTCCAAGCAGCCGGGCGGCGGCTCCGCCCTGCTGTTCGACCGGATCAAGGGCGCGGCCATGCCGGTGGCCATGAACGTGTTCGGCAGCGCCCGGCGCATGGCCATGGCCCTGGGGGTGGACCAGGATCCGGCCGGGCTGGACGCCGTGGCCGCGCGCATCGAGAAGCTGATCCAGGAAGCCATGCCCAAGCCGGGCTCCAGTTTCCTGGACAAGCTGGCCAAGCTCCCGGTGCTGGCGGAGGTCGGGAGCTGGACGCCAAAAACTGTGCGCAAGGGGCTGTGCCAGGAGGTGGTGTGGCGCGGCGAAGAGGCCAGGCTTTCCCGCCTCCCGGTGCTCACCACCTGGCCCGAGGACGGCGGCCCGTTCATCACCCTGGGCCTGGGCCATACCCGGTTCCGCAGCGGCCACCGGAACATGGGCCTGTACCGGCTCCAGGTGTACGACGAGCACACCCTGGGCTTCCACACCCAGCTCCACCATGACGGCACCCGGGCCAGGCACGGCTATGCTCCCGGCGAGCGGATGCCGGTGGCGGTGAGCTTCGGCGGCGATCCCGCCCTGACCTACGCGGCCACGGCGCCGCTGCCGCCGTTCCTGTCGGAAATCATGTTCACCGGTTTCCTGCGGGGGGAGGGGGTGGAACTGGTGCGCTGCGTCAGCAACGACCTGGAAGTGCCGGCGGATTCCGAGATCGTCATCGAAGGCTGGGTGGACCCGGGGGAGCTGCGCCGGGAGGGCCCGTTTGGCGACCACACCGGATACTACTCCCTGGCCGACGACTACCCGGTTTTACACGTGGAGGCCATCACCCACCGCAAGAAGGCGGTGTACCCCGCCACCATCGTCGGCCGCCCGCCCCAGGAGGACGCCTACCTGGGCCTGGCCACCGAGCGGATCTTCCTGCCCCTGCTGCGCATGGTCCTGCCGGAGGTGGTGGACATGCACCTGCCCCCGGCGGGCGGGTTCCACAACCTGGTGATCGTGGCCATCCGCAAGGAGTACCCGGGCCACGCCCAGAAGGTCATGAACGCCATCTGGGGCACCGGCCAGATGATGTTCAGCAAGGGAATCGTGGTGGTGGACCAGGACATCGATCCCCACGACGGGGCCGAGGTGCTGTTCCGGGTCACCAGCAACGTGGATCCCCGGCGGGACCTGCTGTTCACCGAAGGCCCCCTGGATGTGCTGGACCACAGCAGCGACCGCTTCGCCTTCGGCAGCAAGGTGGGCATCGACGCCACCCGCAAGAGCCCCCGGCTGGACGGCTTCCCCCGGGAGTGGCCCCGGGACCTGGTCTTCCCCTCCGGCCTCCTGGACCGGATCACCGCCCGGTGGAGTGAATACGGCCTATAAAGGCTTTTCCCAGTGCGCGAACGCGCACTGGGAAAAGCACCGGTTCCACGTGGAACATCCGCACGGCGTTTACTGGATGTTGGTGACGGTGCCGTTCATGTAGGTGACCTTGAAATCCTGGTAGACCTCGATCCGCTTGGCGCCGAGGTTGGCGGTCTCCTTGGGGCTGCCGAGGATGGTGTGGACCTGGTCGCTGGTCATGCCCAGGGCGATGCTCCCGCCGGTGGGCGGGGGCGGAGCCTGGGCCGCCTGGCCCTGGTTCAGCACGCTCTGGCCGGAAGCGTTGGCATCCTGGGCCACCTGGGAAAGCTCTCCGGCGGCGTTGGCGTCGGGCTGGACCGCGCTGGCGAAGGGCGCGTCCGAAGTGCCCAGGTTCTGCGCGGGCATCGGCGGCAGCCCGCCCTGGCCCTGCTGGGCCTGGAGGTCGCCCAGGCCCTGGTCGATGTTGGCCCGCATGCGGTTCTGCATCTCCTGCAGGTCCTGGAGGCTGACGGAAACCATGCTGCCCACGGGCACCGCCGGGTCGCGGCTGGCCAGCACCTTCACGTCGGCGTAGGTGGCGTCGGGCGGCGGCGCCCCATTGAGCTGCAGCACGTCCCCTTCGGGCAGCATGCGCTCCTGTCCGCCGACGTAGGCCACGGTGCCGGTGGGCACCAGGAAGATGCGGGACACGTTCTGGCTGAACAGGGGCGGAGGGGCGTTGGGGGGCGGCATGGTGCCCTGGGCCATGGCCTGCTGCTCGACCCTCTCCTGATCCACCTGCCGTTGGACTTCGTCGGTGATGGCCTGCCTCACTTCCGGCGACATGGGCGCGGGGGCATAGCCGACGGGGGGCGGCGCTGCGGCCGCGGCATTGTCCATCCGGGCCTGGTAGGCCGCCTGCAGGGTGGCCGACACCATGAAATCGGTCAGCCAGAACATCGGGCCGGGATAGACCGGATAGGGGGCATAGTAGCCGCCGTAGTACCCGTACCAGGGCCGCCCGCCCCAGCCCCACCCGTAGCGCACCGGCGCGCCCCAGGGACGGAAGGCCCAGTTGTAGTAGGCGGGCCGGTAGTAGTGGACGGGCATGTAGACGTTGAAGGTGGCCCCATGGTAGGCATAGGGGCGGTAGACCCGGGCGTAGACCCTTCCGTTCTCCACGTAGGTGCGCTGCACGAAGGGCTGGTTGTGGAACATCAAGGGCCTCTGGATGAACCCCCCGCGCCCGTTGCCGTTGGCGAAGATGGTGCGGCCGTCCGGCCGCACCATCTCCACATGCCGCATCCCGTCGGGGGCGTAGTGGATCACCGCGCCGCCAGGGGTGCGCACCTCGCGGATGGCGCCACCCGGGCCCCGGTGGATCTCACCGCCATCCCGGGTGCGGACGATGGTCATCGGCACGGGTCCATGGACGGGTCCCGGGAGGGGACGCCCCGCCTGGTTGGGCATGCCGGGCCGCTGGCCGGGAGCCTGGGCGCCCATGCCGGGACGCTGGCCGGGAGCCTGGACGGGCATGCCGGGACGCTGGCCGGGAGCCTGGACGGGCATGCCGGGACGCTGGCCGGGAGCCTGGGCGGGCATGCCGGGACGCTGCCCTGGGGTCTGGGCGCCCATGCCGGGACGCTGCCCTGGAGCCTGGACGGGCATGCCGGGATGCTGGCCTGGAGCCTGGGCGGGCGCGCCGGGACGCTGGACCGGTGCCTGGTGGGCGGCGGGGGCGGGGCCCTTCCGTTCCTCCTCCTTCTCCTTCTCCTTGCCCTTCTCCTGCGCGGCCAGAGGCGCGCACAGCAGCGCCACCAGTGTCAGGCCGACGCTTCCTGAAATGAGGTTCCTGCGGCTGGACCAAGGTTTCAAAGGACGCCCCCTATGGTTATGGCATGGTTTGGGATAAGGCTAGGCCACGAGTGATTCGTCACCGATGATTATGGACCGGTTTCAGGGCCGAATGTTTAGGGGCCGTTGCGGAATAACCATTCCCATTTCTGGCATTTCGCTACGGCCCCCAGGCCAACGCAGGCGTTGACCTGGATCTATGGATCTTATGCCGGAACACGTAGCAATGGCCATAGTTATTCCTTAACAACGGCTTAAGGCCTCATCAAGTTCCATGAGGGCCTGGACCAGGACATTGCCGGCCACGATGCGCCGGTAGCGGGCCGTGGAGCGGATGTCGTCGATGGGACTGATCTCCTCCATGAGGGCTGCCCGGGCCTCGGCCAACGGCAGGCGGTCCACGGACTGGCCCAGGATCACCGCCTCGGCGGCCCGGGCCCGCATCGGGACGGGGGCGACGCTGCCCAGGCCCACCCGGAACTCCCGCACCATCCCGGCCTCCACCCGCACGTAGGCCGCCAGGCAGACCTTGGCCACCGCCTGGGCGGCACGGGTGCCGACCTTCCGGTAGAAGTGGAACCCGGGCTCCGGCCTGGGCACCCGGATCCGGGTCAGCAGCTCGTCCGGGGCCATGACGGTCTGCTTGTAGCCGGTGTGGAAGGCGTCCACGGGCACCCAGCGGGCCCCGCCGAGCCCGGTCAGCTCCACCTGGGCGGCGTAGGCCAGCAGGCTTGGGGGTGTATCGGCGGCGGGGCTGCCGTTGACCAGGTTGCCCCCGAGGGTGCCCCGGTTCTGGATGGCCACGGCCCCGGTGACCCTGGCGCTCTGCGCCAGGTTGGGGAGGTGCCGCTGCACGTAGGGGTGCTGGCGCAGCTGGGTGTAAGTGACCAGGGCGCCGAAGGTGATTCCCTCCGGGTCCGGCTCCACGGCGCGCAGGACGTCCAGCCGCTGCAGACTGAGGAAGCGGGTGTCGGCCAGGCGCCCCGCGGCGAAGGGCACCATGAGGTCGGTGCCGCCGGCCAGGGGACGCCAGCGGCCGGGCTCCCGGGCCAGGATTTCCAGGGCCTCCTGGAGCGACCCGGGCACCTGGACGGCGCAGTCGGGAACCTGGCCCCTCAAGGCCGCACCCCCTGCACCGCGTCCACGATCTTCACATAGCCGGTGCAGCGACAGATGTTGCCGGCCAGGCCCTCGCGGATCTCCGCTTCGCTGGGATGGGCGCAGCGCCGCAGCAGGTCCACCGAGGCCAGCACCATGCCCGGGGTGCAGAACCCGCACTGGGCGCCGTTGCAGGCCACGAAAGCCCGCTGCAGGGGGTTCAGCTCGCCGCCGAGGGCCAGCCCTTCGATGGTGACCAGCTCGGCGCCCTGGGCCTGCACCGCGGGCACCAGGCAGCTGTTCACCAGCTGGCCGTCCATGAGCACCGAGCAGGCGCCGCATTCGCCCTCGCCGCATCCCTCCTTGGTGCCCGGCAGGCCCAGGTCCTCCCGGAGCACATCCAGCAGGCGGGCCATGGGATACACCGCCACGGAACGGCGCTCCCCGTTCACCGTCAGATCCAGTTGGAGCTTAGAGTCCATGTCCGGCCTCCACCGCTTCCAGGAGCCGCTCCGGAGTCACCGGCAGCTCCCGCAGGTCCATCGGCCCCAGATGCCCAAGGGCGTCCTGGATGGCGGCCAGCACGGCCGGGGCGGGCCCGTCCATGGGCAGCTCGCCCAGGCCCTTGGCCCCGCCCGGACCCAGGGCATAGGGGTTGTTCTCCTCGAAATAGACCCGGATCCGCGGCAGGTCCTGGGCGGTGGCGACGATGTAGTTGGTCATCTGGTTGTTGACCATCCGCCCCTGGGCGGTCTCCACCTTCTCCCACAGGGCCCAGCCCAGGCCCTGGGCGACGCCCCCCTCCACCTGCCCGGCCGCCAGGACGGGATTGATCACCCGGCCCACCTCCTGCCGGGCCACGAAATCCTCCACCTTCACCTCCCAGGTGACGGTGTCCACGCGTACCTCCACCCCATAGCAGGCCCAGGCGTAGGTGGGGTAGGCGTCCCCCCGGTAGCTGGCGTCGTCCCACTCCAGGCCGGGGGGCTGCTGGTATTGGGAAAAGCAGGTCATGACGCCGCACCGGACGTGGGCCCGCCGGACCGCGTCCCTGAATGCCTCCGGGCCGCAGGGCTCCGCCAGGAACTGCTGCTCCACCAGCATCCGCTTCAGGCCCAGGGCGGCGTCCTGCACCAGCTTGCCCACCACCATGGTGCTGCGGGAGGCCACGGTGGGCCCGCTGTTGGGCACTTCGCGGGTGTCCGCCGGGGACATGCGCACCATGTCGTTGGGGATGCCCAGGGCCTCGGAGACGATCTGGGTGAACACGGTCTCCTTTCCCTGGCCCATTTCCGTGGAGGCGGCGAGCACCTCCAACCGGCCGTCGGCCAGGGTCCGCACCCCGGTTACCGAGGCCAGGTGCTCTTCCCCGGAGCCGGTGAAGCCGCAGCCGTGCATGAACACCGAGAAGCCCACGCCCTTCTTGACCGGGCCGGGGCCGGCGTTGTGCCGGGCGAAGGCGGCCCGCTTCCCCTGGTAGTCCAGGTCGGCCAGGGCCCGGTCCATGAGGCCCTCCAGGTCCAGGTCCTCGGTGACGAGCTGGCCGGTGGCCATGAGGTCGCCCCGCTTCAGCAGGTTCCGGCGCCGCAGCAGGACCGGGTCGAGGCCCATGCGGGCGGCGGCGATGTCCATGTGCCGCTCCATGGCGAACAGGCTCTGGGGGGCGCCGAAGCCCCGGAACGCCCCGTTGGGCGGGGTGTGGGTGGCCACGGCCCGGGCGCGGATGCGCACGTTGGGGCAGCGGTACGGGCCCAGGGCGTGGATGGCGCCCCGGCTCAGCACCACCGGCGACAGGGTGGTGTAGGCGCCGGCGTCCAGGACGAAATCCGATTCCATGGCCAGCAGGCGGCCCTCGGCGTCGAAGGCGGTGCGCAGGCGGCTGCGGGAGGGATGGCGCTTGGTGGTGCAGGCCATGTCCTCCTCCCGGTCGTAGATGATGGTCACCGGCCGCCGGGCCTGCCACGCCAGCATGGCCGCGTGCCCGGCGAGGATGGACGGGTAGTCCTCCTTGCCGCCGAAGGCGCCGCCGGTGTCCATCTGCAGGACCCGCACCTGGGGCCCCGGCAGCCGGAACAGCCGGGTCAAGGCGGTGTGCACGTAGTAGGGGCACTGCAGGGAGCCGCGCACGGTGACGCTGTGGCCCTCCACCTCGGCGGTCATGCCGTTGGTCTCGATGTAGAGCTGCTCCTGGGCGCCGGTGCGGTACTCCCCCTCCACCACGTGGGCCGCCTGGGCCCATGGGAAGCCGGGGTCCCCCTTCTCGATCAGGATTTCCTTGAACAGGTTGTCCCGGCCGCCCACGGGCTGGACGCAGGCCAGGGCCTGGTCGATGTCCAGCACGGCGGGCAGTTCCTCCACCTCGACCAGGACCGCCCGCCGCGCCCGCTCCAGCAGGTGCCGGTCGGCGTGGGCCAGGAGCACGATCGGCTCCTCGGCGTGGTTGATGATCCCGTCCGCCAGGAACGGCTGGTCCGGCTCGATGGACTCCACCCGGTTGTGCCAGCCCATCGCCGCGATGTCCTTGGCGGTGACGATGGTGAATTCCTCCCAGGGGATGCCTTCGCCGTAGCGGATGGCCAGGATCCGGCCGTGGGCCACCTTGGAGCGCACGGTCACGCCGTAGATCCGGCCGGGCAGGACCTGGTCGGCCACGTACTGGGCCTTGCCGGTGAGCTTCTCCGGCCCTTCCCTGCGCGCCACCGAGCTGCCGATTCCTTCATTTTTCATAGACCGGTCCAACCCCACGAAGCGGGAGTGGGCCATCATGGCAGAGTGGATTCATTCCGGCAATTATTCTCGGGGGTCCACCACGATGGCCGGTTCCGGGGTGGGGCAGCCGAAGCTGCACAGCCCGCAGCCGGTGCAGTAGTCCGCCACCACCACCGGATGGGACGCGCCGTCCGGCCCGGGCTCGCCCATGCGGATCGCCACTCCGGGATAGGGGCAGCGGTCCACGCAGGTGCGGCACGGCTGGGCCGGGCGGCCCTCCCGGCCCCAGGTGACGCAGAGGCCGCGCTTGACCCGGGCGGTGCCCATCCGCACGGCGCGGGGGCCTTCCAGCTCCTGGCCGGCCGCCTTGACCCTGGGCCAGACCAGGGCTCCCTCCGGACAGGCGGTGACGCAGGGCAGGTCGGTGCAGAGGAAGCAGGGCATGATGCGCGGCTCGATGATCGGGGTTCCCGCCGCCAGCCCCGCCTGCGGACCGGCCCGGTAGATGGACCCCTGCGGGCAGGCCCGCATGCATTTGTCGCAGCGGGTGCAGGCCACCAGGAAATCGAACGCCTCCAGGGCCCCGGGCGGCCGCAGCAGCTTCGGGCCCGCCCCGGTCACCACCTCGGACACCCGCTCCGCCATGAACCCGCCCAGGAGCATCCCCAGGGACTTGAAGAAGTCCCCGCGGTCGTGGGGGTCGTCCAGCTTGGTCATGGGTCAGAGGTCCAGCAGGCGCAGGACGGGCATCAGCACGCCCCAGAGGATGGGATCGAAACCCAGGGTGAGGATCCCGGTCCGTCCCTCCTCGGCGGGCGCGAAATGGGCCAGGAGGAAGGGGCTCACGGCCACCTCCCGGGAACTGGCCGGGTGCTCCCGCCACTCCACCCCCTGGGGCGCCTCCAGCCTGGCCAGGGTCCGGCCCTCGGCGGCCCGCAGGTGCAGGATCAGCAGGTCACCGTGGAAGGCGGGGACCCGCACCGTGATCATGCGCCCCCGGGGCGCCTGGGGGACCACCTCGAAGGCGGCCCGGTAGCCCAGCTTCTCGATCTCCGGGTCCTCGCCCTTGAAGATGGCCGCGGTCTGCTCCATGAGGCCGTCCACCCCCCGGTCGCCCAGGTGGGCCACCGACTGCAGGTGGGTGCCGCTCACTTCGCCCAGGCCCTCCACCAGCCGGGGGATGGTGCCCAGCACCTGCTCCAGGGCCGGGCGGCCGCGCAGGGCGATCTTCCCCGCGGGCCAGGTGCCGACCAAGGGCATCGGCTCCAGGGAGGGCTCGGGCTCGGCGCGCAGGTCCAGGACCCGGCCCTGGTAGCCGGTGAGCAGTTCCGGCGCGGCGGGCGTCTCCGCCAGGATCACCAGCTCGATGCCCTCCAGCAGGGCGGCCTCGGGCGCGAACATGACCAGGTCGCCGAACTCCTCGTCCCGGGTCATGGGCCCGTGGGTCAGGGGCAGCACCGAGCATTCCCGGGGTTCCAGGGTGTCCACCAGCTCGCGGCCAAGCAGCGATCCGGCACCGATGACAGCAATTTTCAACATTCATCCACCTTTCAAGAGGAAAGACCGTTCAGACCCGCACGGCGGCTTCGTCTCCGGGACGGTGGCCAGCCAGGGACGCGGCCACCTCCCCGGCCAGGAAGCGGCGCACCTGGTCTCCGGCGCACCCGGTGAAGCGGACCGGATCCAGCAGGGCCGCCAGTTCGGCTTCGGTCATGGCCCAGGCGGGATCGGCCGCCAGCAGGCTCAGCAGTTCATTGGGACGGCCCTCCTGCTTGATCCGCCGCCCGGCCTCCAGGGCCGCCAGGCGGAACCGCTCATGCAGGTCCTGGCGGTCGCCGCCGCGCTTCACCGCTTCCATCAGCATGACTTCCGCGGCCATGAAGGGCAGTTCCCCCCGCAGCCGGGCTTCGATCATCTTCGGGTAGACCACCAGGCCTGATGCGATGTTGCGGTAGAGCACCAGGATGGCGTCCACCGCCATCAGGCCCTGGCTCATGGTGAGCCGCCGGTGGGCGGAATCGTCCAGGGTGCGCTCCAGCCACTGGGTGGCGCTGGTCTGGTAGGTGCTGGGCATGAGCCCGAGCACGAACCGGCCCAGGGAGTTGATGCGCTCGCTGCGCATGGGGTTGCGCTTGTAGGGCATGGCCGAGGAGCCGATCTGCTGCTTTTCGAAGGGCTCTTCCACTTCCTTCAGGTGCTGGAGCAGGCGCAGGTCGCAGGCGAACTTGGAGGCGGAGGCCGCGATTCCGCACAACACCTGGCCCAGGCGGTCTTCCAGCTTGCGGGTGGCGGTCTGGCCGGCCACCGCTATGGTCGGGACGCCCACCTTGGCGCAGAACCTGGCCTCCAGCGCTTGCACCTGGCCACCGTCGCCGTCGAACAGCTCCAGGAAGCTGGCCTGGGTCCCGGTGACACCCTTGATCCCGCGCACCGGGGTGGTGCGCAGCATGTGGTCCAGGTCCTCCAGGTCCAGGAGCAGGTCCTGGATCCAGAGGGTGGCCCGCTTGCCCACGGTAGTGGGCTGGGCCGGCTGGAAATGGGTGAAGCCCAGGCAGGGCTGGTCCTGCCACTGGGCGGCGAACCGGCCCAGAGCGGCGATCACGTCCAGCAGGCGTCGGCGCAGCAGGGCGAAGGCCTCACGGCAGATGAGCAGGTCGCCGTTGTCAGTGACGAAGCAGCTGGTGGCCCCCAGGTGGATGATGGGCCTCGCCTGCGGCGCCTGCTCGCCCCAGGCGTAGATGGCCGCCATCACGTCGTGACGCAGGCTGGCTTCGAACCGGGCGATGGCGTCCAGGTCCACGGCGTCCTGGGTGGCGCGCAGCTCCTCCAGCTGGGCCGGGGTGATGGGCAGGCCCAGCTCCGCTTCGCTCTCGGCCAGGGCCACCCAGAGCCGGCGCCAGACCTTCATGCGGTACATGGGTGAGAGCAGGCGGACCATGGCCCTGGAGGCATACCGGGCCGCCAGGGGGTGCTCGAAGGTCTCCAGGTCGCTGGCGTCGCAGGGGGGCAGGATGGACATGGGGCACCTTTCCTCCCTAGTTTGGCAGAAGCGCCGGTGAATGGGTCCGGTTGCATGGATCACGTCTCGGCACCCGGAACGGGGTTTTGTTGACTCCCACCCCGACCCGCCGTGAGAAGATTTTCCCCAGAGGAGATTACGATGAGCAGGTACGAAGCTTTGCGCCTAGCAGATCCAGCCGTGTTCGAGGCCATCGAACTGGAAGTCCAGCGCCAGCGACAGAACCTTGAACTGATCGCCAGCGAGAACTACACCTCCTTGGCCGTCCTCACGGCCATGGGCAGCCACCTCACCAACAAGTACGCCGAGGGCTACCC
>PLUC01000015.1 GCA_003165415.1 Holophagaceae bacterium
CTAGGAGTGCGCCTGGGGCAGTCCCAGTTCCCGGAACCAGAGGGCATGGTCCGTGGGCCGCTCGCTATGGCTTTCCGCGACGAAGTGGGTGACCAGGACCCGCATTCCGGTTATCGGATCTGGGCCCTTCGTGCCAATTCATCCTTCACGAAGGGATTTTCAGGGTCCTCCTCGTGGCGGATTTCATCGACGGACGCCTTCTTCCCTTCTCCAGCATAAAGCTGGTTGGGACAGTTGATGACGAACCCAGAATCGTTGCTGATGCAGCGGTAGCAATGCACTACGCCGTGGGGGATGAGGGCGGAACCGGGGTTGTTACCACCCATGCCGAGTTCCATGCGGTTGCCGTAGGTGGGGCTTCCTGGGCGGTTGTCCCAAAGGGTCAGCTTGAAGTCGCCAGGACCCACCCAAGCGAAAAGATCCGCCTGGTTCAGGTGTTCGTGGGGCCCCCTGATCATGCCGGGCAGAGTGACGCTGACGTAGGACATGACTGGGTGGAACTCCGGGGGTAATTCGTCGTGGCGAAAAATTTCGGCCAACCAACCGCGCTCATCGATGAATTTGCGGAGGGATGTGATGACGACGCCTTCAATGAGGCCTTTCTGGATGTTCATTCAATTCTCCTGGGAAAATTCAGATAGGCCATGGCCGGGTGGAAGGCCTCTGCGAGCTCGTCATGGCGGAATACTTCCATCAGCCAGCCCCGGTCATCCTGGAACTTGCGGAGGGGGGTGACCCCTACGCCCTCGATGGGGCCGTCGGTGAATGGCATCGGTCAGTCCTTTCGTGGGATGTCGGGGAAAGGCGCTGGTTCCTTCGTGGCCAGTTCCCCCGCGAGGGCCAGGCTGGGGAAAGTGCCGGCGTCGGACCACCAGCCCTCAAGGCTGCCGAAGGACATTTCGCCCCGCTGGATGTAAGTGTTGTTCACGTCCGTGATCTCCAGTTCGCCCCGGCCGGAGGGACGCACCGTCCGGATGATATCAAACACCTTCCGGTCGTAGAAATAGATGCCGGCCACGGCCATGGAGGATTTCGGGGTCTTGGGTTTTTCCTCGATGCCCACCACCCGGTCGCCCAGGACCTCCGCCACCCCAAAGCGCTGGGGGTCGGGCACCAGCTTGAGCAGGATCCTGGCCCCCCGCCCTTGCCGGGCGTAGGCCTCCATCTGGGAGCCCAGCCCATCCTGGAAGATGTTGTCGCCGAGGATCACGCAGATGGGTTCTTCGGAGGCGAAGTTCTCCGCCAGGGCGAGGGCCTGGGCGATCCCCCCGGCTTCGTCCTGCACTTTGTAAGTGAACCGGCAGCCGAAATCCTTGCCGGAGCCCAGGCAGCCGACCACAGCGCCCATGTGCTCGGTGCCGGTGACGATCAGAATCTCCTCAATGCCGCCCTGCTTGAGTTTCCACACCGGGTGCCAGATCATGGGGGCTTGGCCCACGGGCAGCAGGTGCTTGTTGGTCACCTTGGTGAGGGGGAACAGCCTCGACCCCGTCCCGCCAGCCAGAACAACCCCCTTCATGCGCATGTCTTCCTCCAGGTTGGGCGCCGGCGCTCAGCGCGGACTCATTGTTCCATGATTCAGGCGGTTGTTCCTGTGTCTGGCTACGGGTGCGCTTCGGGCAACCCCAGTTCCCGGAACCAGAGGGCATGGTCCGTGGGCCGTTCGCTCCGGACCCTGTCCTTGCGCAGGGCGTGGATCCGCAGGGCGGAATCGCCGAAGCCCAGCAGCACCCCTTCAGCCGTCTCCAGGAACCGGCCCGGGGGGCATGGCGCCGCCGTGGGCAGCGCCCAACTCACCTTGACGGTCCCGGCCGGTGTGCGCACGAAGGCATTGGGCCAGGGGTCCGCCACGGCCCGGATGAGGTTGAAGGCGTCCCGGGCGGAGCCAGCCAGGTCCAGTTGGCCGTCTTCCGGTTTCCGGCCGCCGAAGTAGGTGGAGGGTCCCAGGGTGCGCTGGGACACCCGGACCGCGGTGCCGTCCACCAGCCCGGGCACCACCGCCCGGACCAATTCGCGCCCGGCGGCGGCGGCGCGCAGGGTCAGACTGAGGGAGGTCTCGTCCCAGGCGATGGGCAGGGTGGTCTGGCCCAGGATGTCCCCGTCATCGGGCTTGGGGGTCATGGCGTGCAGGGACAGGCCGGTCTGGGCCTCGCCCCGCAGCAGCACCCAGTTGATGGGCGCGCGGCCCCGGTAGTGGGGCAGCAGGGAGCCATGGAGGTTGTACGCGCCCAGGCGGGGCAGTTCCAGGAAGCGAGCCTGGATCATCTCGCGGAAATAGAAGCTGAAGAGGAAATCCGGCTTGTGGGCCTGGATGCAATGGTAGACATGGTCTTCGTTGAACTTCGGTTCCATCGCCACAGGAATCCCCCGTTGCCCGGCCAGGATCGCCGGGGGGACGAACCAGGATTCCTCGGGGCCCTGGGCATAGGTGTAAAGGGCCAGCACTTCGATCCCGGCATCCAGCAGGCCGGCCAAGGCTTCATGCCCCACGGGCGAGTATGCACAAACCACCGCGGTCGCCATGCCGGGCACCTCCCAAAAAGCCAGTATAGCCAAGCTGGGATGGCTTCCGGGACCCCGCGCCGGGATGAAGCGGATCCGGTCGGCCTGCCCGTAGCCGCCCAAACCCGTGGGGGAGGACCGGTAGGTCGGGACCAACCGCCCCAGCAGGGCCAGAATTTCTCACTGGCGCTCACCTTCAGGCGCCACCCCGCTACCGGGATAGGTCATTGCCCGTACGGGTGCGGTTCGCGTCCTACCGGAAGGCCTCATCGAAAGCCCCGGGTTCCAGCATCTGGAAGACTCGGTTGAAGGTGTCGTGGGAAGGGATGCTGTTGGGCAGCTCCAGGAAGGTCCGGAGCCAAGGCTCCTCCTCCTTGCTGAATTTTTCAATCCCCACCCAGTCGTCCACGCCGCAGATCCTATCGTTATTTTTCTCGGATACCATTTCCCAACAAAAAACAATCATAAACCTATTTTATTTAATGATTGGTACATACGTTTGCCCTGGGCCGCACCGGTAGTTGCATCGTCCGCGACCACCCCGCCGTTGACAGCCTCCTGCATGGAAAGGCATTGGATTTGTGGCTTGACAAATGAATGACCTAATTCAATGCTTATTATTATTTCAAACAAAACCTGGAGAGCCTTTGATGACGGAACTTTTTAGTGGAAATTGGAG
>PLUC01000206.1 GCA_003165415.1 Holophagaceae bacterium
CGGTGGCGATGCCGGTGACGAGGTTGGTCGCGCCGGGACCGCTGGTGGCAATGGCCACGCCCACTTCGCCCGAGGCGCGCGCATAGCCATCGGTCATGTGCGCCGCGCCCTGCTCGTGGCGGGCCAGCACGTGGCGCACGGTGGAGTTGGCCATGGCGTGGTAGGCGGGGAGGATGGCGCCGCCGGGATAGCCGAACACCACCTCCACGCCTTCCCGCTGGAGGCACTCCCAAAGAATCGTTGCTCCGGATTGGGTCAATTCGATTTCCGATAGAAAAATCCTGGGGCCTGTTTTGCAGGCCAAGGGGATGGGGTTGCGAAGGGGATCAGGATGGCTTGGGCGGGTTCCTTGCCGGCCCGGTATAAATGAAAAGCCCCGCTACCTTTAGGAGTGCGGGGCGGTGGGTGGTTCAGGTCGTCTGCCTAAGTTGCCCCCGCCCCGCGGCCAATAATGACCACAAGACCCAGTACGGCTACCAGGAGGGGACTGGTTCGGAACTCCGCCCGGCTGGCGGGGCCAGTCGTGGGAGCGGGAATCAGGTGCGGGAACGGCATGCCCAATTTTTAAGGGTCCGCGGGAGGATTGTCAACGAGAATGATTCACAATTGTCAAAACGAATAGCTTGATTCGTCGATCGCCATCCAGGGCGAGGCCGTCCTTGAACCTGGATAGGATGATTTCCAGGAGTCTCCCATGCGCTCAGACACCGTGAAGAAGGGCATCGAACGAGCCGGGCACCGCAGCCTGCTGCGGGCCACCGGGTTGAAGGACGAGGACTTCGCCAAACCTTTCATCGGCATCGCCAACTCCTACACGGACATCGTGCCCGGCCACATCCACCTGCACGAGTTCGCGGCGGCCATCAAGGCGGTGGTGCGGGAGGCGGGCGGGGTGCCGTTCGAGTTCAACACCATCGCGGTGGACGACGGCATCGCCATGGGCCACCTGGGCATGCGCTATTCGCTGCCCTCGCGGGAGCTGATCGCCGACTCGGTGGAGACCATGACCCTGGCCCACTGCTTCGACGCCCTCATCTGCATCAGCAACTGCGACAAGATCACCCCCGGCATGATCACGGGCGCCCTGCGGGTGAATGTGCCCACCATCTTCGTCACCGGCGGCCCGATGCTGGCCGGGCGCAACCTCGACGGCGGCTCCAGCGACCTGATCACGGTGTTCGAGGGCGTGGGCAAGGTGCAGAGCGGCGAGATGACCGAAAAAGAGCTGGGCGAGCTGGAGGCTGCCGCGTGTCCCACCTGCGGCTCCTGCTCCGGCATGTTCACCGCCAACTCCATGAACTGCCTGCTGGAGGCCATCGGCCTGGCCCTGCCCGGCAACGGCACCATCCCCGCCGTGGACCCCAGGCGCCTGGATCTGGCCAAGGTCGCGGCCCGGCAGATCTTCGAGCTGCTGAGGCGGGACCTCAAGCCGAGGGACCTGGTGACCATGGAGTCCCTGCACAACGCCTTCGCCCTGGACATGGCCATGGGCGGCTCCACCAACACCGTGCTGCACAGCCTGGCCATCGCCCATGAAGCGGGCCTTGACTTCCCCATAGAGCGGCTGAACGAGATCTCCGCCGTCACCCCCTGCCTGTGCAAGGTCTCCCCCTCGCGGCCCGACGTGCATATCCAGGACGTGGACCGGGCCGGCGGCATCAGCGCCATCCTGCACGAGTTGTCCCGCAGGCCCGGCCTGCTGAACCTGGACGCCATGACCGTCACCGGCGGCACCCTGGGCCAGACCATCGAACCGGCCCGGATCAAGGACTACGACGTGATCCGCTCGCTGGACGCGCCGTTCTCGGAGGACGGCGGCCTGGCGGTGCTGTTCGGCAATATCGCCCCCCACGGCAGCATCGTCAAGAGCGCCGGGGTGGATCCAAGCTGCCTGACCTTCGAAGGCCCGGCCGTGATCTTCGAAAGCCAGGACGAGTGCCTGGAGGCCCTGGCCAGGCGCGACGTGAAGCCCGGCCAGGTGGTGATCATCCGCTACGAGGGCCCCAAGGGCGGCCCCGGCATGCCGGAGATGCTCTCGCCCACGTCCATGATCAAGGGGCAGGGGCTGGGCATGTCGGTGGCCCTCATCACCGACGGCCGGTTCTCCGGAGGCACCGCCGGCCTGTGCATCGGCCACGTGAGCCCCGAGGCCATGGAGGGCGGCCCCATCGGCCTGGTGCGCCAGGGCGACCGGATCCGCATCGACATCCCGAACCGCACCATGGACGTGCTGGTGGACCCGGAGGAACTGGCCCGGCGCCAGGCGGCCTGGACCCAGCCCCCCGCCAAGATCACCCGGGGCTGGCTGGGCCGCTACGCCCACCTGGTGACCAGCGCCGACAAGGGGGCCATCCTGGTCCTTCCCTGATATGACTGAGGCGATGCAACGCATGCGTTGCATCGCGTTGCAGTTTGGACGTTTTTAGTCCCATCTGGGGCGCCCGTGTCCCGACCCGGCAGTGTCCGCCGACGGCCCCAGGCTCTTGCGGACATCCCCTGTCCTTCCCGCCGGCCCACCTCAGGTCCCCCGGAGCGGCGCCGACCCACGCGTACGATTCG
>PLUC01000103.1 GCA_003165415.1 Holophagaceae bacterium
TCTCAACGCTGTTGACACGTTCCGCATCGCGCCCCGTGGCGACGGCGGCCTTGTGGGCATTGGAGAGGCTGCCTTCGAGGGTATCCAGGAGCCCCCGCACGGAGGAGGCTGGCCGGTTGCCCAGCATCGTGACGCCGACCACCGCCAGAATGCCGATGATCGCCAGGACCATCAGGAGTTCCACCAGCGAGTAGCCGCGCTTAAACCTGGAAGGATGAGTCATGTGATCCTCTCTGGGGACAAAGTTAGCCCCTGGGCCGGATTGCAAGAAAAATTTTTAATAATACGTACTTTCAACACTTACATTTGGGGCGAAAGATTCAAAGATTCATTTCATACCGTATGTATAAAAATTAGTCGTTTTCAAGGCCCGTGGAATCCGCAACATGGGTCTCCAGGCTTCCGCTAGAATCGGGGGCTGGATGAGGTTTTCATGCGTCTAGCATTCCTTGCCCCCGCCATCACAGTACTATGCCTGGCCCAGGGCCCACCCCATCCCCATGTGACGGTAGATTCGCCCTACCACGATTTCGGCGACCTCGTGCCGGACATGGAGGTCACGCACCACTACAAGCTCGCCAATTCCGGCGATGCCCCCCTGCACATCACCCGGGTCACCTCCTCCTGCGGATGCACCTCCTCCCTGGCTGGAAAAAACCTTCTGGAACCAGGCGAGACCACCGTCGTGGATGTCACGTTCCATACCGCAGGCATTTCCGGCCCGGCCTCGAAGAGCGTCGAGGTGATGACGGATGATCCGGACCAGCCCAAGCTGCTCCTGACCTTTCAGGCGGTGGTGGGTCCGGCGATCAAGGTGGACACGGCCACGGTCGTCTTCCAGGACCTGGGCCCCGACGACCATGCGCACGCCTCCGTGAAGATGGAATCCGGAACGGGAAAACCCATCACCGTCACGAACATGGACATGTCCGACGCGCCTTGGCTGGGGGTGGTCACCCGCAGCGACGGCCTGGATGCCTGGGTGGATCTGGACCTATACTCCCGCAAGCTGCCGCCCGGAAAGCTGGCGGGAACCGACACCCTCACCGTCCACCTGGAGAATCCCAAACCCTGGAAGGTCCCGCTCAGTGTCCACTGGGAACGGCGCGCCCCGGTCATCGCCACCCCCGCCCGGGTGGCCTGGGCCGAACCCGCCGGCCAGGACCTGCATGCCTCTGTGCAGTTGAAAAGCCGGGCCAACAAGCCCTTCCGCATCCTGTCGGCGCGCACCAGCAATCCCATGCTCCAGGTGCTGGGGATCTCCCCCAGGGCCGGCGCCACCCAGAGAGTCCAGCTGCTGCTGTCCTCCGCGGCCCGGCCGGGGCAGTACGACGAGAAGGCGTTCCTCACCCTGGACACCCCCGGCCACCCGGAGTTCGAAGTCAGGGTTTCGGCCTCCCTGCACTGAACATGGTCTCCAGCTTGTTGCGGATCTCCTCCAGGCTGAAGGGCTTGCCCAGGCTGTGCACGTTCGGGCAGTCCTGGACCAGGGGCGCGATGGCGTCATCGCTGTAGCCGGTGGCCATGAGCACGGCCTGGCCGGGCCGCAGGGCCAGCAGCTGGGAGAGGGTCTGGGCGCCGTTGAGGCCGGGCATGTTCATGTCCAGGATCACCAGGTCCACCTCCAGGCCGTCCCGGATCCGCGCCAGGGCCTCCTCGCCGCCCTCGGCCGTCCGGACCTCGTGGCCCAGCGCCTTGAGCATCGGGACCACGGACAGGCGGATGAGCTCGTCGTCGTCCACCAGGAGGATCCGCAGCGGCCCCAGGTCGGGGCGGACGGCAGGGGCCGTGGCCGCGCCGGTGTCCTGGGCCCCGGGATACAAGGGGAAGCCCAGGATGACCTCGGTGCCCTGGCCCACCTCGCTGCGGATCTCGAAGGTGCCCTGGTGCGCCTGCACGGTGCCGTAGACCATGGCCAGGCCCAGGCCGGTGCCCTTGCCCACGGGCTTGGTGGTGAAGAAGGGCTCGATGGCCTTGTTGATCACCTCGGGGCTCATGCCGCTGCCGGTGTCGCGGATGCTGATCTCCACCCCGCATCCGTCCACCTGCCGGGTCCGCAGCTCCAGGGTGCCGCCCTCGGGCATGGCGTCCACGGCGTTGACACACAGGTTGATCAGGGCGTGGCTCAGGGCGCCCCCGTCCCCTTCGATCAGGCCCAGGGGTTCCTGGAAATCGGTGACGATCTGCAGCCGCTTCAGGGTGGTGTAGCTGAGCAGGTGGACCATCTCCCGGGCGATGGCGTTGAGGTCCACCGGACCCAGGGTCTCCAGGTTCTTCCGGGCGAAATAGAGCAGGCTCTTGACCACGTCCCGGCCCCGGGTGCAGGCCCGGGTGATGGTGTCCAGGGCCAGCTTCATGGCCTCCGGATCCTGGCCGTTCAGTTCGAGGATCGAGGCCATGCCCATGATGGCCGCCAGCACGTTGTTCATGTCGTGGGCGACCCCGCCGGCGAGGCTGCCGATGCTCTCCATCTTTTCGGCGTGCTGAAGTTCCATCAGCAGCCGGCGCCTTTCGGCCTCGGCCTCCACCTCCTGGGTGCGGTCCCGGTTGATGCCGATGACCCGGTACGCCTTTCCCCCGGGCTCGCGCAGCACCTGGGCGCTGGACTTGATGTGGCGGATCTCCCGGTCGGGACGGACCACCCGGAACTCGAGGTCGTAGGCCCCGGTGCCGGCCAGGGCCGCCTGGATAACCGCATCCGTGGCCCGGCGGTCCTCCGGGTGGACGATGTTCTGGAGCCAGTGGTCGTAGTCCGGATGGCGGACCTGGGGCTCCAGGCCGTAGAGTTCGTACATGCGGTCGTTCCAGGTCTCCGTGCCGTCCACCAGGTTCCGGTCCCAGATCCCGAGGCTGCCCGAGGTGATGGCCAGTTCCAGGCGCTGGTTGCTCTCCCGCAGGGTCTCCTCCACGCGCTTGCGCTCGGTGATGTCCCGGGACAGGGAGAGGTTGCAGATCTCGCCCTTGATCTCCATGACGGCGGAGGAGATGAGCGCCACGAAGGGGGTTCCGTCCTTGCGCCGCTGGGGCGCTTCGAAGCCCAGGGAGATGCCGTGCTCCTTCAGCTCCTCCACGTGCCGCGCCCGGTCCGCCCGGTTCACCCAGATCCCCGTGTCCCCCGGCAGGGTGGAGCGGCCCAGCAGCTCCTGCCGGGAATATCCGTAGAGGATCTCGTAGCCGTGGTTGAGCTCCAGGAAGACGCCGGTCTCCAGCTGGGTGAGGTCGATGGCGTCGGGGCTCAGGTGGAAGATGTTGTAGAACTTGTCCCGGGATTGCCGCAGCTCGTCCTCCATCCGGCCGCGCTCGGCGTCCCGCAGGGCCTTGGCCTGGTCCAGGCCCGACCTGCGCCGGCGCAGCCAGACCCACAGCAGCGCGAAGCCGCAAGCCAGGATGAGGAACATACCCATGCGCATACCGGTTCCCGCGGTGAAACACCCTTGAAGCACAATCGAAATAAGCCAGTTTGGGAGAATTCGACTCTATCACAAAGCCCGGTGCCCGGACCGTGCGCTAGGCTTGTCCAAGGGAAATCCTTGATGAAGCAGATCGCCTTGATGACCGACCAGCGCGACTCCCAGTTGGGGGAGGTGTTCACCCGGGAACTGGGGGAGGTGCTGTCCGGCCTGGCGGACATCCGCAAGGTCTTCTTCGAGAGCCTGGGGCCCGGGGACATGGTGGACGCGGACATCGTGCTGGTGAACACCCAGGGCAAGGCCCTGGAGGTCCAGAGCCACGTGAAGGAGGCCCGGCGGATCCTGGTGGTGCAGCGCACCATCCGCGAGAGCGAGGCTTACCGCATCTTCACCATCCCCAGCGGCACCCGGGTGCTGGTGGTGAACAACCTGCCGGAGACCACCCTGGAGATGGTCGCCCTGCTGCAGCAGCTGGAGGTGAACCACCTCCAGTTCATCCCCTACGAGGAGGGGATGGACTGCCGGGACATCCACATCGCCCTCACCCCCGGCGAAAGCAGGCTGGTGCCCGCCTGCGTGGAGACGGTCATCGACATCGGCCACCGCTGCATCGACATCTCCACCTTCATCGAGATCCTCAACCGCCTGAAGAACACCGACCGGGAGATCGACCACCGCCTGCTGCGCTACGCCAAGGGCAACGTCAACCTGGACACCGGCGTCAACCATCAATATATGCAGTTGTTCCAGCGGAATACGGAACTGGACGCGGTGATCAACCATGCCCACGAAGGCATCCTGCTGCTGAACAAGGGGGGGAAGGTCACCCTGTTCAACCAGGCTCTGGCGGAGATGCTGGGCCTCAAGGAGGACGCCCTGGGCTGCGGCGCCGAAGCGTTTCCGCCGGAGGTCCAGGACCTCCTGGGCCAGACCCAGAGCCAGGAGTGGCTGGTGGAGACCCGGGGGCGCTCCATCGTGGTCCACCGCCAGGACATCCAGTACTTCGGCGAACCCGGGGGCAGCTATTTCAACTTCCAGGAAGTCACCTACATCCGCCAGCTGGAGCAGAACCTCAGCCGCAAGCTCAGGGACCGGGGCCTCACCACCCGCTACAGCTTCAGCGACGTGCTCACCCGCTCCCCGCGCATGCGCCAGTGCATCGAGCTGGCCCGCCGCATCGCCGGCACCGACATCACCGTGCTCATCCAGGGGGAGAGCGGCACCGGCAAGGAGCTGCTGGCCCAGTCCATCCAGAACGAGTCGTCCCGGTCCAAGCTGCCCTTCGTGGCGGTGAACTGCGCGGCGGTGCCCGAGCAGCTGCTGGAGAGCGAGCTGTTCGGCTACGCTGGCGGGTCGTTCACCGGCGCCCTGCGCGAGGGCAAGGAGGGGCTGTTCGAGCAGGCCAACAATGGCACGGTGTTCCTGGACGAGATCGGCGACATGCCGCTGATGCTCCAGGCCAAGCTACTGCGGGTGCTGCAGGAGCGCCAGATCATGCGGGTGGGGTCGAACCGGCTCACCCAGGTGAACATCCGGGTGATCGCCGCCACCAACCGCAACCTGACCGAACGCATCCAGGCGGGGCAGTTCCGGGAGGACCTGTACTACCGGCTCAACGCCCTGTCCCTGCTGGTGCCGCCCCTGCGCGAGCGCCCGGAGGACATCTTCCCCCTGCTGGGCCATTTCCTGGAGCAGCGCAACCGGGGGGAGCTGGGCTGCACCGCCGGGGCCCGGGAGGCGCTCCTGGCCTACCCCTGGCCCGGCAACATCCGCGAGCTGAGCAACGTGGCCAACCACATCGCGCTCATGGCGGACCGGGAGGTGACCCCGGACACCCTGCCCACCTACCTGGTGGGCAGGGCCCCGGCCCAGACCTTCGCCGCGGAAGCCGGCCTGCTGGCCGCCCGCTGCGGCCTGGAGCGGGCCCGGACCCTGCTGGCCGTCCTGGCCCAGTTCGCGGACCGGGACCTGAAGGCGGGGCGCCGGAGCCTGCGCGCCGCCCTCCAGGCCCAGGGCCAGGAGTTCACCGAGGCGGAGGTGCGCGGCCTCCTGCAGGTCCTGGCCGAGGCCGGGCTGGTCAGGTCCGGTCTGGGCCGGCGCGGCACCGAACTGTCTGACCGGGGCCGGCAGTTCATCAAATGGTTAAACAATGGGTTAGTCAACTCGCCCATTTGAACCCGCAACCCCTCCGGGGGCCGGGCCGACCCCGGGAAGGCCACCCCCAGGCCGGCCCGACTGCCTGGCGGCGCCTTGTTCCTGGGGCTTTTCCGCCCTGTGACCGCCGTCACAGGGCCCTTGGCACGGCTTTCGCGACCTCCGCCCATCCCCCCTTCCCCGGAGCACCGGCATGAACGAGCGACTCACCCTGAACCCCAACAAGATCGTCAAGGCCCTGCAGAAGCCCGCCGAGGACTTCACCAAGCAGGACATCGTCCGGTTCATCGAGCAGAACGACATCCGCATGCTCAATTTCCGCTACGTGGCCGGGGACGGCCGGCTGAAGAAGCTGAACTTCGTCATCAACAGCCGGGCCCACCTGGAGAAGGTGCTGTCCATGGGCGAGCGGGTGGACGGCTCCAGCCTGTTCTCCTTCGTCTCGGCCGAATCCAGCGACCTCTACGTGGTGCCCCGGTTCCGCACCGCCTTCGTCAACCCCTTCACCGAAGTGCCCACCATCGACCTGATCTGCGGCTTCTACAACAACCAGGGCGACCCGCTGGAGAGCGCCCCGGAGTATATCCTGCAGAAGGCCCAGAGGACCCTGAAGGAGCGCACCGGCCTGGTCATGGAAGCCCTGGGCGAGCTGGAGTACTACCTGTTCTCGGAGATCGACTCCATCTATCCCATCGTGGAACAGAAGGGCTACCACGAGTCCCACCCGTTCTCCAAGTGGGGCCTGGTGCGGCGCGAGGCCATGCAGGTGATCAGCGAGATGGGCGGCACCATCAAGTACGGCCACGCCGAAGTGGGCAACATCATCTCCGGCGACCTGGAGATGGTCCAGCATGAGATCGAGTTCCTGCCGGTGCCCATCGAGCAGGCGGCGGACCAGCTGGTGATGGCCAAGTGGGCGGTGCGCGAGGTGGCCTACAAGCACAACCTGGAAGTGAGCTTCGCCCCCAAGATCATCGCGGGACAAGCCGGCAGCGGGCTGCATGTGCACACCCGGTTCATGAAGAACGGCGAGAACATGATGGCCGACGGTTCCGGCCTCACCGACACCGCCCGGAAGGTCATCGCCGGCTACCTCATGTGCGCCGAGTCCCTCACCGCCTTCGGCAACACAGTGCCCACCTCGTTCCTGCGCCTGGTGCCGCACCAGGAAGCCCCCACCAGCATCTGCTGGGGCGACCGCAACCGCTCGGTGCTGGTGCGGGTGCCCCTGGGCTGGCAGGGGGTGGGCGACCGCATGCTGCTGCACGCCAACCCCAACGAGCCCGCGGACGGCATCCGCGGCTTCGAGAACAACCAGACCGTGGAGCTGCGCAGTCCGGACGGCAGCGCCAACGTGCATCTGCTCCTGGCGGGCATGGCGGTGGCCGGCCGCTGGGGCCTGGAGGCCCCCGGGGCCCTGAAGCTGGCCGCCGAACTCTACGTCAAGGCGGACGCCGCCCGGGTGGAGGGGCTCAAGCAGCTGCCTGCCTCCTGCTTCCAGTCGGCGGACTGCCTGGCCCAGGACCGGGCCCGCTACGAGGAGGGCGGGGTCTTCCCCGCCGGGCTGATCGACTCCACCATCAAGAGCCTGAAGGCCTACGACGACCTCAACCTGAGCGAGAAGATCTTCGGCAACGCCGATTCCCTGAAGGCCCTAGTCAACCGCCACCTGCATTGCGGGTGAGGTTTCCTGGGCCCGGGGCGTGTTCCGGACGGATCCTGGGCTACCCCTTGAGCCGGGTTTTCCAGCGGCGGAGCGCCCGGCGCACCCCCAGACCGTGCCCCAGCGCCCGCGGCCGGGCCAGGCCCATGCCCAGGTACATCACCTTCCTGGCCACCGGCAGGTCCCCGGGCAGGCCGATGCGGTAGGCGCGCACCATCCACCCGGCCGGGGCCTGGGCCTGGACCCGCAGGTCACCCAGGGCGGCGGCCATCCCCTGCAGGGTCTGCAGCCGTCGCCGCCCTTCCGGGTTGGTCCGCAGCCAGGCCTCCAGCTCCAGACCCGTGGCCAGGTCCAGTTCGCCATCCAGGTAGCAGGACAGCAGGAGGTCCAGTTCTTGGGAAGGCCAGGGGCTGGTCACGGCGCCCTCCTCACATTCGCCCCGCCGGGGGCGTCGGGACCGGCCGACTGGAGCGCCTGGGCCGGAAACGCCTCCGCCAGGTTCGCCCTGGCCCGCGCCAGACGGGATTTCACGGTGCCCAGCGGCACTTGCAGCCGCTGCGCGATCTCCTCGTAGGCGCAGCCGTCCACATCGCGCAGGAACAGCACCTGCCGGCGCTGGAGATCGGCCCAGTGGGCCCGGATGACGTTCAAGGCCACCTGGTAGACCCAGGTGCTCAAGGCCGACTCCCCCCGGTAGGTGTCCAGGTGCCGGTGGATGCGCAGGAAGACCTCCTGGAACAGATCCTCCCGGTCCTGGGGCCGAACGTGCCGGACCAGCAGGCCCATGACGATGCCCTGGGCGGAGCGCACCAGTTCCATCCATGCGGTGGGGTGCTGGGCCCGGGCACGCTGGGCCAGGCGCCAATCGGCGGCATGGGCAGGATCGGGGGGTTCGAGCGGGGCGCGGTCCATGGCTTGGCTGAATTAAATAATAATGAGCGCTCCAGCCGGACGACCGCAAGAAAAAGTGGAACCGGAAAAGGTGCCAGGGCCTACCGTGTCACCGGCAGCGACGGTAGAGCCAGGCCTTGGCTTCGCAAGCGTTCCAGCCGGGATGGGCGGCCCGCAGGCCGGCCAGGAGGGCCGTGAGCCGGGGCGCCGCGAAACTGCTGCCGGTGAGGATGCGGTAGCCGCCGTCCTTCCAGGCCACCCGCACGGCGACGCCGTGGGCGGCGAACTCGGTCAGCTGCCCGGACCGGCGCACCAGGGCGTCGTGCGGCTCCAGGTCCGCCGAGGTCACCGTGAAGACACTGGGAAAAGCGCCCGGATACTCCTCCTGGGCCGGGTCCACGTTGCTGCTGGCGGCCACGATCCAGGTGTTGCGGCAGAAAGCGCGGTCCACCAGCCGCTTGAAATGGGGGAGGTCCTGGGGGGAGGCGCTGCCGAAGCTGCAGTTCACCAGGTCGAATCCCTGGTCCAGGGCCCAGGCCAGCGCGAAGCGCACCAGGCCGGTGCCGGCCCGCAGATCCTGGCCCAGGATGCGCAGGCTGGTGAGCCGCAGGGTGGGTTCCAGGCTCCGGAGCAGGCCGGCGATGGCGGTGCCGTGGCCGAAGGTGTCCCGGCCGGGTTCGGCGGCCACCCGCCAGTCCCCGGCCCCGCCCTGGATGCCGAAGGTGGGGACCGGCCAGCCTGCCAGGTCAGGGTGGCCCGGCTCCACGCCGGAATCCAGCAGCAGGACCCGCACCGCCCCCGTGGCCAGCTCAGGAGGCATGACCGTCCGCCTCCAGGAGGCGGCCCAGGAGGAGGGCCTTCCGCTGCAGGGCGTCCAGGTCCGCGGCGTGGAACAGGGCCCGGCCCCGGGGGTTGATGGTGGTGAGCACGCCCACGGGCTGGCCGTGGACCCGCACGGGGGCCGCGGCCATGGCTTCCGTCCGGACCCCGGTGACCTCCTTGGCCGCCGGGTGGTAGGGGGCGTCGGGCCCAACGGCCGTGGCCATGCCGGTGCAGAGCACCATGCCCACCAGCGACCCGTCGATGGGCACCCGCAGGCCCTCCAGCCTGGAAGGGTCGGGCCCGGCGTTGGCCAGGACCACCAGGCCGGCGCCGTCTCCGGTCAGGTCCCAGTAGGTGGCCTCGGCCCCACCGCAGGCCTCCACCGTCTCCTGGAGCAGCCGGCGCAGGGATGGGATCAAGGCTTCACTCATGGGGTGCCCCGGGTGCCGAGATTGGGATCGGGGGCGGGGTTCAGCGCAGCGGTGAAGGATCCGGAATTCACCGGCTCCGTCAGGCTGGACAGGACCGGGCCGGACAGGGACCAGCCCCGGGCCGTCCCCGGCAACGCCTCCAGGATCCGGGCCAGGTGCTTGGCCCAGGGCAGCACATGCTTCGGCCGCTCCCCGGGGTCCTTGGCCATGGCCTGGGCGAAGGCGGCGTCCACCGACGGGGGCAGCCAGGGGGCGATGCGGCTGGGCGGCACAGGCGGGGCGCTGAGGATGGCCCGGAGCACCTCCTTGAGTTCCAGCCGCTCCAGGGGGGGCTGGCCCAGCAGGCTCTCGTAGATGACGGTGGCGAAGGAGAACAGGTCGGAGCGCTCGTCGGCGTCCTGGCCCAGGATCTGCTCGGGGGCCATGTAGGCGGGCGTGCCCATCATCTGGCCGGTCTGGGTGACCTTGGCTTCCCCCTCCTGGGACTTGGCCAGCCCGAAATCCAGGATCTTGACCGTGAAGCCCTCGGCGCTGGGCACCAGGAAGAGGTTCTGGGGCTTGATGTCCCGGTGCACGATGCGCACCCGGTGGGCCGCGTCCAGGGCCTCGCCGGCCTGCACCAGCACCTGGGCCACCTGCTGCGGGGTTCCGGGGCCGAAGGTGGCGAGCACCTCGCCCAGGTCCAGGCCCAGCAGGCGCTCCATGATGAGGCAGGCCGAGCCATCCTCCAGCTCGCCGGAATCGTAGACGGTGACCACATGGGGATGCTGGGCCTGGACCAGGGTCCGGGTCTCCCGCTCGAAGCGCAGCCGGGAGCGCGGGTCCCGGAACAGGTCGGGGCGCATGAGCTTGATGGCCACGCTGCGCCTCAGGGTCAGGTCCTCGGCCTCGTAGACCGTGCCCATGCCGCCCTCCCCCAGCCGGCGCACCAGCCGGTAGCGGCCCAGCACATGCAGGGGCAGGACGCCGGGCAGCTCCAGCTCGAAGCCGTCCCGGTCGCAGAGGGTCTCGGTGTGGGGGAAGCAGGTGCCGCAGAACGGGCAGATCTTGACCGTGGCGATGCCCCGGGCATGGTACTCCTCCAGGGTCTGGCCGCGCACGCCCTCGGCGGCCACCAGCTTCTGGCGCACCTGGATCATCTCCAGGGCGCCGCCCAGCTGGCTGGCGAAGCCCTGCAGCAGCTGGCGCTCGGGGCTCCCTTCCGGCAGGGTCCCCGCCACCAGCAGCGCCCCCCGGAGCTCGCCGGAAAGGCCCAGGGCCGGCACCACCAGGAACTTCCCCAGCCGCTGTCCGGTCTGGATTGCGGCCTTGAGCTCCACCAGGTCCGGGGCCTCATGACCGGCCCGTTCCTTCAGGGTGCGGATCTGCCCCGGCTGGAGCTCGTAGACCCCCAGATCCTCGGCCCCCACGGAGCGCTGGATCTCCCGGCCGGTGACGCCGGCCCAGGTGGGCAGATCCTCCAGGAGGTTGCCGTGGGCATCCATGAGTTCGCTGATGCGGGCCTGGGACTCCACCAGCTTGCTGTTGGCGGCCTTGAGCTCGCGGTTCTTGGCTTCCACGATGCGGGCCCAGGCCACTTCCTTCTCCATGGCCCGCTTGCGCAGCCGGTCCCGCACCAGATCGGCCATGATCCGCGCCCCGAAGCCCAGCACCGCGGCGGCGGCGAGCCCGGTGAGGGGCAGGAACCAGCCCTGGTCCAGGAGCCGGTAGGCCAGGACGCCGACGAGGGCCAGCCAGGCCAGCAGCAGCGGACCCCAGAGGAAGGGACGGCGGGCCGCGCCCAGTCCCAGCAGGGCTCCTAGGGCCGCCAGCAGCACCAGGCTCCAGGGCGGCGGAGTCCGGATGGCGGCCCCGGCCAGCAGGGTGCGGACGATCTGGGCCTGGAGCAGCACCCCCGGGGAATCGAGGTTGGTGGGGTCTTCCCACGCCGCCAGCCGCACCGGCAGGTGCACGCGGTCCTCGAAGGGGATCACGCTGCCCAGCATCACGATCTTGCCGGCGAAGGCGGCGCGGAGCTCCTGCCGCTGGTCCCTGGCCTGCCAGTCCAGCACGGTGCCCAGGGGCACGTAGCGGAAGGGGCGGCCCAGGGCGAAGTGGATGAGCCCGGGCCGCTGCCCCGGTCCGAAGGGCCGGGCCAGCTCCCCCGCCAGGGTCGGCACGGCGTCGCCGTTGGCGCCAATCCGATCGTCGTAGCGGCGCACGATCTGGTCCGGGTCTGGCACAACCTGGACGAAGGCGAAGCGGTCGGCCCCGGCCAGGGTCACGAACAGCGGCAGGACTGTGCGGGGATTGCCCCGGTCGCCCACGGTCATGCCCAGCACCAGGTGGGTGCCGCCCTTGAGGCGCAGCAGCCCGCGGCCCAGGGCCGCGTCCAGGCCCGGCACGAACTGGTCCCAGGAATGCTCGGGCAGGACGATGTCCAGGCCCACCGCCGCGGGTCCGGCCTGGGCCATGGCCTCCATGAACTGGCCCAGGGGGCGGTGGTAGAGGGCCAGGGGTTCGGGGATGGCCCTGGCGCTGGCCTCGTCCAGGCCCACCACCACCACTTCCGGCCCCCGGGCCGGGAGCGGGCCGAGCCGCTGGTGCAGCCGGAAGGCCTGGTCCAGGAGCCGTCCGTCCCCTTCCCGGACCAGGGGCGCCAGCCCGCACACCAGGGCCAGGGCTCCGATGAGCAGGAGGGCCCAGATCCACCGGGTCCGGGACGTGGCGGCGGGGACAGGCGCGTCCACTCAGTTTCCGGCGATCTTGGCCAGGGCCGGATCGTCGGGACGGTCTTTGGCCAGGCTCTTCCAGTAGACCCGGGCCTCGTCGTGGAGCTCATGCTGTTCCAGCACGGCGGCGTACACCAGCCGGTCGGAGAAGGGTGCGTCCAGGGCCGGCCGACCGGCCTTGAGCTGCTCCCGCACGGGCTTCGGGACCACCTTGAGGGACCCGCTCCGGCGGCTCTGGGCCCCGTCGGCCAGCCGGGTCTCCAGCACCCAGGTGTAGGCGGTGTCGTCCGCCAGGGCGAGGTGGTCGGGCACCTGGATGCTGCAGTCCTCCTGGGTCAGCTCGAACACCACCTGGCCCTGGGGATCCTGCAGCTTGAAGTGGTAGGAGGCCCCGGCGCCCGCCGGCTGCCAGCGGAACTCCGGGGTGGCGCTGAGGCTCCAGGGGCCCGGCGGCGACATGAACTGGGCCTCCGCGTCCGGGGCCGCCCGCATCACCACGCTGGCCTGGGCCAGGGCGCCCGGCCGCAGGTGGACCGAGCCCTGGAGGGCGGCCACCAGATGGTGCTGCCGCGGGGCCAGGCCCCGGGCTTCCCCGGCGGCGTCCAGTTTGAACTTCCCGGGGCCGGTGAAGCTGGACTCGGACCCGGTCTTCATGTTGACGAAGGTGATCCGGGCGCCCCGCTTCAGGGTCACGGCCGCGCCCGGCCCCACCTCCTCCATCAGGCCCAGGGGTGCCTTGCGTCCCGCCAGCCGCGCGGTCCCGGAAAGATCCGAGATCATCACCACCCCTTTCGCCTGGGCCAAGGCCGGCAGGACCTGCACCAGAGCCACGCCCGCCAGCATGAGACTACGCACGTTTCGCATCGTCATGATGAACCCCCTTTGTTTGATCGGCAGGCCGTCAGGTTGTTCCACCCATAGACTGCCATGGGCGCCCTCCCCTTGAGCGGTTTTTCCCCAAGAAATTCAAAGCCCTCCTGGTTTCCCAGCTGGTCGATCACGGTCTGAGAGACCATCAGGGTGTATCCCGACCCCTTGGTCAGGCCCTCGAGGCGCGAGGCGGTGTTCACGGTGTTGCCCACGGCCGTGTACTCGTGCCGGGTGGCCGAGCCCATGTTGCCCACCGAGGCCACGCCGTAGTGCATGCCGATGCCGATGCGCAGGGGCTGGCCACCCTCCCGTTCGAACTCGGCGTTGAGTTCGGCCAGGGTCGCCAGCATGTCCCGGGCGGTGCCCAGGGCGTTCCGGCACGGCTCCACCATGGGCTCCGGCGCGCCGTAGAAGCACATGATGCCGTCCCCGATGAACTTGTCCAGGGTGCCGCCGTGGGCGTGAATGGCCTCGGTCATGCGGGAGAAGTACCGGTTCAGCAGGGCGATGACCTCCTCGGGCTCCAGTTTCTCGGCGAGGGTGGTGAAATCCCGGATGTCCGAGAACATCACGCAGAGGTTGACCCGGTGCCCCTCCAGGCCCGAGCGCAGGCGGCCGTCCACAATCTCCTGGAGGATCGCCGGGCTGACGTAGCCGGAGAACACCTGGCGCAGGCGCCGCCGCTCACGGATCTTGAAGCTGCCTTCCACGGCGGTGCGGCCCAGGAAGCCCAGCAGCACGCCCCCCGCGGGCCCGGCGACGGGCAGCAGCAGGAGGTGCCCCAGCAGGCCGTAGGCGGCCAGCACCAGCCCCCCGGGCAGGATCACGAGCCCGGCAAGGCCCAGGCCCAGCCACCGGCTCAGCCCCCAGGAGGCGGCGGTGGCGGCGATGAGCAAGACCAGGCCCGCCCACGACGGGGCTTCGCGGATGAGGCCCGGACCCATGAGGCTGCGCAGGATCTGGGCGTGGAACAGGACCCCGGGGATCAACCCGTTGTTGTCCGCCTCCCAACCCGCCAGGTTCACCGGCATCAGGTGCCGGTCCTCGAAGGGCAGGACGCTGCCGATGAAGACCACCTTGTCCTGGAAGGCGCCCCGCAGGGCCTGGGCGTTCCCGGCCTCGGACCAGGCGGCCACCTGCTGGAAGGGGACGTAGGTCATGGGTTCGCCCAGGGCGTAGTCCACGTAGCCCGGGACCGGGTTGAGGCCCAGGCGCCGGGCCAGGGTCCCGGCCATGGTGGGCACGGGCCGGCCCGATACGTCCGGGGGCTCGGTGAACCGCCGGAGATAGTTGTCAGGATCCAGCGGGGTCACCACCAGGCCGCTGCCGTCCTCCCCCCCCGCCGCCCTCAGGAAGGGCGCGAACACGGAGCGGACCCGGTAGTCCGCGCCCACGGTGAGCCCCAGCACCAGTGGGCACTTCGCCTTGAGCGTCAGGATGCCGCGCATGAGCGCCGCGTCCAGGCCGGGGATGATGCCGTCGAAGCTGCGCTCCGGCAGGTTGAAGTCCACCCCCACCCCCCTGGCGCCGCCCAGGGCCAGGCCCTGGAACACCGCGGAGAAATGCCGGTGCCAGAGGGCCAGGGGCTCCCGGAAGGCATGCTCGGTGTCCCCGTCCACCCCCACCAGCACGACTCCCGGAGCCCGGGTCGGATGCAGCGCCCGGCGCACCAGGAACATCTGGTCCAGGACCTTGAGGTCCAGGCCGAGGGTGAATGGCGCCCGGGCCAGGAGGAGGGCCGCCAGGAGCACGGCGGCCGCCGCCAGGACGCGGATGCGGGGTTCACCCAGAAGGGGGCCCTTCACGGCAGGATGACCAGGGGGAAGTCCAGGGCGGTGGTGGGCCGAGCGGTGACCGGCGTCTGGGTGCCCTGGGTCAGGTCCTTCACCCGGCCGCGCAGCCAGGTGTCCAGCTGGCCCAGGGTCACGCGCCCGGTATGGTCCGGGTCGGCCTTGCCCTCCAGGCCCTCCCGAAGCGCCTTGGTGAAGGCGCCGTTGCCCCAGTCCGGGGCTTCCAGGGAGAGCTGGCGGCCGGTGCTGGAGGAGAACACCATCACGCCGTTGTCCGCCGAGGCCAGCTCATTGATGAAGCGGGTCAGCTTGACCGCCTCGTCCAGGCCGCGCATGCGGCCTTCGCCCAGCACGTCCCCAGAGTGGCAGGTGTCCAGCATCAGTACCACCTTGCCCTGGGTCCGGGACAGGATCTCCCTCAGCTCCCGGCCGTCCACCAGGGTGGCCCGGTCGCGGGGGTCGGCGTCGAAGGGCAGGTAGCAGTAACTGTCCGAGCCCGGGTTGGCCACCCCGTGGCCCGAAAGGAAGAACAGCGTCACGTCCCAGGGGCTGGACTGGTCGCGCACCTCCCGGAGCGCCCCCAGGATGTTCGCCCGGGTGGCCTGGGCGTCCACCAGGGTGCGCACCTTCACGTTGGAGTAAAGCCGGTTGCGCTGTCCCTGAAACAGGTCCACCACGTCCCGGGCGTCCTTGGCCGGGTAGGCCAGCGCCAGGCCGGCCTGGCGGTAGGCGGAGATGCCCACGGAGACGATGTTGAGCACCGGGGGCCGGGCAGCCTGGGCCGGGCCCGGCTCCACCAGGCTCACCTGGGCCGGTTCGCTCACCCGCGCCGCGGACTCCATGACCAGGGCGACGCGGCAGGCGTGCCCGGGCAGGGGGACCTGGAGCCGGTACTCCGCCTCCTGGCCGTCCTCGGTTCGGGCGCTGGCCGGTGTTCCCGGCTGGTCCGGGAGCTTCTCCCCGTCCAGGTACAGATGCCAGACTTTCACCGGCTCGGCCGGGCCGTAGCTCCGCACCCGCACCCGGAAGGCGGTGGGGCCGGGGGTGAGGGCCGCCCCGTCCCGGGGTTCCAGGATGCGCAGCACCGGCGGCAGGGTCATGGGAGCTTCCAGGGTCTGGCCGGCGGAGCCCAGCTTGGCCAGGCCCAGGTCGCCCAGGGCCGGGTCCAGCTCGCCCCGGGCCAGCAGGGCCAGGAACAGGGCCGGCTGGCAGAAGGGCTCCCGGAACTGGTGCAGGGGGAAGAAGTCCCCGGCCTCACCCTCACGCTGCACCGCCCAGCCCAGGAGCCCCTCGCCGCCGACGCTGGCGGCGTAGTAGCCCTCGGGATTCCAGAGCGCCCAGCGCTGGCCGTCCGGGTCGAGGGTGAGGGCCATCAGCTCCCGGCCGTCCCGGGCCCGGTACCAGCGGATGGTGCCGTCGGCCAGGGCGGCCAGGAGCATGCGGCCGTCCGGCGTGTGGTTCAGCCCCCAGCAGGCCGCGGGCAGGACCACCGACTGCTGGAGCCGGCCCCGGGCGTCGAACAGGCGCAGGCACCAGTCCGTGCCCAGGGCGAAGGACTGGGCGTCGCGGGCCAGGCTCAGGCACCGCACCACCTCATGCGGCTCCAGGCCCTGGATGGGCGCGCCGTTGAGGGCCGGGCGCTCCCCGTCCCGCCAGTCCTGGACCTTGAGCCCGGCGCTGTCCAGGAGGGGCCCCACCAGCCCGCCGGCGCCGTCGCGCAGGCCCATGTCGGCCAGGGAGAAGCTGCATCCGGGCCGGGATGGGTAGCGCCAGCCCAGGGCCACGGCGTTGCCGGTAGCATCCGTGCGCAGGCCTTCCCGGGCCTTGGCCATGGCGCCCGGCACAGTGACCAGGGCAACAGTGACGGCCAGATCGGGGCTTAGGCGGCAGAGCTTGGGATCCTGGGCGGCGGCCAGCAGGCCGCCGTCCTTCAGGGGCAGCAGGTCGCAGAGGGTGGCCGAGGCCACGGCGGTGCCGGCGCGGGGGCCCTTGCCGCCCTCGGTCCAGCGGTAGACGGCATTGGCGCTGGGGCCGAAATCCTCCCCGCCGCAGGCGTAGAGGCTGCGGCCGTCCCGGGACCAGGCAACCACGCCCAGGGGACCCGCGCAGCCGGCGGTGTCCACCTTCCCGGTGGGGAACAGGGTCTTGGATGAGAGCAGGTCCACCCGGCAGCCCTCGGCGTAGCCCAGGGCCAGGGTCGCGCCGTCGGGGCTGAAGGCCACGCCGAAGGGGCTTGCCCCGGGGGTGCGGGCCTTGGCCAGCAGGCGGAAGTCGGGGCCGTAGACCCGCACGAAGCCATCATCGGAGGTGGCGGCGTAGCGCCCGTCGGCGGCGAAGGCCCCGGCGTAGCTGGGTCCCCCGTACAGGGGATCCCGGCCCACTTCGGCCCCGTCCGCCAGGCGGTACCTGCGCAGCCCCAGGCGCTCGGCCAGGTGCGCCACCACCAGGGTGCCGTCCGGGGACAGGGAGAGCCGGTTCACCACCTGGGGCAGGCCGGGGATCTCGCGGATCAGCCGCCCGTCGCGCACATCCATCACGTACAGGCGATGGGCTCCCCCTTCGGGGTCCCGGGTGAAGCCGGAGGCCACGACCGTGCTGCCGTCCGGGGTGAGGGCGACGGCGTAGAGCTTGCCGCACTCGCCGGGGCCCACGGGCGTACGCAGCACCCGCAGGCAGGCCAGGGTCCGGGGATCCCAGACCCGGAGGGTCTTGTCCTCGGAGGCGGTCACCAGCACCGTCTCCCGGGCGTCCATGGCCATCTGCCGGATGGGCGCCGTGTGGAAGGCGCCCTTCAGGGTGAGGTAGCGTGGCGGCGGGGCGAGCGCCCCCTTGCCCCGGGCGCCCGCCGGGCCCGGAAGGGCGCCCCAGCGCAGGGACTCCAGCTGGGCGGCACCCCCCGTCAGCGTCTGGCCCACCAGGCCGGTGAGGACCGGGTGGGACGGCGGGACGTCGCCCGGGGCCGCGGTGGTGCCGTCGCACCGGGCCAGGTCGAGGTAGGCCATCAGCTGGGCATTGGCGGCTTCGGCCTCCCGGGCCAGATCGGCATCGGCGGTCTGCCCCGTCCGCAGCCCCTGGACCAGCGCGTCCACCAGCCCGTTTGTGCGTTCCATGGCCTTGCCCAGCAGCAGCCGGGCCTCGCGCTCCTTGGCGCTGTCGGCCCCGCAATCCCGCCGCAGCGCCTGGAACCCGGCCGCCACGGCGGCCCTCCGGGCCTGCTGGGCCGCGGCCACATCCCCCAGGTTGTCCGCGGCCCCGGCCAGGGAGGCGACGGCGAGGGCGCAGCACAGTCCCTTGAGCATGGTCATGGCTCCACGGGTCCGAGGACCACCAGCGGGAAGTCCGACAGGTCGTCCTGGTTCTTGAAGATGGGCGTCTGGGATCCGCCGGTGAGTTCCTTCACCCGCTCGGTGATGTAGGCGTTGAGCATGCTCACGGTGACCCGCCCGGTCTTGCGGTCATCAGCCTGCCCGCCCAGCCCTTCCAGCAGGGATTTGGTGAAGGCGCCGTTGCCCCATTCCTGGTTCTCCTGCGCCCCCTGCCGGCCCGAGGCCGCCGCGAAGATCAGCGTGCCCGATCCGGCCGCCTCCATCTCCTTGCGCATGGCCCCGATGTCCACCAGGCCGCGGGTCTGGGTGCGGCCGGAGACGGAGGCGCTGTGGCAGGCGTCCATGAACAGGATGCGCTTGCCCGGCAGGGCGTCCAGGGTGGAGGTGATGTCCGAATTGGCCACCATGGTGCGCTTGACCGCGTCCAGGTTGGCGTTGAAGGGCAGGAAGTAGAACTGGCCGGTCACCGGATCGTTCATGCCGTGGCCGGCGAAGAAGGCGATGGCGGTGTCCTTCTGGGTCACCTGCTTCTGCAGCCATTCCAGGCCGTCCATGATGTTGTCCCGGGTGGCGTTCTCATTGGTGATCAGCTTGACCACCACCTCCCGGAACAGCTTGTTCTTCTGGGAATCCCAACTCCGGGTGAAGTCCCCGGCGTCCTTGGCGGGGAAGTTCAGGTTGAGGGTGGTGTCCTGGTACTTGGCCACGCCGATGGCCAGGATGTAGAGCCTGGGCAGCCCCTGGGGATCCACGTGCCGGCGTTCCTGGTAGCGCACCTTCAGGATGGCCATGTCGCTGTTGGCCATGGCGGTCTCGGCCAGGAGGGCGATGGTGCAGTCCTTGGGCGGCACCGGCACGCGGAATTCCTGGATCTCCTCCATCATGGCCCCCTGGCCCGGGGCCCCGGCGGAGACGGCCGGCACCGAAGCGGCCGGGGCGTCGGACTTGGGGCGCAGGCCCCGCAGGGCGGAGATGGGCACCGTCACGCCGTCGATCTTCACCTGCAGCGCCGTGACCTTCTGGCCGGGGGCGTAGCGCACCTTGACCTTGAGGTCCACGGCATCGTCCTTGACCACCACGTCGTTGCCGGGGGAGAGCAGCTGCACCGTGGGGGCCACGATCACCGGCGCGTCCGGGCGCAACAGGGCGGGGGCCGCCAGGGCCTTCTCCTCCCGCCGAACCCTCAGGGTGGCGATCTCGCTGCTGGTGTAGGTGGTCTTGGCCCACACCAGGAGCGTGCAGTCCCGGGGCGGGATGGGCACGCTGAGCTGGCGGATTTCCGTGCCTTGGCCCGGGGGGCCGGCCTGGGGCGCCGGGGTGTCGCCCAGGACGGCCACGGACTGGCCGTCCACCTGCACCTTCAGGTCGGTCACCGGCTGTTCGGGCGAGGCGGTGACCTTCACCATCAGGTTGACCACGTCGAACCTGGCCACCTCCTCGGTGCGCGGGCTGAGGATCTCCACCTGCGGCGGCACCACGGTCCCCACCGGCCTGGGCGGGGCCTTGGCCACCTCGGCCTGCCGGCGCAGACGCACCACGGCCGGCTTGCCGGTGGTGAACTGGGACTGGGCATAGGCCATCACCACGCAGTCGCGGCTTGGCAGGGGAACGCTGTAGAGCAGCAGCTGCTCGTCGTCCCGCAGGTCCGGGATGCCCAGGGATCCGGGGGTCGCCTTGGGCCGCATGCCGCCCACCGCCTCCACCGGCTGCCCGTCCACCAGGATCTGCACCGCCTGGAACTTCTGGTCCATGGCGCTGCGCACCCGCAGGATCACCTGGGCGGCGTCGCCCGGCACCACGGCGTCGGGCAGCGGCGAGACGATGCTCACTTCCGGCGGGACCAGGTTCAGGGGCCGGGCCGCCACGACCGCCACCGTCGCCTCCCGCCTCAGCCGGAAGGGCGCGTAGCGGCTGTTGGCGAACCGGGTCTCGCCCACCAGGCCGACCACGCAGTCCTGGGCGGGCAGGCTCACCATGAACCGGTAGAGCTCCTCGTCGTCCTTGAGCGGCGGCACCCCCTCCGGCAGCGGCTCGGTGCGGGGCAGCGGCCCGCCCAGGGCCGGCACGGCGAGGCCGTCCACCAGCACCTTCAGGCTCTGCAGCCGCTGGTCCTTGCCGGTGCGGACCCGGGCCAGCAGCTGCACGGTGTCCCCCTTCACCATGGCGTCCGGGGCCGGGCTCAGCACCTCCACCACCGGCCGGACCACCTGGATCTCCTGCCTGGGCTTGAAATCCATGACCATGTTCTCGGGCAGCTGCATGCTGGTGGCGAAGCTGCTCAGGAAGCGGGTGTCCTCGGTGGAGGCCAGCAGGGACTGGGTCCGGGAGGACAGCACCAGGCTGGTGACCTTGTCCTCCAGCTTGATCTCGCGCCTGGCGGCATCGGCCGCGCCGACGTCGTCCACCACGTAGAGGCGGGCGCCGCTGCTGGCCACCAGCCCCTTGGCGTCAGGGGTCAGGGCCAGGGTCTGCACCCGGGAGACCGAGAAGCCCAGACTCACTTTGTTGCGCACCTGCCCGTCCCGGACCCCGGCCAGCACCACCGTGCTGCTGTCCCCGGCCACGGCCACGAGGCTGGCGTCCTGGGAGAAGGCGATGGCCCCCGGGAAGAAGTTCACCGGCAGCTTCCAGCGCGGGATGAAGTTGGGCAGGTCGTAGAGGGTGACATTCTTGCCCTGGGCGGCCGCGAAGGTCTGCCCGTCGGAGCCGAAGGCCATGGCCAGGCAGGGGTTCTCGGTATTGCTGAAGGCGGTGTCGCCGGAGGCCAGGTTCAGCACCCGCAGGCCGTCGGCGGTGGAGGCCGCCACCAGCTGCCGGGGCGTGAACACCGCCACCCGGTTCACCGCCGAAGGCAGGGTGGCCAGCAGGCGCGGCGCCCCCCCCTTGGCCAGTTCCACCACGTAGACCGCCTTGCCGGCCCCGGCCACCAGCACGTCCCCCTCCGGCCCCAGGGCCAGGCAGGACACGCCGTCGGCGAAACGGGGCAGCACCTTCACGGTCTGCCGCTGCTCCAGGTCGACGATCCGGATGGTGCCGCCCTTCTGCTGCACCGCCAGCATCTTCCCTTCCGGAGAGGCGGCGGTGCGCAGGAGCGCCTCGTCGGTCTCCAGGAAGCGCTGGGGCACCCAGGATTTCAGGAACTCGCCGGCGGAAGCGGAGCCGGACAGGCACAGCGCCAGCACCAGCGCCACCACCCACGGGAAGATCTGCCATTTGTTGCCCGTCACTTCCGCCTTGCATTGCCCGTTCATACAGCCCCCCCGGGATTCGTCCTGCCGCTGATGTCGTTCCGAAGTCCACTGGGTTGCAAAGGGGCTGGAAACCTCACGGTGTTGCCAGCGAGACGGAGGTAGCCGTGGAATTCAGGTAAGTGACCCAGTAGCCCAGATTGTAATAATAGGACCCTATGCCCAGCATGCCGCCCTGATTCAGGCCCCAGGTCCACAGATTGCCCAGGATGTCGGTGGCCACCACCGAATGGGCCGTGGCCGTCATGCTGCCGAACTGCAGGGTGAGGTTGTCGGGGTTGAGGATGACCACCTGCTGCGGCGTCTGGACGATGAGCGGGGACGGCAATCCGTAGCTGGTCCCCAGGACGCCGGTGGCGTTGTCGCCCCAGCCCCAAAGGGTGCCGGTGGAATCCAGGGCCAGGGAGAAGTTCGGTCCCGCGGCCACCTGGATGATTCTTGGGCCATCAAGGTCTGGGCCGAGGACTTCCGCGGGCTGGAAGAGGTCCGTGATGGATCCGTTGCCCACCTGTCCGAACGGGTTGCCGCCCCAGGCCCAGACGTTGCCGCTGGGATCCAGCAGCAGGGAATGCACCGATCCAGCGCAGATCTGCGGGGCCGAACCGGAGCCGGAGAAGCCCATCACATAATAGGGCGAGGCATCCAGGGATTCAGCACCGCCGCTGCCCACCTGGCCGTGGTCGTTGGCGCCCCAGGCGAAAAGGTAGTAGTAGGTGCTGTCGAAATTCCCCTGCAAGAGCACCGAATGGCGGTCTCCGCAGGCTACCAGGCGGGCATTGTTCCAGAAATCGGAGTCGAGGTTCACGACGAAGGGCGTGGAGACATCCTGCGAAGCGTCGCCATTGTTGCCGGAATAGCCGTTGCCCAGCTGGCCATAGCTGTTGCCGCCCCAGGCCCAGACCTGGCCGCCCACGTCGGTGGCCAGGGAGTGCTGCGTCCCGGCCGCGGCGGAGGCCACACCTTCCGAGTAGTAAGTCATGTAGGCGTACAGCGCGGACACTGCGCTGTTACTATTGGCGTTGGAACCGTTGCCCAGCTGGCCATGGTTGTTGAGCCCCCAGGCCCAGAGATTGCCGCTGCCGTCGATGGCCAGGGCATGCCGGGCCAGGCTGGAACTGAAGAGGCCGGACAGGCTGGCACTGCCGTTGGGCAGGCCCATGGGGTACGGGGTGACACCGGGCGCGCCCGACCCGTTCAGGTTGAGCCCGGCATCCCAACCCCAGGACCAGAGTTCCTGGGACGAGGTGCTGTAGGCCAGCACGTTGCCGCTGCTTGCCACGGGACGCACCCAGGGCTGGGTCTGGGTGCCGCTCCAGACCAGGCTGATGCCGGTGGGCACGACGACGGCGGAGCTGGAGTTCCCCAGTTCCCCGTATCCTGCAAAGCCCCAGGTGAAGATGTGGCCCGAGGTATCCCGGGCCATGGCGAAGGCGGTCCCGGTCGCTGCGGCCAAGGCGTTGAGCTGGTAGTAGTTGGTGTTGTTCCAGGCATTGACCGGATTGAATCCCATATGGGGATTGGTGTCCTGCTGGCTGAGCTGGCCGTTGGCATTGGCCCCGGCGGCCCAAAGGGTGTTGTCCGAGCCGATCCCCAGCAGGAACCCCGCGCCCTTGGCCAGGGCGACGCACTTGCTCGAGCCGTTGGCCAGGGAGGCGAAGGTCACCTGGCCGGGCTGGTTGTTCCAGTTCGCCTGGGACCATTGCCAGATGTTGCCGGCTGCATCGAGGCCATAGAGATCGGGACCCTTGCCGGCATAGATCGCCACGATACCGTTTCCGGAGGTGGTCGAGGAGTAGTCGGCGAACGGGTTCACGCTGGTGTAGGGGGATTCGCAGGCCCAGAGGGCCCCGGTGTTGTCCAGGGCCAGCAGCACCGGCGCGTCGTTGAAGTCCGTATCGGCGGCGGCGATGGCGCTGATGAAGGGGAGGCCGGTCACCTGGGCGGGGCTGCCCCCCACCGGCCACCCGTAGACGGTGCCGTCTCCCAGGAGGGCGAAACTGCTGGCGGCATTGTCGGCCAGCATGACCGGGTTGTTGGTGCCGTTAAATTCCGGGAGTCCGGTGACCGCTGCGGCATAGGGGCTTCTGGAGACTCCCGAGCCACTGCTGGCACCCCACCACCAGACCTGGTTGCTGGCATCCAGGGCCAGGCTGTGATCCCCAGCGGCATCCACCTGGACGATGTTGGCAAGGCTGATGAAATTGGGGTACTGGAACGTCTGGACCTCCGTGAAGGTCAGCGCGTTGGACTGGGAATTGATCCCCAGTTGTCCCAGGTCGTTCCTTCCGCTGGCATAGACGTTCCCGCCCATGAGCTGCAGATTGTGGTTGGCTCCCCCGGCCATAAAAGCGCCGGCATAGGGCGACAGCACGTTCACGCTGGCAGGGCCGCCGGGGGTCGTGCTGGTGCCTGCGGTGCTGGTGACGATCAGGTTCACCGGCTGGCTGACGGTGATGCCGTTCAAGGTGAGGTCGGCGTAGGTGCTGGTGGCTGTTCCCTGGTTCACCCCGGCAACCTGCCACTGGTAGCTGGTGGGCGCCGGATTGGCCTGGACGGTGGCGCTGAAGGTGCTGTTCATGCCCGGCGCGATCCGGCTGTCCTGGGCGGTGACGGTGACGATCGGGGCGAAGCCCACCGTCAGCCCGACGGAAGCGCTGGTGGCGGTTCCCGCCGGGTTGCTGGCCTGGACCTGATAGTAGGTGCCGTTGTTGGCCGCGGAGGTGGGCGTGATATTGACCGACGCGTTGGTGGCGCCTGGAACCTGAGTCCAGGTCTCCCCGTCGGGGGACACGTACCATTGGTAGCTGGGCGCGGGATCGCCCTGGGCCGCCGCGGTGAAGGTGGCCGTGGCGGGGGCAGCCACCGACTGGGCGATGGGCTGGGTGGTGAAGAACGGCACATAGGCCACGGTCAGGGCCACGGCGTTGCTGGCGGCGGGGCTGCCGACGCCATTGCTGGCCACGACCTGATAGAGGTTGCCGTCATTGCTGAAACTGGTGGCGCCGGTGCTGTAGGACGGTCCGTAGGCTCCGATGATCGGAGTCCAGCTGGTCCCGCCGTTGGTGGACACCTGCCACTGCAGGGTTGGCGCCGGATCGCCCGCGGCCGCCGCGGTGAAGGTGGCGGCGTTGGGGGCGGTGACCGACTGGGCCGTGGGCTGGGTGGTGATGGACGGAGCGTAGGACACGGTCAGGGTGGCGCTGGAGCTGGTGATCGCGCCCAGGGCGTTGCTGACCGCCACCCGGTAGAGGTTGCCGTCATTGCCGGAAGAAGTGCCGGGGGTGGTGTACGCGGCGGCATTGATCCCGACGTTGCTCCAGGTGGACCCGCCATTGATGGAGACTTGCCACTGGTAGGCGGGGGCCGGTTCCCCCGCGGCCGCCACGGTGAAGGTGGCGGTGGCACCCGATGCCACGCTCAGGTTGCCGGGCTGGGTGGTGATGATGGGGGCGAAGGGCACGACCAGAACCACCGGGGAACTGATCGCCGGGATTCCGATCCCGTCGGAGACTTGCACCCGGAACAGGGTGCCGTCGTCCCCCGGGGCCAGCGTCCAGGTGATGAATTGAGCGCTGCCGGCCCCGCTGCCGCCGGTGGGGGCCGCCCAGGAGGTGCCGCCGTTGGTGGACACCTGCCACTGGTAGGTGAGGGTGGCCGGGTCGCCCTGGGCCGCCACCTGGAAGGTCGCGGTATAGCCGGGGCTCGCCACCTGGGCGATGGGCTGGGTGGTGATGACCGGAGCGTACTGTACGGTCAGCTTCCCCGCCGGACTGGTGATGTTGTTCGCCCCGCTGGTCACGATGACCTGGTAGAGCGTGCCGTTGTCCCCATGGCTTGTGCCGCCGGTGGTGTAGGACGTCCCGGTGGCCCCGGACACATTGTTCCAGGTGGCGCCGCCGTCGGTGCTCACCTGCCACTGATAGGTCAGCGCCGGTCCGTAGGCGGTGACGGTGAAGGTGGCCGTGTTCCCGGCCACGACCGTCTGGTTGGCGGGCGCCGTGGAGATGCCGAACGGCACCGCCGCCAGGGTCAAGGTCGCAGCGCCGCTGGTCACCGAGCTGATGCCGTTGGCCACGATCACCCGGTATCTGTTGCCGTTGTCGGTACCGAGGGTGGCCGCGGTGGTGTAAATGGGACCACCGCCGCCGGTGCCGGTGGAGACGGCGGCCCAGGTGTTCCCGCCGTCCTGGGACAGCTGCCACGTGAAGGAGGGGGCCGGTTCGCCATTGGCCGCCACCAGGAACGTGGCCTGGCTGCCGAGGATCACGCCCTGACTCAAGGGCTGGGTGGTGATGACCGGGGCGTAGGTCACGGTCAGGCGTGCCGCTCCGCTGGTGACGTTGGCTCCCGCGCCGTTGCCCACGACCACCTGGTACAGGTAGCCGTCGTAGGCGGCGGTGGTTCCGGGCGTGGTGTACGAGGTGGCACCCGTCCCGACATTGCTCCAGGTGGCACCGCCGTTGATGGACACCTGCCACTGGTAGATGAGCGTGGTCGCGCCGGTGGCCACCACGTTGAAGGTGGCCGTGGACCCCGCGCTGACGGTCTGGCTGGCGGGCGGGGTGGTGATGACCGGGACCGCGGTGCCCGAGGGCGGGATGAGCACCTGGGTGGTGGCGGTGAGCGTCGCGTCCATGTTGCTGGTGGCCGTGATGGTCACCGTCTCGGCGGTGTAAGGGGCCGTCCATACGCCGGTGGTGGGGATCATGACGCCGTCGCTGGCCGACCAGACGATGGAATCGTCGTTCAGGCCCGAAACCTGCGCGCTGAACAGCACGACCCCGCCGCCCTGGACCGTGGGGTTGGCCGGGGTGACGGCGGAGATGGCCGGCACGGTGACCGTCACCGCGGCCGTGCCCGCCACCGGCGGGGTCACCGCGTTGCTGGTTGCCACCACGTGGTAGATCCCGGCCGTGCCGGGGGCCGCATAGAGGCCGGTGTCCGGGGTGATGCTGCCCCCGCCGGCTTCCAGGACCGACCAGGTGACGGTGGCGGTGGGGGTGTTGGTGACGATGGCCGCGAAGTTCAGGGTGCCGTTGGCGATCACGGTGGCGGACACCGGCAGCACGGCCACGGCCACCTGGTTCGTCGGTGCGATGTCCACGACCATGACCACTTCGTTGGTGCCCGGCAGGGTCACCCAGATGTCGCCGTCGGGTCCCAGGACGAGGGCCGCGGGCAGGCCGCCCGAAGCGGGCAGAGGGTAGCTGCCCGGTGTGGTTCCGGGCTGGGTGGTCAAGGTGATGACGGCTACTTCATCCAGGCCCTGCTCCGTGATCCACACCTGCCCCTGGACATCCGTGGTCAGGCCGTCGGGGTTCGCCCCAGCGGCCAGGGGGAAGAAGAGGGTGATCAGCACGCCCGCGGGCGGCGTGTCCATCGCGGACATGACCCCAGGCAGCCGGACCAGGGGGACCGGGTTGCTGGGCACGAATTTGCCGATGCAGTTGTTGGCGCCATCCGAATACCAGATGGCCCCGTCGGGGGTGGAGGTGATGCCCATCGGCACCGGGGTCACCCCGCCGGCAGGCGTCTGCACCGACCATTCGAGGATGGCGCCGGCGGGGCTGATCTCCCCGATCTGGGCGACGGCCGTTTCCGTGAACCAGACACTGCCATCCGCCGAAAGGGTGATCCCCGAAGGCGACGCGCCGGAAGTGGGCAGCGGGAAGAGGGAGACGATGCCCGCGACATTCACCTTGGCGATCTGGTTGCCCGTCAGGAGCGTGACCCAGAGGTTGCCGTCGGATCCCGTGACGATGCCGGTGGGGCCCGACCCCACCGGGAACTCGTTGTTCAGCGCTCCGGCGGTGGTCATGACTCCGAGCTTGCCGCCCACCTGTTCCGTGAACCAGAGGTTGCCGTCCGGACCGCTGGTGATGCCCACCGGCTTGCAGGTGGGATCCGGCAGGTTGATCAGGGCCACCTGGTGGGTGAGGGAGTCCAGCTTGCCGATCTGGCCGGCGCCGCTGTTGGTGAACCAGAGGTTGCCGTCCGGCCCCTTGGTGATGCCCGTGGGCACCGATCCCGGGGGCAGGGAAACCACCACCTGGCTGGCGCCGGTGCTGGCGGTCACGCTCAGGGTGGCCGCATTGCTGGTGGTGGATCCGGCGGGATCGGTGAGCACCACATGGAACTGCGCCTGGTTGTCCGCGATGGCGGCGTTGGCCAGGGCATAGCTGGTGCCCGTCGCCCCGGGCACGGAGGACCAGGTGGCGCCTGAGTCATTCGAGCGCTCCCACTGGTACGAGGGCAGCGGCAGGCCGGTGGAGGCCGCCTGGAAGGTGGCGGTGCCGCCCAGGGCCACGGTCTGGTTCTGGGGCTGGGCGGTGACGCCCGGGGTCAGGCTGGCCCGGCCGGAGACCCCGCTGCCTCCCGGGGAGTAGCAGCCGAGGATGCCAAGCAGGACAAGGGCGGCGGACAGGCAGGTCAGGATGCGTGGACGCATGGGATCCCCCTAGGAGCTGGGAGCTATAGCCGGACTCCGAACGTGAACCGGAGTTCCAGGGTGGGTCGCAGACGATCGTTGTAGGCGTTCTCAAGCTGCCAGTCCCCGGCGCCCACGTTGCCGTAGCCGGGACCGAAGGCACTGCCCAGTCCAATGCGCTCGAAGGTCTTGAAGGTGGGCCGGGTCTGCACGAAGCCCATGGTGAGTTCCACCATGTAGTCGGGGGCGTTGGAGTGGACCGAGTAGGACGCCGCCTGGGAGGTCAGGGCGGTGCCCTGGACCTGGTAGCTGCTAAGGTTGCCTTCCAGGCCGACGCGGTTGATCCGCCGCCAGAGGTAGAGGCCGTATTCGCCCAGGGTTCCCGTGGCCAGGGTGGTGCCGACCCCGAACTGGTACCGGCTGTAGCTGGCCGAGCCATTGAGGATCTGGGTGCTGCTGGAGGGGGTCTGGGTGGTGGACTGGCCCAGCTTGTAGTAGCCCGGGGAGCCGACACCGGTTTCGTAGCCGGCCCCCACCCAGAACTTCCAGGCCTCATGCTTGTACAGTTCGTAGTTCAGGTGGGCCCCTCCCAGGATCCAGGGCCCGGTGAACCGCGTCTGCACAAAGGTTTCGCTGCCCGAACTCCCCGCGTTTTCAAGGTAGAGGTTGGGCTTGACCGGGTAGCCCGCCCCCAGGGACACGCTCATTTCCAGATCCCCGGCCAGGGCGGGCGCCGCCAGCATCAGGGTGGCCAGGACGGCCCGGCAGCTATGGCTTCTAGGGTTCATACCCGACTCCATCGTTCCGCTTGATCAGAACCGCGTTCCCAGCGACAACTTGATCTCCTGTCGCGGCCTCAACACCTCCAGCAGACTGTTGTCGAGGCTCCGGTAGGACTGCTCCGGGAAGGACCCCGGGGACCTGCTGCCGCCCAGAACCATGCCGTAGCCCAGGCGGGAGAACAGGGCGAAGGTCGTGTAGTGCTGGACGAAGGTGGCGTGGAGGGAAAGGAAGGGATCCGTGAAGGTCTTGGACAGGGTCTGGCCCGTGATCACGGTTTCCTGGCCCGGGAAGGAGACGGTCGCCTGGGTGATGTCGAAGTCCAGGGTATCGAACCGCTCCTCGAAGGTGACCCCATACTCCCCGGCACCGGATGAGACATAGGTGGCCGTAAGCCCGACCTGGGCGGACCTGGCCTTCAGGGTGCCCTCGGCTTCCACGTACTGGTCGGTGACCCCAGGCGCCAGGTAGCGCAGCGTCGCCCCCGGATTCTGCACGCTGGTCCCGTATTCCGCTTCGCCGCGGATCCGGAAGTCCCCGAGGTTCAGGAGGGTGTAGCTGACCCCGAGGCCCGCCATCTTGAAGTTCTCGGCGGCCTGGAACACCTGGCCGGTGGTCTGTCCGAACGCGTCCACCGTCTGGTTGGAGACGTTCTTCTGGGGGGAAAGCAGGCCGAAGGACAGGAACACATCCAGATCGTTGGCCGGGAGCGTCGTCCCAACGAGGACACCCAGGATAAGGGTTCTGAGCACAATAAACCCCCCATGTCTATGCGCTGTCGTGCGAAATCCTGCCACATGCTGCCATAACAATATGGTCAATTCAAACGATTCTTCAATATCAGCAATTCTTTTTCATCGGACGCCCTGGTCCCATAAAGGGCTGAGCCTGGAGATCGTTCCTCCAGATCTCGTCGCCACCGACGAGCTTCGCCGCCGGAGCCCGAGTGCATACAATCATTTCAAATCCGGGCAATGATGAACTACCGTCCCATCAAGGACCTGTTCCTCATGCAGTTCGACGGCCGGGAGTGGAAGGGCCTCGACGGGGCTGGGGCCGGCCGACGCCAACCGCGACGACAGAGCCCCGG
>PLUC01000247.1 GCA_003165415.1 Holophagaceae bacterium
TATTCCACTAAGAACTCCCGATGCATAAGAATCTCGGTCCTGCGCTTGGTAGACTACAGGAAATGCCTCACCCATCCGCATGAAGACACCGAGCAAAGAAACCAGGACATCACAGATTACCGCCGCGGTCCTGGTTTTCACCTGGACGGCCCTTCTGCGCATACCCTTTCTGGGGTTGCCCTTCGAGCGGGACGAAGGGGAGTATGCCACCATCGCCTGGAGGCTGGCTTCTTCAGAACTGCCTTACAGGGACTGGTTCAACCAGAAACCCCCAGGTATTTTCTGGGTGTACCGCATGGCTCTGGGCCTTCCCGGGGACCCGGTCCGAGCCGTCCATTGGGTGAACATGGTTTTCGCGATGGGGACGGCCTGGGTGATGTTCATCCTTTGCCGGCGTTTCCTTCCCAAAGCCTGGGCCATGGGTGCGGCTTTGCTTCTGGCGCTGCTCTCCGCGGATCCCAGAATCCAGGGGTTCGCGGCGAATACGGAAGGATTCATGCTCCTGCCACTGCTGGTTGCCACCTGGGCCTTTTGGCGGTACCTGGATACCCGGAGCATCGGCCACGCCCTGTTCTGCGGATTGAGCCTGGGTGTCGCCACCCTTTTCAAGCAGGTCGCGGCGGTCCACTGGGTCCTCTTGGCCGCCGCCCTGCCCTTCCTTTCGGAACGCAAAGAAAAAATCCAGGACACCCTCCGTTTCGCGTCCGTGTCCCTTCTGGGGGTCCTCGCCCTCTGGCTGCCGGTGCTGGCTTTCTTCCACCTGAGACACGGCCTGGAAGCGCTGCTTGATGATGTCTTCTGGCACAACTTCAAGTATGCCGGAGCCCTCCCCTGGAAGATCCGCCTCCTATTATTTCGGGATACCCTTGGGGAGTTGTCCCTGTCCCAGACGCCAGTCTGGATCCTGGCATGCGTCCTCCCCTTCAGGGCATTCCGAGTCCCGGGATTGCGTCGGCCGACGGGTTTCGGCCTCGGCTGGGCCTTCTCGAGCCTGATCGCCGTCAGTGCCAGCGGATATTTCTTCCCTCATTACTTTCAGCAGATCCTTCCCGCGCTGGCGTTCATGGCCATGATGGGCGCCCATGGGCTGTCGGAGGCCTGGGGCGACAAAGGCCTCCACAGGGCACTTGCCGCCGTGGTGCTAATGGTGCTGCCCGCGTTCTCCCTCCTCGACATCGCCCTGAGAAGCCCGGCAGATGCCATGGCCAAGGTTTATCCGGGCAACTATTTTGCCCAGATGCCCACCCTCGGCAGGCGCATCTCCGAGATCTCCAAGAGCGAGGACCGCATCTTCATCTTCGGCTCGGAACCAGAGTTGTTTTTCTATGCCCGACGGGCATCGGCCACCCGCTACATTCTCCTCAACCCGCTCTATGGCCCCTATTCGGATGCCCTGGAGCGCCAGGAGACCGCCATCCAGGACATCCTCAAGGCCAAGCCGGCGGTGGTGGTCTATTATCCCTTGGCCCTTTTCAAAATGCCGGGATCCAAACACCGGTTTTCCAGCTGGTCACTGAATTACGTTCAAAACCATGGCGTCTTGGATTCCTTCTTGAGCCTGGATCCCACAGGCCAGTGCCACTTTTATTGCGGCCAAGATGGCGATTCGCCGCGATTGCCGAAGGACCACAAATACCTTGCTCTGGTGTTCCGGGTCAAGGACCTATCTCAGTAGTTGATGGCGCCATCTCCTTGGTTGGGACCATCCTCATCGTCCATCTGAGTTCTAGATATTTCGAGAGCCCCTGCTAGAACGGATCCTCCGGCCAGAGGTGGCGGGGGTAGCGCCGGGACAGCCCCGGACGCACGTCCCGGTAGGTGCGCTGCCAGAATCCCATGAGGTCCGTGGTCACCTGCAGGGCCCGCTGGTTGGGAGCCAGCAGGTGCAGCACCAGCGGCACGGCGCCGCCGCCTATGCATGGTCCTGACCTGATGCCGAAGAAATCCTGGAGCCGGGAGGCGATGGACGGGTTCCCCCCGTCATAGTCCACCCGGACCTTCTTCTTGCGCAGCAGCACCCAGTCCGGGGCCCAGGACTCCAGGAGGGTGGCGGCGGGGACGCCCAGGGCGCGGCGCAAGGCGCCGGGCCAGTCGGTGTCGCCCAGTTCCTTGAGGGCGGTCCGGCCGGAGCAGGCCTCGGTCACCAGGGCGGTGAGCAGTTCGGCGGCCGGGGGGATGGCCAGGTCCGGCCGGAGCCCGGCCAGGAAGGCGCAGCGGGCCAGGAGCCGGTCCACGGCCTCCTGGGCGGGGCCCAGCCCCCGTTCCAGGGCGGCCTGGGCCAGGCAGGCGGAGGCGCCGGGGTGGCCGGGGGGCGCGGGCCGCCGGCTTTCGTCCAGGCAAAGGTCCTCGAACCAGATGCTGGAACGCAGGTCCACCCGGCCGGAAGCGGGGTTGAAGGCCAGCGCCTCGGTGTCGCGCATGGATTCCGGGAACTCGTCCAGCAGCCAGTCCGGCGCCAGCATGGAGGCGGTGCGCACCAGCACCTGCCCGCCGGTGCCCTGGGTCTCGGCCTCCAGGGCCAGGATCCATTCCTGGCCGCGTACCCGGCAGGCAGGGTCCAGCCGGGCGCCGCCGCCGCCCACCAGGGTGCAGGTGCCGTTGCCGCCCACCCGGGCCACCCGGTCGGGGTAGGCCCGGAGCAGGGCCCGCAGCAGGCGGCGCTCGGCGTCGGCCGGCTCCGGCCCTTCGTCGCGCGCGCAGGGCAGGGCCTGGAAGGCCAGGTGCGCCTGGCGCACGGCGGCGGGGTCGAGCCCCGCGGCCCGGCAGGCGCCCCCGTGGAAGTGGGCGGCTTCGGCCTCCCAGTACTGGTCCAGGCGCTGGAACAGGTCCGATTCCAGCTGGTGCTGCCCGGTGCCGCCCCGCTGGCCCAGCCCGGACCGGGCGCCCAGGTCGCCGGTCTCCAGGAGCACGGCCCCCAGCCGGGCCAGCCTGGGGATGCCCAGGTCCTCGCCGGCGGCCACCAGGCGACCCAGCCGGGGGTGCAGCGGCAGCCTGGCCATGCGACGGCCCATGGGGGTGATGCGCAGCGCGGGATCCAGGGCCCCCAGGCTCACCAGCAGCCGGGCCCCGGCCTCCAGGGCCGCGGCCGGGGGCCGTTCGAACCAGTCCAGGGACCGGGGATCCTCCAGCCCCAGTCCGGCCAGGGCCAGGAGCGTTTCCGCCAGGTCGGCCCGGAGGATCTCCGGCGTGTCGAAGTCCGGCCGGGCGTTGAAATCGTTCTGGGGGAACAGCCTCAGGCACAGGCCCGGGCCGGTGCGTCCGGCCCGGCCCGCCCGCTGGACGCAGCGGGCCTGGCTGATCCGCGCCGTGCGCAACCCGGGCAGGCCCGACCAGGGGGAGTGCACCGCCTCCCGCCCCAGCCCCGAGTCCACCACCGCCGCGACCCCCTCGATGGTCACGGAGCTTTCGGCCACGTTGGTGCTGAGGATGACCTTGGGCTGGGCGGAAGGGGCCACGGCCAGCTGCTGGGCCTCGAAGCTCAGGCTGCCGTGCAGGGGCAGCAGCTGCAGGCCATGGCGCTCCGCGGCCCGGGCGCAGGCGGCCAGGCCCTGGCGGATCTCCGCCGCCCCCGGCAGGAACACCAGGGTGTGCCCCCGCTGCCCGTCCCGGTAGAGGCCCTCCACCGCTTCGGCCACCTGGAGCGCCAGCGGCCGGTCGTCGGGCCGGGGCAGGTGGCGGACGGTGACGGGGAAGGGCCGCCCTTCGCAGCGGATCACTTCCGCGTCCAGGAACGCGGCCACGGGACCGGCGTCCAGGGTGGCGCTCATGACCCCAAGCCGCAGATCCGGACGCGGGCCGGCCCGGAGCCGGGCCAGCAGGGTGATGGCCAGGTCGGTCTGCAGGTGCCGCTCGTGGAATTCATCCAGCAGCACCGTGCCGATGCCCGCCAGCAGCGGATCGGCCAGCAGCCTCCGGAGCAGCAGCCCTTCAGTGACGAAGCAGATGCGCGTGGCCTTGGACACCTTCTGCTCGAACCGCACCGCGTAGCCCACCCGCTGGCCCAGGGATTCGCCCAGTTCCGCCGCCACCCGGGCCGCCGCCAGCCGCGCCGCCAGGCGCCGGGGCTCCAGCACCCAGCAGGCGCCCTCGGCCAGCAGCCCTGCGTCCAGCAGGGCCCTGGGCACGCGGGTGGTCTTGCCGGCGCCGGGCTCGGCGGCCAGCACCAGCCGCCCGGTGGCGCGCAGGCTCTCCAGGATCCGGGGCAGGTGGGCGTCGATGGGCAGGGGCGTCAGGGCCATGTACCAGCATCCCACGCCAGGACCCAATCAGCGACCTTCCAGGGCCGCGGCGAAGCCCCGGTAGATGCCCCGGGCGGCCTCGCCCGTGGCCGTGTCCAGGTCCACCAGGTTCTCCGGGTGCCACTGCACGCCCACCACCCAGCGGTCCGCGGCCTCGACCCCTTCCACCAGATCCGGCCCCGGCCCGGGATTCCGGCACCAGGCCACGGCCCGCAGCCCCGGCGCCACGGCCCGCACGGCCTGGTGGTGGCGGCTGTTCACGGTGGCCGAGGTCCCGCCCACCAGCTCCGCCAGCCTGGATCCGGGCGCGATCACCACCGGATGGGCTTCCATCGCCTCCTCGGGGGTGCCCCGCTGGTGCAGGCCGGGGTCCAGGCCCAGGTGGGAGGGAATGTCCTGGATCAGGCTCCCGCCCAGGGCCACGTTGAGCACCTGCGCGCCCCGGCAGATGCCCAGGACCGGCAGGCCCAGCCGCCAGGCCTCCAGGGTCAACGTTATTTCCATTTCATCCCTGGATTCATCCAGTTCCGCGGCGGGGTGCAGGGCTTCCGAAGGGTCCCAGCGCCGCGGGTGGACATCGCCGCCGCCCGGCAGGAGCAGGCCGGCCACCCCATCCAGGGGAGGTACCGGATCCCCGGGCGCCACCAGCAGGATGCCCCCGGCCCATCCCCCCCGGCGGATGGCCGGGAAGTAGTACCGCTCCGCGGCGGACTTGTTTCGGCAGGTCATGAGAAGGCTTGACACGGTCACCCCGCAGAGGATCATGAAGACCCTACCACCACCTCGGATAGACTGAGACCGGTGAGACGGAGAGCTCCGTCTGCAACTTGAGGAGGCAACGCATGTCTGGATCATTAAACAAAGTAATGCTGATAGGTAACTTGGGTCGCGACCCGGAACTCAAGGTCACCCCCTCCGGCCAGGCCCTGGCGCGGTTCTCCGTGGCCACCACGGAGACCTGGAAGAATCCCCAGGGGGAGAAGCAGTCCAAGACCGAGTGGCACAACATCGTGGTGTGGGGCAAGCAGGCGGAGATCGCCGAGAAGTTCCTGCGCAAGGGCAAGCAGGTCCTCATCGAGGGCCGCATCCAGTACCGGGAGTACACCGACCAGGCCGGCGTCAAGAAGACCGCCTGCGAGATCCGGTGCGACAACTTCGTGATGCTGGGCCGCATGGAAGAGGGCGGCGGCGGTGCCGGCCGGTCCATGGGCGGCGCGGCCGAAGGCCGGGGCGCGGATGACTATGAATCCACCGGCCCGATTCCGCCCATCAGCGGTGGCGGGGGCGGGGCTGGGTACGAGGATGACATTCCGTTCTAGACAATAGTTAGATCGATTCCATAGCCAAGAGCCACCTTCCCGGGTGGCTCTTGGCTTTCCCGAGACCAACGATCCTGAATCCAGGGATCTGGTCCAAATTTTTTTCAGCTTGATGCTCTCCTGGCGCGCCAGGTGGGTCGGGTCCTTCAGGTCGAACAGATGGATCCCGGTCCCGGCCCGCAGGGAGTCGGCCTATTGCCGCGCCAAGGTGGTTTTCCCGCACTGCCTCGGCCCCAGGATCGCCACCACTGGGTGGACCTTGAACTGGTTCCTGATGCGGCGGAGATAAATGTCCCGGGAAGGGGTTCGCTTTTTCCCAGTCCAGGCCGGTTCGCCCGCCCTTTACTGTCAGGATTGCCCACCATGGCTCCTGGCTTCACATTGAGCCATGCCGAGGGCCGTCCCATGGACATCGAAACCGCAAGACTCCTGCTGCGCAATTGGCGAACGGAAGATTTCGAGCCGTTCGCCCGGATGAACCAGGATCCGCTGGTGATGCGCTTCTTCCCGGCCACTCTCCCGACCGAGGAATCCCGTGAAAAGGCGGAGCGGTCCGCCAGAGTCCTGGCCGAGCAGGGCTGGGGCTGCTGGGCGGTGGAACTGAAGGCGGAAGCCGCCTTCATCGGGTTCATCGCCCTGGCGGAACCGTCCTTCGAAGCTCACTTCACTCCCTGTGTGGAAATCGGCTGGCGCCTGGCCAAGGAGTATTGGGGGCGGGGGCTGGCGCCGGAAGGAGCCAGGGCCGTCCTGGACCTGGCGTTCGACCGGCTCGGATTGGAGGAGGTGGTCTCCTTTACCTCGGCCACGAACGCCCCGTCCCGGCGGGTCATGGAGAAGTTGGGGATGAGCCGCGACCCGGCCGACGATTTCGACCACCCGAGGATTCCACCGGACCATCTCCTGTGCCGGCACGTGCTCTACCGGATCCGGTCTCCTCAATCACGGAATCCATCCATTGGAGGATGATCCAGGACCGCCAAGTTTCAGAACCTAGCAAACTTGTCCGTGGCAGCCACCAAGGCTCCTCTGGGGATCCCATTGAAAGCTGCTGCGAGCATTTGACCGCATCCTCTGCCGGCGGTCGTTCCGGGCCGACGCTGAGACAGCCTTGATGGCCGAAGGGGACGATGGTGCGCAGCAGAAAACGTCTTACAATTTTCAGAACGGACACACGCCATGACCACCCGCAAGAACGCGCTTCAGCTAGCACTCGACAAGGGGACGCTCACGACCCGGCCCCTGGAGGAGATCACCCGGGATCAGAAAGAGACGATCCGCTGGGCCGAGGAGGTGGCCCAGCACTTCCCGGTCAAGGTCCGGCGGGGCCGTCCGCCCAAGGCGGCCGAGGTGGTCGTCAGCCGCTCGGTGACGGTACGGTTCCCGCATGACCAGGCCGAGACGATCCTGGCCGCCGCCCAGCGGCACGGGTTCACAATTTCGGAATTCGTGCGGGCGGCAGCCTGCCAGGTGGCCGCCAAGGAGACTCCGGACCGACCGCGCATCGCGGCCAAGCGGGCGCACACGAGCCATGTCGCCAAGGCCCGATAATACCGGAACCGCAGGCCATCCGGATGCTTGTGCAGAAGCTCATGGGGATCCGGTAAGCGCCAGGCCCTCGATCGCGCCCAGGCCCACTGCCTCGATGGTGGCTCCAAGCGGGAAGCGCTGGTCCCCGGGGAAGACCACATAAAGGCGCTCAAGGCTGAGATCCTCCAGGGCGGCCGCCATGGACTTGGTGGTCCGGGGCGCATCGGTGTATTTGAATTCGAAACCGAACCGCCGGCCTCCCTTGAACACCAGGAGATCCAGTTCGGCCTGATTGTGGGTCCCCCAGAAATAGGCCTCCTCGGACGGAATGTCCAAGCTCCTGATCACGCTCTCCAGGGCGAACCCTTCCCATGAAGCCCCGAGCTTGGGATGGGTTTCGATGTCCCGTCCCTTCTCCAGTCCGAGCAGGATATGGAAGATCCCGGAATCCCGGAAATAGATCTTCGGCGTCTTCACCTGCCGCTTGCCGAGGTTCTCAGTCCAGGGCTGGAGCTGGCGCACCATGAAGGTACCGGTCAGGAGGTCCAGATAGCGCCGCGCGGTGGTGTCGGAGATGTCCAGGGACCGTCCCAGTTCCGAGGAATTGAAGGTTTGACCATGGTAATGGGCCAGCATCATCCAGAACCGGCGTAGCGCCTGGGCCGGGATCTGGATGCCCAGGGCGGGGATGTCCCGCTCCAGGAAGGTCGACACGTACGCCCTGAGCCAGGTGGCGCTGCCCTGGTCGGATCGAGCGAGGTAGGAGCGGGGAAAGCCTCCCCGCTGCCAGAGGCGTCTCCAGTTCTCGACTTCCTGAAAGGAAAAGGGCGGAAGTTCCAGAAAACCAATCCGCCCGGTGAGGGATTCGGAGCCCTGGTGGATCAGTTCCCGGGAAGCGCTGCCCAGGATCAGGAACCTGGCCTTGCTGCCCGGACGATCCACCAGGACCCTGAGGACCGGGAACAGGTCGGGCCTGCGCTGGATCTCGTCAATGACCACCAGCCCGGACAGGCTCTCCAGGGCCAGCTTGGGGCTCTCCAGGCGCGCCAGGTGGGTCGGGTCCTCCAGGTCGAACAGATGGATCCCGGTCCCGGCCCGCAGGGCGTCGGCATATTGCCGCGCCAAGGTGGTTTTCCCGCACTGCCTCGGCCCCAGAATCGCCACCACCGGGTGGACCTTGAACTGGTTCCTGATGCGGTGGAGATAAATGGGGCGGTCCATCTTTATCCATGAAAATTCTTCAGATGGTGAAGAAGTTTCATGGATTATACGGCCGGTACATCCACTTGGCAACCCAACTTGAAACTAGAAGAACCGGTGGATGATGGCCCACACGATCAGCCCGAGGCCCAGCAGCCCCAGCGTGACCTGCCAGAAATCCGAACTGGGGTCCAGGATCTGCCGGAGCCCGTCCTTGGGTTCCATGGCCTGGAGATGGAGGTCGGTGGGGATTCCCTTGGCCGAGAGCGACTACCTGCGGGTTCCGGTAAGATAGCGGCAGCGAGGTAGCCCCATGGAACTCGGTCTCTCCGGCAAGGTGGTGCTCATCACCGGCGGCTCCAAAGGCATCGGCTTGGCCTGCGCCGCGGCTTTCGCCGCCGAGGGCGCGCGGGTCGCCATCTGTTCCCGCTCCCAGGCCAACCTGGACCGGGCCCTGGCGACCCTGCCCGGCGCCCTGGCCTTCGCGGCGGACCTCAGCGACGCCGACGCGGCCGCGGCCATGGTGGAGGCGGTGGCCGCCCGCCTGGGTCCGGTGGATATCCTGGTGAACAGCGCCGGCGCCGCCAAGCGGCTGGCGCCCGATGAACTGACCCCCGGGGCCTGGCGGGCGGCCATGGATTCAAAATATTTTTCATATATCAACGTCATGGATCCCATGGTGAAGGGCATGGCCAAGCGCGGCCATGGGGTCATCGTCAATGTCATCGGCGTGGGCGGCAAGGTCGCGTCGCCAGCGCATCTCGCGGGCGGGGCGGCGAACGCGGCGCTCATGCTGGCCACCGCCGGGCTGGGCACGGCCTATGCGGCGCGCGGGGTGCGGGTGGTGGGCGTCAATCCCGGCATGACCGAAACCGGCCGGGTGGCGCAGCGGGTCGAGACCGACGCCCGGATCCAGGGGATCAGCCTGGAGGAAGCCCGCAAGCGCAGCGTCGCCCGGATTCCCATGGGCCGCATGGCGGCGCCGGAAGAGATCGCCAGCGCGGTGGTGTTCCTGGCCTCGGACCAGGCCAGCTACATTACCGGGGTGACCCTCGCCATGGATGGCGGGCTGAACCCGGTGGTTCTGTAGCCCGGGGAACCTCGGACCGGGTTCCGGCACCCTACCGGTGAAGGATGGATATGTTGCATCTGGTCAGCGGGGATTGGGGCCGTCAGGCCTGGACGGCGGCGGAGTTGCCGGGCGAGGTGTTGGTGTGGCGGGATTCTCCGGCCGTGGGTCCATGGAGCGCCGATCCGGAACTCCGGGCTCGGCTGCGGGCCCAGTACTGGGAGTTGCCGGGGGATTCACCCGCTTTCCGGGATGAGGAGGCCACGCTCTGGTCCCTGCTGCGGGCCGGATCCGCCGTCCTGTGGTTCAGCGCCGAGCCCTGGGACCAGCTGGCGCAGCTCTGGGTGCTGGCCCGCCTGGCCCGGGAGGATCCCTCGATGTACCTGGGAATGGCCGAGCTCATGGGGAGTGGTTCCGATCTGCGCCAGGCCTTCGCGGTGCGGACGGCCCTGGCGGCCGAGGACCGGGACTTGGCCGTCCAGCTATGGGACCGGTTCGAGGCGGAGGACTGGCCGGCCCTGTGGAAATGGCTGCACAAGCGGGGCGAGCTGGCCTCCCTTCCGCACCTTTCCCGGGCCCTGGCCCGGGTGCTGGAGGACCGGCCGCCCCATGTGCCGGGCCGCACCGAGCGCCAGGTGCGGGACCTCATGGCCGCCGGCGTCCGCGATCTTTCCGCCATGATGGACGCGCTGGGCGAGCGGGAGGCCCCCTACGGGTTGGCGTGGTATGGCGATCTCGTGGTGGCAAAGCACATGGCGAGTGAGGCCCCTACCGGACCTTGTTGAGGTTGATCGCGGCCAGATCGGCCGGCAGCGGGATCGCCCCGAAATTCGCCACGTCGGACTGGCCCTGCCGGGAGAGCACGAAGCGGAGGAATTCCTTGACCAGGGGATCGGCGGGCTGGCCGGGGCGCAGGTTCGCGTAGATGTACAGGAAGCGGGCCAGGGGATACTTGCCGTTGAGGATGTTCGTCACCGTGGGCAGGATCGGCGCGGTGCCGCGGAAGTCCACGATCGGCACGGCCTTGACCATGCGCAGGGCGTGCTGGACCGGACCGTAGGCGATGGCCGAGGCGTCCATGGCGGCGGCCTCCACCAGGGCGAACTGGTCGGGCACGGTCTTGACGATGTCCTTGTACTCGCCCTTCTTCAGCACATGCTCCTTGAAGAAGGCCCGGGTGCCGGAGTTCTCGTCCCGGCCGTAGGGCTGGATGGCGCGGGTGGACCACTCAAGGGTGAGGCCCAGATCTCCCCAGGTGTCCAGGGGCTTGGGATAGCCGGCCCTGCGCTCCTTGGAGAAGATCGCGTCGACCTGCTCGAGGCCCAGGTTGGTGATGGGGTTGTTGGCGTTGACATAGACGGCCAGGGCGTCCATGGCCACCACCACCCGGGTGGGGGGGTAGCCGTACTTGGCCTGGAAGGCGGCCAGTTCGGATTCATCCATTTCCCGGCTCATCTGGCCCATGAGGCTGGTTCCGGCCACCAGGGCCTTGGGCGCGGTGGCGGAGCCCTTGGAGATGAGGGTGTAGGTGATGCCGGGGTAGGCGGCCTTGTAGTCATCGAGCCACAACTGCATCAGGGGATCCATGGAATCGGAGCCGATGCTGGTGATGGACCCCTGGCCCGGGACCGGGAGGGCGGGGACGAAAGCGGGGAGCTTCTCGTCCAGGAGGGCGGCCTTGTGCTCGGCCACCAGGGGCGTTTCCTCCGGGGGGATGACCGCGGCGGCTTGCGCCGGGGGTTTGGCCGGGATGATTTCCGGCCGGGCGCAGGCCGTGAGGGCGAGGATCAACAGAACGGGGGCGAGCAGCCGCATGACAGACTCCTTCTCCCAGGGGACTCGGGCCCGGTGAAGTCGTCATGAAGTTGTCATGACAATGTTGTAAAACCCTTAGGCTCGGCGCGGGGCGGAGGTTTCCAGGTTCTTGACCGCCGTGATGATGACCACCGACAGGACGATGATGGCGGTCGCCAAGACGGACCTCAGGGTGAGCTGTTCGCCGCCCAGCAGCCAGCCCAGGAACACCGCCACCACGGGGTTGACGAAGGCGTAGGTGGAGACCCAGGTGGGGTCGGCGTTCTTCAGCAGCCAGATGTAGGCGTTGTAGGCGATGATCGAGCCGAACAAGACCAGGTAGCCCATGCCGAAGAGGGACTTGGCCGAGACCCTGGCGGGCTCGAACCGGGACCATTCGCCGACCAGGCCGGAGGCCAGCACCAGCAGCGCGCCGCCCACCAGCATCTGCATGCCCACCGCCAGCAGGGGCGCCGCCGGCAGTCTGGCCCTCCGGGAAACCAGGGAGCCCAGGGCCCAGAACAGAGCCGCGGCCAGCAGGGCGCCTACGCCCCCGGGGCTGATGCGGCCCTGCCCGGAGGACGGCATGGCCAGGATCGCGATGCCGGCGAAACCCAGCGCCACGGCGGCGATGACGATGGCCCCGGGCCGCCGGCCGTCCCTGCCCGGCAGCCCCAGCAGAATCATCCACAGGGGCACGGTGGCGATGAGCAGGGCGGCGATGCCTGAGGGCACCAGCTGTTCCGCCCAGGACACCAGGCCGTTGCCGCCCAGCAGCAGCAGCGCGCCGACGATGCCGGCGTCCAGCCAGTGCTCCTTCCGGGGCCTGGCGGCCCCGGTCAGCCTGGAATACAGGTAGACCGCCAGCCCGGCCACCAGGAACCGGGTTCCCGCCATCAGGAAGGGCGGGATGGTCTGGATGGCGAAGCGGATGCCCAGGTAGGTGCCGCCCCAGAAAAAGTACACGATCAGCAGCGCCCCGAGGCTGTACAGCCTTTTATTCATGATCAATCTCCGGTTCCCAGCATCGCTGATGGGGACGCCCCTGGCGACCCGGTTCTTGCGCCGGGTAGGGCCCATGTCCTGTGACAAAAGGCTCTTTCCGCCGGGATGACGGTTGCGACCCTCTGGACATGGCAAAATTGAAGTCTCCTGGCTTTCGCCTTCATTCGCAAAAGGATCTCCCATGACCATCAAGCTTGAACAGCTCGGCAAGGCCGTGATCGACACCCAGTACGCCGTGCGCGGACCCATCGTGGCCCGGGCCGCGGAACTGGAGCGGGCCGGCAAGTCCATCATCTATTGCAACATCGGCAACCCCCAGGCGCTGGAGCAGAAGCCGCTCACCTACATCCGCCAGACCCTGGCCCTGCTGCAGTACCCCGAGCTGATCCAGTCCGCCGCCGGCCTGTTCCCCGCGGACGTGGTGGAAACGGCCAAGGCGCTGCTGGCGGGCTCCCGGCACGGGATGGGCGCCTACTCCGAAAGCAAGGGCGTGCGCATCGTCCGGGAGGCCGTGGCCCGGTTCATCAGCGAGCGGGACGGCATCGAGGCCGATCCCGAAGCCATCTACCTCACCGACGGCGCCTCCAAGGGGGTCCAGGCGGCCCTGCGCATCCTCATCGGCGCGCCCAATGACGGGATCATGATCCCCATCCCCCAGTACCCGCTGTACAGCGCCACCATCACCCTCTTCGAGGGCAAGCAGGTGAACTTCTACATGGACGAGGGCAACGACTGGAGGCTGAGCCAGACCATGCTGGAGTCCAGCTACAAGGAAGCAACGGCCCAGGGCGTGAACGTGCGCGCCATCTGCGTCATCAATCCCGGCAACCCCACCGGTTCGGTCATGGACTGGGAAAACATCGCCATGGTCATCCGCTTCGCCAAGGCCCACAACCTGGCCATCCTGGCCGACGAGGTCTACCAGGAGAACGTCTACCTGGCGGGCGACCGCTTTGTCTCGTTCGCCAAGGTGCTGACGGAACTGGGGGAGAAGGACGTCAGCCTGTTCAGCTTCCACTCCTGCTCCAAGGGCTACCTGGGCGAGTGCGGCCAGCGCGGCGGCTACATGGAGATCCGCAACATCCCGGCGGACGTGGTGGCCCAGATCCTCAAGCTGCAGAGCGTCAGCCTCTGCTCCAACCTCACCGGGCAGATGACCACCTACTGCCTGGTGAACCCTCCCAAGCCCGGCCAGCCCAGCTACAAGCTGTTCGCGGAAGAGCGGGATGGCATCCTGAGCGAACTCAAGCAGCGGGCCGTGATCCTGGCCGAGGGGCTCAACAAGATCCCTGGCGTCCAGTGCAACAAGGTGGCGGGGGCGATGTACTGCTTCCCCCGGGTGACCCTTCCGGCCGGCCGCACCGACGCCGAGTACTGCATGGCCCTGCTGGAGGAGACCGGCATCTGCGTGGTCCCCGGCTCCGGCTTCGGCCAGGTACCGGGCACCGCCCACTTCCGCACCACCATCCTGCCGCCCACCTACAAGATGAAGCAGGTGGTGGAGAAGCTCGCCGCCTTCCACGTGGCGTACAAATAGCGTTTTTCTGGAACATCCGGCCATTGGAAACACCCAACAGGCAAGTTCGCCTTTTTGGGAGGGTCCATGGCAAGGACGGGTGTATCCCGGCGGGGGTTTCTCCAGGCCGCGACCCTGGCCGGGGCCGCGACCATGGGCTGGATGCCCTCCATCCGGATTGGGCGGGTGAGCAGCCGGGCCACCACGCCCCCGCCGCCGCAGTTTCCGGACGGGATCGCCCTGTACCAGCAGGCCTACGAGAACTGGTCGGGTGAGATCCGCATTCCGGACGTGTGGACGGCGGCGCCGCGCTCGGCGGAGGAGGTGGCGGAGATCGCCAACTGGGCCCGGGGCCGGGGCTGGACGGTGCGTCCCAAGGGATGCAGCCACGGCTGGTCGCCCCTGCTGCTGCCCGGTGACAGCACCGGGGAGGGGAGCCTCCTGGTGGACACCACCCGGCACCTGACCCGGGTGGCCATCGACCCGGACGGCAGCCCGGCCACGGTCACCGCCCAGACCGGGGTGGCCATGGGCGCGCTGCTGGACAGCCTGGGGGCAATGGGACTGGGGTTCACCACCACCCCGGCCCTGGGCGACGTGACCCTGGGCGGGATCCTGGCGGTGGATGGGCACGGGACGGCCATCCCGGCCTCGGGCGAGTTTCCCTTGCCGGGCAAGGGCTACGGTTCCATCTGCAACGCGGTGCTCTCGCTCACGGCGGTGGTGGCTGACGACCAGAGTGTCTACCGGCCGCGCACGTTCCGGCGGGACGATCCCGGGATCCAGCCGCTGCTCACCCATGCCGGCCGGGCCTTCATCACCGAGGCCACGCTGCAGGTGGGCCCCGACGTGAACCTGCGCTGCCGGAGCTTCTTCGACATCACCGCCGACGACCTGTTCGCGACACCTGCCCAGGCCGGCCCGGAAAGTTTCCAGGCCTGGGTGGAGGACTCCGGCCGGGTGGAGGCCATCTGGTTCCCCTTCACCGCCGTGCCCTGGCTCAAGGTCTGGTCGCCGGCCCCGGAGCGGCCCTGGCTGAGCGTGCCGCTTTCAGCCCCCTACGCCTACACCTTCACCAACTGGGTGACCCCGGACCAGGCCGGGTTCATCGACCGGCTGGTGACCGGCGACGTCTCGGACACCCCGGTGTTCCAGAACCTGGAGATGGCGGCGGTGGGCTCCGGCCTGATCCTCACCGGCACCTGGGACATCTGGGGGCCCTCCCGCTTTTCCACCCTCTACGTGAAGCCCACGACCCTGCGCCTGGCCGAGAACGGCTACGCGGTACTCACCCGCAGGAACAACATCCAGCGGGTGGTCAGCGAATACTGCGCCGCCTACAAGGACCTGATCCTCCAGTACCAGGGCCGGGGCCAGTACCCCATGAACGGCCCCGTCGAGATCCGGGTCACCGGCCTGAACCAGGCAGGCGAGGTCCTGCTGCCCGGGGCGCTGGAGCCCCAACTCTCCGCGCTCAGCCCCAGGCACGACCAGCCTGACTGGGATTGCGCCGTCTGGCTGGACGCCCTCACCTTTCCCGGCACCCCCGGGGCGGACACCTTCAAGACTGAACTGGAGGCCTGGATCCTGGGCAACTATACGGGGGACTACGCCGGGGTCCGGGCCGAGTGGTCCAAGGGCTGGGGCTACACCGGGCGCGGAGCCTGGACCAGTGCCGGCTTCCTGGAGACCACCCTCCCGGACTCCTTCGGCGCCGGCTGGAACGCAGCCCTGGCCGCAATGGACCGCTACGACCCCGCCCGGATCTTCAGCAACCCATTTCTCGACCGCCTGATGCCAGCCGCAGCCATTCCTGCCGGGTGATGCCGCAGGGCAGCGAATCCACCCGCTGGCTCCGGGCCCTCAGTCCGGTCCGATGCGGGTGCCGGCGGGGAGGGTGGTGCCCTTGGGGATGACCACGATGCCGTCCTGGACCACCCAGTCGCCCTGGTCCATCTCGGTGCCGCGGGGGAAGGGCTTGATGACCACGTCGTGGGAGAGGCTGACGTTCTTGTCCAGGATCGCCCCCTCGATGTGGCAGTTGGCGCCGATGCCCAGGGGAACGGCGCTGTGCTTGCGCTGGTAGTAGTCCGCGCCCATGACGATGCTGTCCTTGATCAGGGTGCCGGGGCCGATCTGGCTGCGCAGGCCGATGATGGCGTGGTTGATCTCGGCCTTGTGGATCACGCAGCCTTCGGTCAGGAGCGTGTCCGTGAGCCGGCTGTCCTCCACGATGGAGCCGGGCAGGAAGCGGGAATGGGTGTAGATGGGGTGATGGGCGTCGTAGAAGTTGAACCGCGCGTTGGGCACGGTCAGCTCCAGGTTGGTGTCGTAGAAGGAGCGGATGGTGCCGATGTCCTGCCAGTAGCCGTCGAAGTCGAAGCCGTAGACCGCCTGCTGGCTGATGCTGTGGGGGATCATGTGGTGGCCGAAATCGTCGAAGTCCGGGTGCCGGGTGAGCAGGTCCACCAGCACCTGGGTCTTGAAGAGGTAGATCCCCATGGAGCCCAGGTAGGGGCGCTCCGGGTCGTCCCGGCTGACCATCCGGGCCTGGACCTCGGGGTCCCTGGGCTTTTCCACGAAGGTGGTGATCCGGCCGTCCGGCCCGCGGTGGAGCAGGCCGAAGCGGTCCGCCTCGTGGACGCCCACGGGCTGGGCGGCGATGGTGATGTCCGCGCCCTTGGCTTCGTGGTACTCCACCATCGGGCCGTAGTCCATCTGGTAGAGATGGTCCCCCGCCAGGATCAGCACGTGCTCCGAGCCCGCGCTCTGGATCTCGAACAACTGCTTGCGCACCGCGTCGGCGGTGCCCTGGTACCAGGCCTCGCTGGCCAGGGTCTGCTCCGCGGCGAGCACCTGCACCCACCCGGTGTGGAAGGCGTCGAACTGGAAACTGTTGGTGATGTGCCGGTGGAGCGAGACCGAGTTGAACTGGGTGAGCACGTGGATGCGGTAGATCCCGGAGTTGATGCAGTTGCTGAGGGGGATGTCGATGAGGCGGTACTTGCCGGCGATGGGCACGGCCGGTTTGGAGCGCATCTTGGTCAAGGGATAGAGGCGGCTGCCCCGCCCGCCCCCGAGAATGACCGCCAGGACGTTCTTGAGCGCAGGCATCGGTACTCCTTCTTGCATGGTTTATGGGATAGAGATATGTGGCTGTGATGACTATGACCTAGCGAACAACCTGGACAGGGCGGCCATGAAGCGGCTGAGGAGACCGCCCCGCACGGGGCTGCCGCCGGCCGCCAGGAGGGGCACCGCGGGGGCCTCCTGCGGCGGAACTGCGGGTGCCACCTGCGGCGGAACCGCGGGGGCCTCCGCGGGCGGGGCTTCCTGGGGCGGGCCGGCCCAGAGCTTGGCCAGGGCATCGGCGTCCATGCGCACGGTGCCCAGGGGGTTGGCCGGGCCCGCCGCGGGCCTGGGGGGGTCCACGAAGGTGAGCTGCATCTGGCCCAGGGTGATCCGGTCCCCGTCGTGCAGGGGGCCGGACGGCACCTTGTTCCCGTTCAGGAGCACCCCGTTGCTGCTCTGGAGATCGTGGATCTCGTAGCCGTCCTGGCCCAGCCGGATGACCGCGTGGTGACGGGAAATGCTGGGATCGGACAGGCGCAGGGTATTATCCAGTTCGCGCCCGATGTTCACCTCCAGGTCGACCAGCTCGAACTCCCGCGCTCCATTACCCTCTTGGACGAGCAGCTTGGCCATGGACTCCCCTTTTTCGGCAGGATGTAAAGTGAAGTTTAATGATCTGTCACCTGCATTGCAAATTCCCGGCGTGGAAGAAAATGGGCCCTCCCCGGTTCCGGCTTCAACCTTGACCTGGGCCCCCACCATCAGCCAAGCTGGCATGCACTCTCCAGCGCGGAGGCAACATGGTTCTCTATAATGCGGCGACCAAAGAGCTGACCGCGAAGATCGTCTATTACGGTCCCGGGCTGTGCGGCAAGACCACCAACCTGCAGACGGTGTACGACGGTCTGCCCCAGGATGGGCGGGGCAAGATGCTGTCCCTGGCCACCCAGACCGACCGGACCCTGTTCTTCGACTTCCTGCCCATCGAGCTGGGCACGGTGCGGGGCATGAAGACCCGGATCCAGCTCTACACCGTTCCCGGGCAGGTGTTCTACGACGCTACCCGGAAGCTGGTGCTCCGGGGCGCCGATGCCGTGGTGTTCGTGGCCGACTCCCAGGCCCAGGCCCTGGACGGCAACAAGGAGAGCTACCAGAACCTCGTCGAGAACCTCAAGGAGCAGGGCTCGGAGCTGGAGAAGCTGCCCCACGTCATCCAGTTCAACAAGCGGGACACCCCCAACGCCCTGCCGGTGGAGACCCTGGACCGGGAGATCAACCGGTTCGGCGCCCCCACCTTCGAAGCCTGCGCCACCCAGGGCAAAGGGGTGCGGGAGACCCTCAAGGGGGTGGCCCTGCTGGTGCTCAAGCGCCTGACCGAGAAGTACGGCGGGGCCGTGGAGTCCGCCGCCCCGGAGCTGTTCAGCCAGCCGCCCGGGGCCACCAGCGCGCCCCAGCGCCCGGGCGCGGGCCGCGCCACCACCTCCGGACCGCTGGAGGTGGAGGACCTGGGGGCGGGGGAGATGCTGGAAGAGATCGAGGAACTGCCGGTGACCGAGGGCGGGGGCGTGCCCAGGCCGGGGGGCGAGCACATCGGCAACAGCGTGGTGGAAGTGCCGGTGGTGCTGGACCGGAGCCTGTTCAGCGGCGAGTCCCCGGTGGAGATCCGTCTGAAGCTTTACCTCAAATAGGGGACATGGGGCAAACTAGGGGATGGACTTGTCCCCGAGGTATGAATGTCCCAGCCCGTCGTCACCCGGTTCGCCCCCAGCCCCACGGGGATGCTCCACATCGGAGGCGTCCGCACGGCGCTGTTCTGCTGGCTGCTGGCCCGGAAGCACCGGGGGACCTTCATCCTGCGGGTGGAGGACACCGACCTGAGCCGCTCCACCGACGACAACATCCGCATCATCGAAGAAGGCATGGCATGGGTGGGGCTGGACTGGGACGAGGGCCCGGTGCCGGGCGACCCCAACGCCTTCCGGGGCCCCCACGGCCCGTACCGGCAGATGCTGCGCATGGACCTCTACCGGGCCAAGATCAGGCAGCTGCTGGACCAGGGCAAGGCCTACCGCTGCCGCTGTACCCGGGAGGAACTGGACCAGCGCCGGGCCGAAGCCGAAAAGCAGGGCCGGCCGTTCCTGTATGACGGCCGCTGCCGGGACCGGCACTACGACGATTCGGAGCCGGCCACCATCCGCCTGACCATGCCCCGCACCGGGGAGATCGTCCTGGACGACCTGGTCAAGGGCCGGATCGCCGTCCCCGCCGACAGCCTGGACGACTGGATCATCGCCCGCATGGACGGCACGCCCACCTACAACTTCTGCGTGGTGGTGGACGACACCGACATGATGGTCACCCATGTGGTGCGGGGCGACGACCACGTGGCCAACACCCCCAAGCAGATCGCCCTCTACCAGGCCCTGGGCTACGGACTGCCGGCCTTCGCCCACGTGCCCATGATCCTCGGCAAGGACAAGGCCAAGCTGTCCAAGCGCCACGGCGCCGCCAGCATCACCGAGTTCCGCGACCTGGGTTTCCTGCCCGCCGCCGTGCGCCTGACCCTGGCCAGGCTGAGCTGGACCCCGCGGCTGGACGGCAAGGCCGCCGAAAGCGCCGAGGAGGAGCTGCTCACCGACCAGCAGATGATCGAGATGTTCGATCTGGCCGACATCCAGAAGAGCGCCGCGGTGTTCGACCTGGACAAGCTCACCTGGGTCAACCAGAAGCTGATCCAGCGCCTGGACTGGCGGGAGATCGAGCCGCACCTGCGCTGGCAGTACCGCCTGCGCGGGCAGGAGGCGGCCTGGATGGCCAAGCCCGACGCGTGGAAGGCCCTGGCCATCGGCTGCAACAAGAACCGGGCCACCCTGAAGGACATCGCCGACAACCTCGCTTTCCTGTTCGAACCGCCCCAGGTGTTCAACCCGGCAGATCTGGAGAAGTTCATGGTGCCCGCGGTGAAGCCGGCCCTGGGGGAGGTGTGCGCCCTCACCGACTACGGCCACGACGCGCTCAAGGCCGGCTTCGACCGGATCCTGGCCAGGCATGGCCTCAAGCTCAAGGACCTGGCCCAGGCGCTGCGGGTGGCCTTCACCGGCCGCACCGTGAGCCCGCCCATCTTCGACACCCTGACCCTGCTCGGCGCCGACCAGGTCGCCGCCCGTCTCCAGCCCTGGCTCTAACTGATGAAAGCCGCCATGACCACCGAAACCCCCCTTCCCGAAAACCGCAGCCGCAACTTCATCGAAGAGATCATGGAAGCGGACCTGGCCGACGACAAGCACAGCGGGCGCATCTGCACCCGGTTCCCGCCCGAGCCCAACGGCTACCTGCACATCGGCCACGCCAAGTCCATCTGCATCAATTTCGGCCAGGCCAGGAAGTACGGCGGCACCACCAACCTGCGCTTCGACGACACCAACCCGGCCAAGGAGGACGTGGAGTACGTGGACTCCATCCGCGAGGACGTGCGCTGGCTGGGCTTCGAATGGGCCGGGGAGTACTACGCCTCCGACTATTTCCAGTTCCTCTACGACTACGCCGAGTACCTGGTGGAGACCGGCAAGGCTTATGTGTGCGACCTTTCCGACGAGGAGATCCGGGACTACCGGGGCAACTTCTTCAAGCCGGGCCGGCCCAGCCCCTACCGGGACCGGAGCGTGGCCGAGAACCTGGAGCTGTTCCGGGCCATGCGCGCCGGCGCCTTCGAGGACGGCGCCCGGGTGCTGCGGGCGAGGATCGACATGGCCAGCGCCAACATGAACCTGCGCGACCCCCTGATGTACCGGATCCGCCGGGTCCAGCACCACCGCACCGGCCACGCCTGGCCGATCTACCCCATGTACGACTATGCCCACGGGGTGAGTGACGCCATCGAGCGGATCACCCACTCCATCTGCACCCTGGAGTTCGAGGACCACCGTCCCTTGTACGACTGGTTCCTGGAACAGGACGTGGACGGCAAGTTCTTCCAGCGCCCCCTGCCCCGGCAGATCGAGTTCGCCCGGCTCAACCTCACCTACACCGTCATGAGCAAGCGCCGGCTGCTGGAGCTGGTGAAGGAAGGCCACGTGCGCGGCTGGGACGATCCCCGCATGCCCACCATCACCGGCCTGCGCCGCCGGGGCTACACCCCCGAAAGCATCCGGGCCTTCGCCGACAAGGTGGGCGTGGCCAAGCGGGACATGGTGGCGGACGTGGGCCTGCTGGAGCACTGCGTGCGCGAGGACCTGAGCGTGAAGGCCAGGCGGGCCATGGCCGTGCTGCGGCCGCTGAAGCTGGTGATCGACAACATGGCCGAAGGCGAGCTGCACTGGCTGGACGTGGCCAACCATCCGGACGACCCCCAGATGGGACGGCGCAAGGTCCCGTTCGGCCGCGAGCTGTTCATCGAGCAGGAGGACTTCCAGGAGACGGCGCCCAAGAAGTGGTTCCGGCTGGCCCCGGGGGCCGAAGTGCGGCTGAAGAACGCCTGCCTGGTGCGCTGCACCAGCCTGGTCAAGGACGCCGCCGGCACCGTGGTGGAACTGCACTGCACCTGGGATCCCGCGTCCCTGGGCGGGGACGCCCCCGACGGGCGCAAGGTGAAGGGCACCCTGCACTGGGTGTCCGCCGCCCACGCGGTGAAGGCGGAGGTGCGGCTCTACGACCGGCTGTTCACCGCCAAGGACCCCATGGACGTGCCCGAGGGCAGTGACTGGCGCCAGGGGCTCAACCCCGGCAGCTGCGAGGTGCTGGCCCAGGCCCGCCTGGAGCCCGTCCTGGGCGGAGCCAAGCCCGGCGAGCACTTCCAGTTCGAACGCCTGGGCTATTTCGTGGTGGACCTGGACTCCAGGCCCAGCGCGCCGGTGTTCAACCGCACCGTCAGCCTGAAGGACTCCTGGGCCCGCATGGAGGGCCAGCCCAACGGCTGACCCAGTTATTCCATGTAATCCAGATCCAGCCCGTGGGTTTCCCGCAGGCCCACCAGGGAGCCCAGAGCCAGCAGGAAGCATACCCCGCCTACGATCGCGGCGCTGCCGTGGAAGCCCATGGTGGCCTGCATGGCAACGAAGCTGCCGGTGATGAGCGGCACCGCCCCGCGCACGAAGTTGGGCACGGTAGTGGCGACCGTGGAGCGGAGGTTGGTGCCGAACTGCTCGGCGCCGATGGTGACGAACACGGCCCAGTAGCCGGTGGTGAGGCCGAGGTACAGGGCCAGCATGTAGTACATCGCGGGGCTGAGGCCGTGGACGGTGAGGAAGAAGATGATCCCGGCCAGGGTCAGCAGGATGAATAGGCCGACTACCTTCTTGCGGCTGCCCCACACCTGGCTGAGGAACCCGGAGGCGAAGCTGCCCAGGGTGATGCCGGTGTAGGTGAAGGCCACGGCGGTGCCGGCGGCGACCGGGCCGGTCACGCCCATCTTCGGCGCCCATTCAGGCGAAAGGTTGATGAGGATGCCGACCGTGAACCAGGTGGGCAGGCCGATGAGGATGCAGCGCAGGTAGCGGCCCAGCCGCTCCGTGCTCGTGAAGAGCATGAAGAAGTTGCCCTTGGAGACGGTGGTGGTGTGCATCTGCTTGAACATGCCGCTTTCCCGCAGGCCGAACCGCAGCACCAGCAGGAACAGCCCCAGGCCGCCGCCCACCAGGTAGCCGGTGCGCCAGGGCAGGTACTTGCCCACCAGGCCCGCCATGACGGTGCCGAAGATCCCGGTCGCGGCCACGATGGTGGTGCCGTAGCCGCGCTTTTCCTTGGGCAGGAGCTCACTGACCAGGGTCACCGCCGCGCCCAGCTCACCGGCCAGACCGAAGCCGGAGATGAAGCGCCAGACCATGTAGGCACTGGTGGTGTGCACGAAGGCATTGGCGATGTTGGCGATGGAATAGAGCGCGATGCTGCCGAACAGGGTGGACAGCCGGCCTTTCTTGTCCCCCAGCATGCCCCAGAAGATCCCGCCCAGCAGCATCCCGATCATCTGCGAATTCAGGAGGTTGCGGTAGGCCACGATCTGCGCGGGCCCGATGATGCCCATGGAGGTGAGGCTGGGCTGCCGGAGGATGGGGAACAGCAGCAGGTCGAACATGTCCACGAAGTAGCCGAGGGAACAAACGAGCACCGTGAGACTCAGGATGCGGACCGGCTTGCTTTCCATGGATAGGCTCCTCTGGTGTTTTCCCGCGACTCGGACGGTCCGTAATGATTTGTTTATGTGTCTTGTTGGATGTCCCATGCAGGATTCCCGGCAAGCCTATCCAGAACCTCATGGTTTGTAAATGTTAACCCTGGCCAACCGCGGTGGTGAGGCCCCGCTATTTCTTGTAGATTCCGCAGCATATCGCATAGCCCTTGAAGGCTTCGCAATAGGTGGTCTTCTGTTCCACCTTGTTGGTGAGGGGGTTGGGAAATTTGTAGTCCACCCACCCGGAACCCTTGGTATTCGCCATCTTGAGCACCTCGCGCATGTAGAACTTCCCGTCAGGGTCCTTGACCACCATGCGGTCGGTTCCCACCAGATCCTTCTTATAGCCGTTGGCCCTCAGGATGCCGTCCTTGTCCAGGATGATCAAATACAGCTCGCTTCCCGACCCCACGTGGAAGCGGCCGTCGGCCTGGTTGGTCTGGGCGATCAATTTGTCCATGCCGTTCTCCTGGGCATAGACAATGGCCCGTTTGACGATGTTTTCAGCCTGGGCGGGCGTGAACGTCTGGGCGCCTGCCACCAGACAGGAAAAAAGAACGGCGGGGATCGATCGGTAAAGGTTCATGGAACCTCCTGGGGCATGCACAGGGAATTTGAAGATCCTGATGATGCCAGACGACCCTACCCGTTTGATTGGATTTTTCAATTGGTTTTCTTGAAATTTAAAACTAATTCCCGACAGCCGCCCGGTCCGGATGGTGCCGCACCCAGGGCCGCTGGTACGAATTCCTCCTAGCAACCATTGCGGAGCTTGCTTCGCTACGGTTGCTTGTGCCCGGAACGGCCGCTGCGTCCCGAACGGATCCAACGGTGCTAAAGAGCTTCCAGCTGTTTTGAAGCCTTGGTGATGGCCGCAATGCCGTCATTGATGGCTGAAATCATGGCTGGATCGGTAATCGAGGGCCTGATTCCGGCCAGGATCCCCTCCGTGCGCTGCATCACCCCACGGACCAGGGTCACGGCCGTGGACCGCTTTGAGCCTTGCCGCTTTCCGTACAAGAAGAAGATGACACCGAATACGATGCCGACGATCGCGATGATGAGGAGCAGGAGGTCCATGACAGTATTCCTTTCAGGAAGGAGAGCAGGCAAGGGGCAGCTTTTGTGCCATTCCCTAAACGCATTTTCCGCAATTACTTGCATGACAGCGAAGGTTCAACGCAAGGGCCGGCTGGATCAACATGAAACAGCTTGGCGGTCATTTCGATCGATTCCCGCGGGCGATACACTGGTTCAGGAGAAATGCCCCATGAACATGAAAGAACTGGTCCGCCAGACCCGGAGCTACCGCCGCTTCCAGGAAAGCCATGCCGTCCCCATGGAGGTACTGGAAGACCTGGTGGACCTGGCCCGCCTGTCCCCGTCCGGGCGCAACCTGCAGCCCCTGAAGTTCATGCCCTGCAACGACCGGGACTGGAACGCCCGGATCTTCCCGGAGCTGGCCTGGGCGGGCTACCTGCCCGACTGGCCCGGACCGGTGGCGGGGGAACGGCCCTCGGCGTACATCCTGGTGCTGGGTGACCAGAACCTCACCCGGGAGTTCGGGGCGGATCCCGGCATCGCCTGCCAGAGCATCCTCCTGGGCGCCACCAGCCAGGGGCTGGGCGGCTGCATCATCGGGTCGGTGAGACGGGACCGGCTCCAGCAGATCCTTGGCATCCCGGCCCACCTGGAGATCCTGCTGGTGATCGCCCTGGGCAAGCCGGTGGAGAAGGTCCGGATCGAGACGGTGGGGCCGGACGGCGACGTCAAGTACTGGCGCGACGCGGCCGGGGTCCACCACGTGCCCAAGCGCGCCCTGGAGGAGATCCTGCTGCCGCTGCACTGATTATGACTGATGGGGTCCGCCCGCTCGCGGTGCTCGCTCTTATTCGACGCATGCGTCTCATCCCCTCAGACTCCCCCACGCCATGCCCGGGCAAAGCCCGGACATGGCTTGCAGTTTGGACATTCCATCCCATTCCATCATGACCTGCCGGTGGCTCTGGAATGGTCCGTCCGGGTCCCTCGGCTTGGCGACGACTCAACTCGGGTCCCCCGGCCAGGCGACGACCAACACTTTCGCTTCGCACTTTCCGTACACGCAAGCTGCGGGCGGAAAGTCCGAAGCGTTTG
>PLUC01000243.1 GCA_003165415.1 Holophagaceae bacterium
ACCTTTACTTGGTCAGGCTCCTAGGTCCTTCACTCATCTCAGTTCACGAAAGCGTGTAGAGCCCGGATTCGTGGATCAGCCGGGCCCCCGGCGGACGAAATCCCGCGGCTGCAGCAGCCGGCCCAGGTAGCGGGACTTCATCTGCTGGTTGGCCAGCACCTGCTTGATGGGCGGGAGCTTGAGGATCACGCCCAGGATGGCGGCCATGGCCCGGTGGCTCCACTGGGCCTGGTTGTCGAAGATGAGGTTCTGCAGCTTGCCCCTTTCGATGGCCATCAGCACCGCCCGGTGGGCGCTGTTGACCGGGGTGACCACCCGGGCCGGCCGGGCGGTGAGCGCCAGGGACCCGCGGGGACAGGCCCGGACACAGACCCCGCAGCCCAGGCACAGGGAGGCGTCGAGCCGCGCCTTCAGCCGCCTTGGATGGTGGGGATCGCCGGCGGCGACAAGGCCCATGGCCTCCACCGGGCAGGCGGTCACGCATTTACCGCAGCCGTTGCATTGATCCTCCCCCACCCGGGGCAGAAAGCTGGTGGTGGCGATGGGGTTCAGCACGGCGAAGCGCTTGGCGGCGAGCATGGCCTCGCAGCAGCAGCCGCAGCAGTTGCAGATGAAGGCCACCTGGTCGCGGACGTTCTCCCCGAACTGCACCAGACCTTGGTTCCGGGCCGCGTCCAGGAGGTCCATGCCTTCCTGGGCGTCCACCGCCCGGGCGATGCCGTGCTTGATGAGGGAGCGGGCGGTGCCGTTGAAGGTCATGCAGATTTCCATGGGCGCGGAGCAGGCCTTGCCCAGGTGCTCCATCTTGTGCCGGCAGTAGCAGGTGCCCACCCCCATGGTGGAGGCGGTGCGGATCACCGCCGACGCCCTCTCGTAGTCCAGCACCCAGAGGGCGTTGTCTCCGGCCAGCGCCATCTCGTTCACGAACACCCGGCCCAGCTGGGTTTCGCCGCCCGCGAACAGGCCCTTCACGAAGTCCTCTTCCACGTTCAGGTACTGGTGGAACAGCTCCGCCAGGAGCTTCTGGTCGTAGCTGTTGCCGACCCGCATCATGGAGAACTCGAAGAACCCCGCCATGGGCGGCGGCAGCACGAAGATCTGCTCGCCCCGAAGCTCCAGGTCCAGGAGCATGCCCCGGGACGCCAGGTCCTCCAGGACCTTCCGGGCTTCCGCCGCGGGCCGGCGCCAGATCTTCGCGGCGGCCGCGACGTTGAACGGCTTGATGGGGAGCAGGGCCACCAGGGCCGCCTCCTTCGGGGTGAAGAGCACTTCCAGGATCCGGAACAGCAGTTCCGACGGGGGCGCCCCTTGGGGGAACTTGTTGAGCCGGTCCGACAGGCGCTGATAGCTGTTCTTGAGGGTCACATGGGACATGGCGGCATCCTTCAACCTCCGGCGGCATTGACGAGTGGCGCTCAACCCTGTGCGGCCGCGAACTCCGCCAGGAAGGCCGCCACCGCGTCCTCTTGGGTGGCCCAGGAGGTCACCAGCCGGATGGCGGAGGCCTCTTCCCCGGCCTTGCTCCAGATGTGGAACTCGAAGTGCTCCGCCAGTCGGTCGATCATCCGGTTGGGCAGGATCGGGAAGATCTGGTTGGAAGGCGAGTGGGTCAGGAATCCGTAGCCCAGCCGGGTGATGCCGTCCCGCATGAGGGCGGCCATGGCGTTGGCATGGCGGGCCAGGTCGAAGTACAGGTCGTCCCGGAACAGTTCCAGGAACTGGACGCCCAGCAGCCGCCCCTTGGCCAGCAGCGCCCCCTTCTGCTTGATGTGGAACCGGAACTCCTGCTTCAGGCTGTCCCGGCCGATGACCAGGGCTTCCCCGATCAGGGCGCCGTTCTTGGTGCCGCCGATGTAGAAGGCGTCGGTCAGACGGGCGATGTCGGGCAGGGTCAGGTCGTTCTCCTCGGAGCACAGGGCCGAGCCGAGCCGCGCGCCGTCAAGGTAGAGATAGAGGTCATGCTCCCGGCAGAACCGGCTCAGCTGCTCCAGTTCATCCTTGAGGTAGATCGAGCCGATTTCCGTGGAGTTGGACAGGTAGACCAGCCGGGGCTTGACCATGTGCTCGTCGCTGTGGAGATCCAGCACGGCCTGCAACTGGTCGGGCCGCAGCTTGCCGTCGTCCGAGTCGATGGCGAGGACCTTGTGCCCGGTGGCCTCGATGGCGCCGGTCTCGTGGACCAGGATGTGCCCGGTGCGGGCGGCCACGGCGGCCTCGTGCGGACGCAGGAAGGCCGAGAGCGCGGTGAGGTTGGTCTGGGTGCCCCCGGAGAACAGGTGGATGTCCACGTCGCCGCGGTCCATGCGCCTGCGCATCAGCTCCACCGCCTCCAGGGTGAAGCGGTCCTCCCCGTAGCCCTGGACCTGTTCCAGGTTGGTTTCCAGCAAAGCCTGGAGGATCCGGGGGTGCCCGCATTCGCTGTAATCATTCTTGAAGCTGTACATCGGCAATACCTCGATGGGATGTTAAGAAATGAAGAGGTTGAATACAGCATGGCACCCTTGGGACAAAGTTTGGCTGATCAAAAAAGGCGCTGTCTGTCAGTGGACTCGCCCACGCCTCAAAGGAAAACAACCCTGGAAATGGGGTTCAGAGTGGCCCGCGGCGGCGAGATCCACGAGGCGGCCCGGGCCGGCCAGGTGGAGCGGATCCAGGCTCTGGTCAAGCAGCACCCGGAACTGCTCCGGGCCAAGGACGAGTAAGGCAACCAAGGCTGAGCAAGCTCGAGCTGTCGGACCGCGCTACACGAAATGGATGCTGGCCGGATAACCCCGCAACGCCTCGTCATGGGTGATGAGGTGCAGGGGTTCGACGATGGGAAACGCCTTGGTCCCTTCAATACGATCTGGTGAACAAATCAAATTGACAGAAATGACCGGCCAACGGGTCGGCCCACGGGGCGGGAATGCGTTAATTTATTGGTTTTAGCTTAAGTGAATAAGTGGAATAGGAAATGCATCAGGCCGGGTTGGGACGGGGCAGTTGGCAAAAGCACTGGAGGGCAGATGAGACGTCGCGTGGTTCTGCTGGCAGCGCTGGTGTCGGCGTGCCTGTCGATGCGGGCCGACACCCCCCTCCCGGTGGAATTCCACGGCTACTTCCGCGGCGGCTCCGGGGTGAGTTCGGCGGGGGGCGAGCTGGCGGCGTTCTGGCTGCCCGGCGCGGCGACCAAGTACCGGTTCGGCAACGAGGCCGAGGACTATGGCGAGCTGGAAGCCGACGCCGTGGTCTGGGACAAGGACGGGGCCCGTTTCAGGATCTGCACCATGGCCCAGTTCTGGAATCCCTACTCGGCGGGCCAGAATGCCGAAACGGTGGGCACGGCCAGTTCCACCCGGGATTTCGACATGTCCCAGTACTGGGTCGAGGCCAAGGGCGTCCTGGGCGACAGCGCCGCCTTCCGGGGCGCGGACCTGTGGATCGGCAAGCGCTACTACAACCGCCACCACATCGAGATCGTCGATTTCTACACCTGGACCAACCAGGGCATCGGCGGCGGCATCGAGAACATCGACCTGGGCTTCGCCAAACTGCACTATGCCTATATCCAGACCGACAACACCAGCAACCTGAATACCGGCCCGGTCACGCAGACGGTCAACGGCCAGAACGTGGTGGGGACCCACGCCTTCCGCCTCTCGGACCTGAAGACCAATCCCGGCGGCACCCTGAGCCTGGGCCTGGAGTTCGCCCGGGCCAGGCCCTACAGTTCCGCCTCCCTCGCCGGCAGCACCCCCGCCGCCAACCCGGCCACCGGAAGCGGGGTGGCCAACGCCAACAATGGCGTGTCCATCTACCTGGAGCATATCCAGAGCCCGGTCCTGGGCGGCGACAACACCCTCAGCGTCGGCTATGGCACCGGCGCTTCCACGCCTCTGAACGAGCCGGGCTGGGGCTCCGGCCCCGGCCCCGACCCGTCCCTGACCACCGCCAACAGGACCCTGCGGGTGGTGGACGCCCTGACCATCGCCCTGGACACCAGCTTCGCCATGCAGGCCGTGGGCACCTACCAGAACAGCCGGGACGCCAGCGGCTCCAGGACCATCTGGACCTCCCTGGGCGCCCGCCCCATGTGGTTCGTGACCAGGCACTTCAGCCTGGTCCTGGAGGCCGGCCTGGACCGGGTGAAGTACGCCGACGACTATGCGCCCAGCGGCACGGTCAGCGCGGCTGCCGGGGACACCGGCCACCTGCTGAAGACCACCCTCGGCGTGGTGTGGCGGCCCGAGCCGAAGTTCCTGTCCGTGCCCCAGCTCCGCCTGTTCGTCACCAACGCCAGCTGGAACCAGGTGGCCAACCAGGCCGGCCTGGACGCCGCCGGCGCCGAGACCTTCGCCAACGGCACCTTCGCCGGCAGGACCAGCGGCACCAACTATGGCGTCCAGGCCGAGGTCTGGTGGTGACCCGGTGGTGGTCATTCCGGCAGGCCGAGCTTCTTCCTCAGGCAGTGCATGGACTCGAACTTGGTGCGGATTTCGTTCATGCTGAAGGGTTTCCGCAGGCTGTGCACATTCGGATGCTCCTTGAGGAGCAGGCCCATGGAATCATCGCTGTAGCCAGTGGCCATGAGCACGGCCTGGCGGGGCCGGAGGATCTGAAGGCGCGCCAGGGTCTGGGCGCCGTTGAGACCAGGCATGTTCATGTCCAGGATCACCAGATCCACCGGCAGGCCATTCTGGATCCGGTCCAAGGCCTCCTGGCCACTTTCAGCGGTCTCCACGTGATGGCCGAGGGCCATGAGCATGGGGGCGACCGACATGCGAATGAGTTCATCATCATCCACCAGGAGGATATTCAAGGATCCTTCGGCACCTGAGGTGATGGGGGCCGATTCCTCCCTGGGGGCCGCCGCCACACCTGAGGTTCCCGGGAGATAGGGAAAGCCCAGAATGACTTCGGTGCCCCGGCCCACTTCGCTTCTGATCTCGAAGGTGCCGTTATGGGCTTGAACCGTTCCGTAGACCATGGCCAGGCCCAGGCCGGTCCCCTTGCCCACAGGCTTGGTGGTGTAGAAGGGCTCCATGGCCTTGTTCATGACCTCAGGGCTCATGCCCGTTCCGGAGTCCTTGAAGCTGACCTCGATGCCCCACCCCTCGCGCTGGCGGCTCCTGATCTCCAGGGTGCCGCCCTCAGGCATGGCATCCACCGCGTTGACGCAAAGGTTGAGCATCGCGTGGCTCAGGGCACCTTCGTCGCCTTCGATCAGGCCCAACGGCTCTTCATAGCTGGTGATGATCTGGACCCGACTCAGGGTGGTGTAGCTGAGCAGGTGGACCACCTCGCCCGCGATGCTGTTGAGATGGACCGGACCCACCGTCTCCAGCCCCTTCCGGGCAAAATAAAGGAGACTCTTGACCACATTCCGGCCCCGGGTGCAGGCCCGGGCGATGGTGGCCAAGGCTTCCTTCCGGGTTGGCGCGTCCGATGGATTCCCATCGAGGACCGAAACCATGGCCAGGATGGCCGCCAGGACATTGTTCATGTCGTGGGCGACCCCGCCGGCCAGACTGCCCAGGCTTTCCATCTTCTGGGTCTGCTCCAACTGGGCCTGGAGTTCGCGCTGCCTCTGCTCCATCCGGAGCTTTTCCGTGACGTCCCGCACGATGGCGAGGACCGTATCCCTGGTCAGGGGCGCCAGCCTGGCCTCGAACGCATATTCCCCGGAAGCGACCGGCAGCAGGTAGTTCAATTCCTGGACGGTATCCGTGGCCAGGACAGCCTCGATGGTCCTCATGAACCGGTCCGCGATCGGGCCGGGCAGGACCTCGGTCACTTTCCGGTGGAGCAGTTGTTCCTTGGGAAGGATCAGCAGGCTCGAGTCCGCCGCCTGGATGGCCAAATACTCCCCGTCCCTGCCGTAGGTGAAGATGATATCGGGGATCGCGTTGATCATGGCCCGTTTCTGGGCCTCGCTTTTCCGCAGTTCAAGGTTCAGCTTGCGCAGCTCCTCCTCGGCGCGTTTCCGGTCGGTGATGTCCCTGGCCACGGAAAGGTTGCAGCGCTGACCGTTGATATCCAGGATCGCGGAGGAGATGAGCGCGATGAAGGTGCTCCCGTCCTTGCGCCGCATGCACGCCTCCAGGCCAAGGGAGACCCCGTTGGCCTTCAGGTCGGCGATGTGCCGGTCCCGGTCTTGCTTTTTCTGCCACAGCCCGAGGTCCTCGGGAAGGGTCGAATGGCCCAGGAGCTCCTCCCGGGAGTAGCCGTACATCTTTTCGTAGCATCGGTTGATTTCAAGGGAAAGGCCGGTTTCCAGCTGGGTGAGGTCGATGGCATCGGGACTCAGGTGGAAGATGCTGGAGAACTTGCCTTCCGAGGCCCGGAACTCCCCCTCGAACCTCTTGCGCTCGGAGATTTCTTCGATCATGCGCCGGGATGCCAGGACGATCATCAGGGCGTTGATCAGCGTGATGCCCCCCGTAACCAACACGAGGTAGCTAACCTTATGAATGAAAAGGTAGGAACTCCAATTGAGGGTCAGCAGGACAATGACCAGGATTGGCATGATCCATAGGGGCAGCCTGGTCCTGAATGTAGTATGCATAATTTAACCAGCCCCATAAAATCTGACAAAGGAGAACAGGGTCCATTCCCGAAGGGAATGGCACCGGGGTCTTGAGCTTCAGTTTGTGGCTCGATGAGAAGATTTTCCAACGGATTTGGCTATTATAATCCAAGTGTTAAACACAAACAAGATAATAGCAGTTTTGTCTTGCCGGTTCCGGCCCTTGGGTGTAGCTTGTCTTTCCAAGGGATCTTTGTCAGTTCCATAGCGCGATATCCAGAAAGGTGGAGGGATGGGCCCTGTGAAACCTTGGCAACCTGCTCGCGGGAGCGTGGTGCCAAATCCTGCCCGTGGCGTGAGCCGCGGGAAAGATGCCGAGCAGTCATGGACTGACGCACTTAGATTATTCGCACAGGAACGGCGGAGGTCTTCCACCTGAGGAGGACTCCATGAGCGAACAGCACCTCGACAGCAACGTGCCGGGCAACAGCGACGGGCTCATCCGCCTGTCGGTGGGCATCGAGGATCCGGCCGACCTCATCGAGGACCTGAACCAGGCCTTGGCATAAAAACCGATCATTCGGTTTGAAAAAATGGCTTCCCGCGCTGCAAGCCGCCCAAGGCAGGGTTCAGGCGGTGGTGCCGCCGCGCTGAGCAGGGGCGGTCAGACGCTCCGGTCCGGGGATTTCGGATAGAGCTTGGCCAGTCCGTGGAAGACCTGGTAGGCGTTGATCCGCTCCCGGATGTTGCCCTGCAGGTACGGGACGCCGGCTTCGGCGAGGGCGGCATTGGCCTCGGCGAGGAGCAGGCGAAGCTTGGTGTGCTCCTCGGAGAGGGCGCGCACCTTGGCCTCCAGCTTGCCAACCTTGACCACCAGGCGCGAGATCCGGGCGCGGAGCTGTTCGATTCCTTCCTCCGGCTCCACGGGGAGGAGGCCGTGGAATTTCGCGTGCTTCATCCGGGCCGGACCGGACAGGTGGAGGGTGCTGGAGTCTTCGGAAAACCCCGTCTCGGTGGGTTGAGGGTCCTGGCCCAGCCAGTCGGAGGAGATGGATGTGGTCAACATGACGGCCTCCTGGAGCGTGGGTGTTCAGTGGGAGAGCGTCCTCACGAGGGAAGGGCCATGTTCGGCACCGGCCGGCGCCGCAGCAGGCGCTGGTCCTCCTTCTCGAAGTCCTTGGCCCGGCGCAGGGCCTCTCGCTGGGGCCCGGTGCTGAGGTCATGCTCGAACAGGCAGATGCGGTTGGGACGCCAGTCTTCCTTCACGGATTCGGCGAAGAACTGGACCTTGCAGGCCTCCAGGACCGTGGACGCTTTCTGGAAGTGCTCCTGGAATCGGAACTCGAGGATGATCATGGTTCAGCCCTTTCCAAAGAATGACCCCGGCCAAGCGTTCACTTGACCTCCCGTCCCACCTGCTTCCGGGGTCATCCTGGATCGGGAGAACCCATGGAGAAGCGCGGTGAGCCGTGACGCGCTTGCAGGCCTCACTGGCCTGGTTATGGACTACAGAATTAACCTCAATGCTTGGATAAACAAGGCACTGAGGTAGTGGGTGATTGAAGTATGGTTCATAACGCAGGGTGGACAAGGGGGCATTTGCCAGTTTTTTGTAAAATTTTTGTATTTTGACCATGAGACGCAGAATCTTCATGAAACAGATAAAAGGCCCCACGAAGTCAGGGACTTCGATCCTGCACAACCAGGCCTGCCGGTGTATATTCAGGGTTATGAGCATTTTTAACGACGACCAGGGCTGTTTCGTTTGCGGTCAGGGGAACCCGGCCGGATTGAGGCTCCAGTTCCGGGAAACCGAGCCGGGCCTGGCCGTGGAAGCGGAGGTCGTGTTTCCGGCCTCCCTGCAGGGCTGGCAGGACACGGTGCATGGGGGGCTGCTGGCCACGGTGCTGGACGAGAGCATGGTCAAGGCGGCCGCCGCCGCCGGCCTCAAATGCGTCACCGGGGAGATAACCGTCAAATTCCGGATTCCCGCCGCCACCGGCGCACCCTGCCTGGCCGCCGGCCGGATCCTGCAGACCCGTGGCCGCATCTCCCTTGCGGAAGGCCAGATCCGGGATGCTTCCGGGAAGGTGCTCGCCCAGGCTACCGGCAAGCTGGTCCGAATCGACTGAAACCTCAGAACTGGCGTTCGGCTTCGGCCACGATCCGCTCCACGCAGGCTGCGATACCGCCCTGGGACACATCCAGCACCAGGTGGAAGTGCCGGGGATCGTGCCAGTCCAGCCCGGAAATGGCGCGGATGAAGGCGGCCCGTTCCCGGTCGGAGCTCTCCACGGCCTTGCGGGCGGCCTCCAGGTCCGGCAGTTTGCCGCGCTCCACCAGGGACCGGGCGCGGAAATCCGGATCGGCGTCGAGGCTCACATGGAGCGCGCGCGGGAGGTGCCTCAGGGCGAAGAAGCCGCCGCGGCCCACGATCACCGACGGCGCGTGCGCCACCATCCTGAGCATCACCTCCCGCTCCAGGTGGTACAGGTCCTTGCTGTACATGGGCAGATCCAGCAGCGGGGTGTAGGGGGCTTCCGGGGAGCCGAAACCCATGACGTTCAGCATGTGGTCCAGGAACCCGCTGTGGCGCTCCTCCTGCCCGGCCAGGCCGGAGATGGAGCTGCCCATGGCTTCCGCGGTCAGGCGCAGGATGCGCCGGTCGCAGAAATGCCAGCCCAGGCGGCGGGCCGCGAGAAAGCCCGCTTCGGTGCCGCCGCTGCCGAGGCTGCGGGAGATGGTGATGACGGGATTCTGGCTCACTTCAGCCTCCGGGCGCTGGTATTCTACTCCGCAATCAGGTCGGGGCCGGCGCCGGCCGGTCGGCGCACTCCGCCGAACAGCAGAGCCAGCGGGATGCAGAGCATGGCTAAGTAGCCCAACAGCCGGAAGTTGTCCACATAGGCGGCCAGGGAGGCCTGGCGCTGGACCAGACCGTAGAGCATGCCCAGGGCCTTGGCATGGGCCTCGTGGGGGCTCGCGCCGGCCAGGAAGAGCCGGGTCTCCAGGCCCTGGAGCCGCTGGGCCACGGCGGGACTGCCGGCGGTGACGTGGGCCACCAGGTAGTTCTGGTGGATCTGGGTGCCGCGCACCAGGAAGCTCATGATGGCCGCGATGCCGACGCTGCCGCCCAGGTTGCGCATCAGGTTGTAGATGCCGGCGGCGTTGCCGATCTCCTCCTTGGCCAGCCGGCCCATGGTCATGGTGGTGAGCGGCACGAAAATGCAGCCGGTGGCGAAGCCGTTCATGAGGTTCGGCAGGATCACCGAGACCATGGATATTTCCAGATTGATGCGGCTCAGCAGCAGGGAGGACAGGCTGAGCATGCTGAAGCCGAAGGCCAGCAGCAGGCGCCCGTCCACGTACCGGGTCAAGGTGCCCATCACGACCATCGCCAGGATCGAGCCGAAGCCGCGCGGACTCACGGCCATGCCGCTGTTCAGGGCCGGGTAGCCCATCAGGGTCTGCAGGAACAGCGGCAGCATGGCCGTGAAGCCGTAGAGCACGGAGCCGTAGATGGTATTGATCAGGGTGCCCACGCCGAAGTTGCGGTCGCCCAGCACCCGCAGCTGCACGATGGGCTCACGGCAGCGGAATTCGCGCCAGAGGAAGGCGATGAGCGCCAGGACGGCCACGGCGGCCAGCCAGCGGATCCACAGCGAGCCGAACCAGTCCACCTCCTGCCCCTTGTCCAGCACCAGTTGCAGGGAGCCCACCCACAGGGCCATCAGGGCAAAGCCCATGATGTCCACGGCGCCCTTGGCCTGCCTGAGGTAGGGGGGGTCCACGATGTATTTGTCGGTCATGGCCAGGGCCAGGAAGCCCACCGGCAGGTTGATGAGGAAGATCCAGCGCCAGGAGAAGCTGTCCGTGATCCAGCCGCCCAGGGTCGG
>PLUC01000082.1 GCA_003165415.1 Holophagaceae bacterium
GTCGCCTTCCTTGCCTGGCTAGGCCCGGTGCCATCAGCGCGGGGTCGAATAATACATGGACAGGCTCCTAGCATGGCCCAGATCCTGGGTTTCGGCGCCTACCTTCCGGCGGGGGTGCTGGACAACGCGGCCCTGGCCGCGGAGTTCCAGGTGGATCCCGCCTGGATCCTCCAGGCCTGCGGCATCGAGACCCGGCGCGTGGCCGCTCCCGGGGAGACGGTGGTGGACTTGGCGGAGCGCGCCGCGCGGGCCTGCCTGGAGCGCTCCGGGCTGGAGCCCGCCGCCCTGGGCGGCATCGTCGTGGGCACCGGCACCGCCGAACGCCAGTTCCCCGGCGTCAGCGCCTCACTGCAGCAGCGGCTGGGCGCCGCCGGCATCCCGGCCTTCGACATCCATCTGGCCAGCGTGGGCGGGTTCTTCGCCCTGGCCACCGCGGTGGAGCTGTGCCAGCGCTACGGCCCCATCCTGGTGGTGGGCGCGGAACGCATGAGCGAGGTCATGGCCCGGGCGCCCCGGGTCAAGGAGACCGCCATCCTGTTCGGCGACGGCGCCGGGGCCTGCGTCGTGGCCCCCGGCCACGGGCCGGTTTCGGTGGTGGACATCCGCATGCATTCGGACGGCACCTTCGCCGACGAGCTGAGCCTGGCCTACGGGGGCACCCTGGCCATGAACGGCCGCACCGTCATCCTCCAGGCCAACCGCAAGCTGCGCCAGAGCCTGTCGGACCTGCTGGCCCGCAACGGCCTGGCCGCCGGAGACGTGGATCTGTGGCTGTTCCACCAGGCCAATGTCAACCTGCTGCGGCAGGTGGGGCATGGCCTCGGCATTGCCGAGGAGCGGGTGTACCTCAACCTGCCCCGCTACGGCAACACTTCGGCGGCCTCCCTGTTCATCGCCGCCGCCGAGGCCCAGGCGGAAGGCCGGCTCCGTTCCGGCTACGCGGTCATGGCCGCGTTCGGGGCGGGCATGGGCTGGGGGTCGGCCCTGCTGCGGGTGGAGTAACGTTCCCGCCGCTGTGGTCCAGCTCCAGGGGCAGGCGCAGCGCGCTGAGCATGGTCGCCCCGTGCAGCCCGCACAGGAGCCAGAAGGCCAGGGCGAAGGACGCCGGGTCGGGGCGGGCCCCGGCCAGGTGCGGTGTGCCGGCGTTCAGGACCAGGGCCAGGGCCATGGTGGCCAAGGGTCCCCCCAGGCGCTGGACGATGTTGATGACGGTGGTGGCCGAGGGGATCCGTTCCGGCGCGATGCCCGCATAGGCCGCGGCCAGGGAGGGGAGGCTGATGGCGCCCAGGCCCGCGCCCCGAACGAACAGGGCCGCGGAGAGGATCCAGGGCGCCAGGGCGCGCCACGGGCCCAGGGCGAAGGGCAGCGTGCCCAGGAGCGCGATGGCCGCGCCGGTGGCGGACACCCGGCGCGCCCCGAACCGCGCGGTGAGCATGCCCGCCGACGGGAAGGAGAACAACATCCCCACCCCGGCCGGCGCCAACAGCATGCCGGCCTGCATGGGCGTGGCGCCCCGTTCCAGGATGAGGAACAGCGGGATGAGCAGCTGCCCGCCGTAGGCCACGCCGTTGACCAGGAACTGGGTGGCGGAGGACACGAGGAAATTCCCGGTGCGCAGCAGCCGGAAGTCCACCAGGGCCTCGCTGCCCCTGCGCCTGGCGTGCGCCGCGAAGCCGGCCAGGAGCAGCAGGGCCAGCGCCCCTTCCAGGGGATCCCGCAGGGGCATGCGGCTGCTGGAGCCGAAGTGCTCCATACTGTGGAGCAGGAGCACCAGCCCCGGGCTGAGCAGGAGGAACCCGGTCAGGTCGAAGGGGCGCGGCTCCCGGGCGGGGGCCTCGGCGGGAAGGAGCCAGAGCGCCATGAAGGTGGCGAACACGCCGATGGGGACGTTGATGAAGAAGATCCACTGCCAGCCGGCGTGCTGGAGGATGGCCCCGGCCAGGGCCGGCCCGAAGATGGGGCCCAGCAGCACCGGGGCGATCATCAGCCCCATGACCTTGGCCATGTGCCGCCCGGCGCCCCGGGCGATCATCATCTGGGCCATGGGCGCCAGGAGGCCGCCCGCCATGCCCTGGAGCACCCGGCAGGTGATGAGCCCTTCCGCGGAGGTGGTCAGGCCGCATAGGACGGAGGCGGCGGTGAAGGCTATGAAGCAGCCCAGGTAGACCCGCTTGGCCCCAAGGCGGTCCACCAGCCAGCCGCTGAGGGGCAGCATCAGGGCCAGGGCCAGGAGGTAGCCGGTGGTCACCCACTGGATGCGCGCCAGGGGCGCCTGGAGGTCGTGGGCGAGCCGTGCCAGGGACACGTTGACGACCGTGGAATCCAGGCTGGACATGAGGGGGCCCAGGAGCACCACCGACGCCATGCGCCACACCCGGGGATCCAGCCGGTCCCCTGGCGCCTGGGCGGCGTGGGTGGCGCTCAGTCCCAATCCCTGCCTCCGCGGGCCAGCTTGCGGGCGCCGGTGAGCTTCTTGTCGGCCACCCGCCGCAGCTTGCTGCCGTGGGTGGGCCGGGTGGGGCGCCGGGGCACGGGGGCCTTCAGGGCCAACCGCACGGCCCTGGCCACCTTGGCCCGGGCATCCTCCAGGTTGGCGCTCTGGTCCCGGGTCAGGGAACTGGTGAGCAGCCAGCGGCCTTCGGCGTCGGTCTGGTTGCGCACCAGCTGGCGCAGCCGCTCCAGGGAAGCCGGGTCCAGGCCCTCGATCAGTCCCAGTTCCACCCGCAGCTCGATCTTGGAGGAGACCTTGTTCACGTTCTGGCCGCCCGGCCCGCCGGCCCGCACCGCCTTCATCTGCAGGGCCGTTCCGGGCACCCGCACCGTGTCGCTGACCTGGATGGAATCCATCAGGGCAGGATCTCGAAGATCTTCTCGAACTGCACGATCTCCAGCAGCCGCCGCACCGAGGGGGAGGGCCGCTTCAGGGCCAGGCCCAGATCCCGGGTTTCGGTGGATTCCCGCAGCAGCAGGATCATGCCCAGGGAGCTGGCGTCCATGTAGCTCACGCCCTCCATGTCCAGCACCACCCGGCTCAGGTTCCGCGTGTCCATGAGCCCCTGGGTGCAGGACTTGAAGGCCGGGTGGGTCTCGAAGGTGAAGCGGCCCTCCAGCTTTACCGTACCTGTCTGGTCCTCGATCTGGCTGGTGAACTTCATGAAACCCTCCGGGAGTCGGGGCAGGGGGTGCGGCCGGGCTCCCTGGAATCATAACAATCGTTGGCCCCAATGGTCCCGAAGAAAGGGGATTCAATGTCACCGATCCGTTTTGCCGTTCCGGTAGAGCGCCGAGGCTGGGATGATGGGGTCATGGAACGAATGGCGGTCTTCTTTTCCGGGACGGGGGGCAACGCGCTGAACCTGCTGGCGGCGTGCCGGAGCGGGCGGGTTCCCGCGCGGGTGGTGCTGGGGGTGGCGTCCACGGCCAAGGCGGGCGGGATCCCGCGGCTGGAGGCGGAGGGGGTCCCGGTGCGGGTGGCCCCGCGCTCGGCCTACCCGGACGACGCGGGCTACTCCCAGGCCTGCTATGCCCTGGCCGAGGCGGCGGGGGCGGAGCTGATCGCGCTGTGCGGCTGGCTGAAGAAGCTGGAGGTGCCGTCGCGCTGGGAGGGGCGGATCCTCAACATCCACCCGGGGCTGCTGCCGGCCTTCGGCGGGGCGGGGATGTGGGGCATGCACGTGCACCGGGCGGTGCTGGCCGCCGGGGCGGCCCAGTCCGGCTGCACCGTGCACCTGGTGGACAACCTCTACGACCACGGGCGCATCCTGGCCCAGGCCCAGGTGCCGGTGCTGCCGTCGGACACGCCGGAGGACCTGCAGAAGCGGGTCTACGAACAGGAGATGCGCCTGTACCCCGAGGCCCTGGCCGATTATCTGAAAACCTGCCGTTGAAGCGGCGTTAGGCTGGGACCATGGGTTGGTCATCACTTTGCGAAAAGGGAGCGCACATGTCGAAATTGCGAGTGGCAGTGGTGGGAGTCGGCAGTCTGGGGCAGCACCACGCGCGCATCGCCGCGGGCTCCGAGGCCACGGAGCTGGTGGCGGTGGTGGATCCTGCGGAAGCGCGCGGCCTGGAGATCGCCGGCAAGTTCGGCACGGCCTGGGCGGCCAGCCTGGATGAGGTGCTGGGCCGGGTGGACGCGGTGCAGATCGCGGCCCCCACCGGCTGCCACCACGCCCTGGGGCTGCAGGTGCTGGCGGCCGGCAAGCACGTCATCATGGAGAAGCCCCTGGCCGCCACCCAGGAAGAGGGCAGGGCCCTGCTGGCCGCACTGGACCGGGCCCGGGCGGAAGTTCCGGGGCTGGTGGCGGCCGTGGGCCACCTGGAACGGTTCAACCCCGCTGTGACCGCCCTGCGCGCGATGGGCATCAAGCCCCACTTCGCCGAGGCCATCCGGGTCTCCCCCTTCCCCATGCGCTCCATGGAAGTGGACGTGATCATGGACGTGATGATCCACGACCTGGACCTGCTCCTGGCCCTCATCGGCCGGCCGGTGCTGTCGGTGGAGGCGGTGGGGGTCCCCGTCCTCACCAAGTACGCCGACCTGGTGAACGCCAGGATCAAGTTCGAGGGGGGCGCCTTCGCCACCGTCACCGCCAGCCGGGTGGCCCGCAAGAAGGAGCGGGTGCTGCGGGCGTTCGGGGCCAATTGCTACGCCAGCCTGGATTTCGCGGCCCAGAAGCTGGAGGTGCTGCGCCTGACCGTGGGGCCGGACGGGCCCGCGGTGTCCCAGGAGGTGGTGGAGATCGTCGAAGGGGAGCCGCTGAAGCTGGAGCTGGAGGCCTTCTACCAGGCCTGCCTGGGCCGCGGCGAGGACATCGTCACCTGGCATGACGCGTTCGCGGCCATGGAAGTGGCCCACCTGGTCCAGGTTTCGGTGGCGGAGAGCCTGGCCAGCCTCGAGATCCGGGCCTGACTTTGGGCGTTCCCTGGTTCGACCTCGCCTCCCTCGCCAAGCCTCTGGTGACGGCGCCGCTGGCGCTGGCGAAGCTGGACCTGGACCTGGACCGGCGCGAACAGCTGGGCTTCACCGCACGGGTGGAGCCGCTCACGGTGCGCCAGCTCCTGTCCCATTCCGCCGGCCTGCCGCCCTGGCTCCCCTTCACCGGCGAACCCCTGGCCCAGCAGCTCGCGCGGGGCTTCCCGGCGGGGGCGCACCCCAAGCTGGTCCAGGGCACGCCCGGGGTCAGCCTCTACTCCGACCTGGGCTACCGGCTCCTGGCCGAGCTGCTGGAGCGGGAGACCGGCCGCCCCTTCGCCAGCCTCGGGGCGGAGAGCTCCGGCCTGGCCGCGGCGCCCTGGCCCACGGCGCCGCCGTTCGCGCCCCAGGGCCCCGACGCGGAGATGTGGCGCCTGGCCGAGCCCGGGCGGCCCTTCCCCCAGCGGGATCCCTACCTGCCCAACGACGCCAACGCCCGCGCCGGCATGCGCGGCCACGCCGGCTTCGCCGCCTCGCCCTCGTCGATGAAGGATTGCCTGCGGCGCTGGCTGGCTTCGGGGGTGCCGGTGCGCATGGCGGTGGACACTGCCTCCGGAGCCGACGGTTCCCGCTGGGGCCTGGGGCTGCAGCGGGCCCTGCGCGGCGCGGGGCGGTACGGCGAACTGCTGGCCGCGGTGCCGCCCGGGATCTCCGGACTGCACCTGCTGGTGCAGGGCCACAAGCAGGGCCTGAGCCCGGTGGCCCCGGCCCTGGACGATGCCCCGGGGGGCACTTCGGCCTTCTGGTTCCACCTGGGCTTCACCGGGCCCGCGCTGTTCTTCCGTCCCGAGGACGGGCTGTGCATCGCCATCCTGGCCCACCGGGTGGGGCCTTCCGGGGCGCTGCTGGATGCGGAGCAGCTGCGGGCGCGCCGCTGGGAGATCCTGGCGGCGGAGGTGGCGCGGCTGAAGTAGGCTATCCTGATCTGGCTGATCCCCTGCCCACCGCAATATTCATCTGATTTATTTCAATTAAGGAATTATAATTGTGCCACCTCGGGAAGTCTAACCTCAAGGAATTCCGGTTGAAAAAGATCGCTGCCGTTCTGTTGGGTTTGCTGCCCCTGGCCGCTCAGGCGCCCCCGGGGTGGGACCAGCAGAGCCCCCTGGGCAGCGACCTCCCCGGAGAAGGATTCTGGCACGGGGCCGGCATCTGGGCCGGGGATCACCATGGGCCGGCGCCGACCTTGACGGACTCCCTCGGGTTGGGCAACGCCCTCATCGGGGAGGGCTTCCACCTGGAAGGCGGCTACCGTAAGGGACCCTGGGACCTGGCGGCCGAAGTGCTGGGCAACCGGAATACCCTGGGCCAGTCCTACCTGACCTTGTACCGCAGCCACATCTGGTACCGGGGCGAGCGCGGCTGGCAGGGCGGGTTCGAGCAGGAGCCCATGGTCTGGGGCTACGGCCTGAACGGAGGCTACACCCTGGGGGAAGCAGCCCGTCCGTTCCCCCGCCTGCGGATCCAGTCGCCCATGGCCGATCTGCACTTCTTCCGGATGCCCCTGGGAACCTGGGGCTGGCAGGCGTTCATGGGCCGCCTGGAGAACCATCCGGTGCTCAGTTCGTCGATGTCGAACCTTTCCTACTCCGAGCGCTTCATCGCCGAACAGGGCAACCCCGAGGCTCCTTTCATCAACGGCTACCGGATCCAGGCGACCTTTGGCCAGCACGCGGAGTGGTACCTCAACCTGGTGGACCTCTGGGGCGGCACCCGCAACGGCCAGGCCATGACCAATGGATACAACCTCGGCCAATATGTCACGTCCATGCTGGGGATCAAGGACGCCCTCAACGAAGCCGGTTCGGACTACTCCAACCCGAGCGTCAAGGCGCCCACGACGTTATCGGTGAATGCCCAGAGCGCATCCGAGATCGACACCGGCTTCCGGCTGCAGGCCCCCGGCCTGGCCCGGGCCGTGGGGGCCGACACCTGGTATCTGTATCTCAGCCATGCCAGCAAGTCCGCGCTCTGGCCCGTGAAGGTCTTTCTCAACCGGCCCTTCTACTACGGAGCCAAGGACTTCAAGCTGGACATGGACGATCTGGTCCTCAAACCGAACTACGGCGCCTGGTGGACCACCTCGTCCCGCTACACCCTCCCGAGCCTGAACCAGGCCAACGACACCGTGGGCATCCAGGTGTCCTGGCCGCGGGTCCGGGCTGGGCTGGAGTACTACGCCTGTGTGGACGACGGCGCCAATGACGGCGGTGGTTTCCGCCCCTTCACCCACGGCACCTACGTGACCGGCTTCTACTACTACGGCGACCCCCTGGGCAACGCGCTGGGCGGCGAGGTGATCGCCACCACCGCCAAGGTGGAAGTGGACTACACCTCCCGCCTGGCCGGCGCCACCACGCTCACCCGCGGGTTCCGCCCGTTCCGGGACAACCTGGCGGACTGGCAGCAGGACCACCCCGGGGACACCCCCGGCAAGGACCGCTTCACCAGCCTCCAGCAGACCCTGGCCTGGAGGCAGAGCGCCCGCACCACCCTGGGCCTGGGCGCGGCCTGGCAGCGCGAGCAGGCGGTGCTGAACGTCACCGGGGTGAGCAGCAACGGCTTCGCCTGGTTCGCGGACATGACCTTCCGGTGGCCGGTCCGGAGCTGAGCTTGGCAATTCGAGCGTGATCAGTGAAAATCAAGATCCAGAGGAGGTTGCCCATGTCCCCAAGCGCACTCGTCACCGGCATCACCGGTCAGGACGGCAGCTACCTCACCGAACTCCTGTTGGCCAAGGGCTATGAGGTCCACGGCGTGATCCGCCGGGCCTCCACCTTCAACACGGACCGTATCGACCACCTCTACGCCGACCCCCACCAGGGCCCCAAGCTGCAGCTCCACTACGGGGATCTGCAGGACAGCGGCGGCCTGCGCCGGATCCTGGACCAGGTGGCCCCGGACGAGGTCTACAACCTGGGCGCCCAGAGCCATGTGCGGGTGAGTTTCGACCAGCCGGAATTCACCGCGGAGGTGGTGGGGCTCGGCTGCCTGAGGCTGCTGGAGGCTCTCCGTTCGTACCAGGACGCCAGCAAGCGCAAGGTCCGCTTCTACCAGGCAGGCTCCAGCGAGATGTTCGGCAGCGCCAAGCCCAGGCAGAACGAGGACACCCGGTTCCAGCCCCGTTCGCCCTATGCCTGCGCCAAGGTCTACGCCCACTACCAGGTGGTGAACTACCGGGAGAGTTACGGCCTGTTCGCCTGCAACGGCATCCTGTTCAACCACGAAAGCCCGCGGCGGGGCGAGACCTTCGTCACCCGCAAGATCACCCGGGCCGCCACCCGCATCAAACTGGGGCTCCAGCACAAGCTCTACCTGGGGAACCTGGACGCCAAGCGCGACTGGGGCTTCGCCGGGGACTACGTGGAGGCCATGTGGCGGATGCTCCAGCAGGACCATCCGGACGATTATGTGGTGGCCACGGGCACCGCCCTGACCATCCGCCAGTTTCTCGCCCTGGTGTTCGAGCAGCTGGATCTGGACTGGAAGGAGTGGGTGGAGATCGACCCCCGCTACTTCCGTCCGGCCGAGGTGGACCATCTGGAGGGAGACGCCGCCAAGTCCAAGGCCATCCTGGGCTGGGAGGCCGGCACCGACATCAAGACCCTGGCGGCCATGATGGTGGACGGAGACATGGAACTGGCCCGGCGGGAGGCGGTGCTGAAGAACGCCGGTCACGCCGAGACCCCCAGGGGAGGGTTCTGATGGGGCACGAGGAATCCTTTCCGCTGGCGGGCACGGGTGGGGCTGGACGAAGGGCTGGCGGCGACCATTCCCTGGATGAAAGCGGCCCTGGGTTTGTAATACACTTGCAGAATGACGACGCACAAACGCATCCTGGTGACCGGTGGGGCCGGCTTTCTCGGCTCCCATCTCTGCAAGACTCTGGTGCAGCAGGGGCATGATGTCCTCTGCCTGGATAATCTGTACACCGGTTTCCGCGGCAACATCGCCGATCTCCTGACGGAGCCCAACTTCGAGCTGATCCGCCACGATGTCACGGTGCCCCTGTCGCTGTGGGTGGAACGGATCTACAACCTGGCCTGTCCCGCCTCCCCGGTGCACTACCAGCGGGATCCGGTGGGGACGATCAAGACCTGCGTGCAGGGCGCCATCAACGTGCTGGACCTCGCCCGGCAGACCGGCGCCCGGGTTCTCCAGTCTTCCACCTCGGAAGTGTACGGGGACCCGTCGGTGCATCCCCAGACCGAGGAATACTGGGGCAACGTCAACCCCATCGGCATCCGCAGCTGCTACGACGAAGGCAAGCGGTGCGCGGAGAGCGTCTTCTTCAGCTACCAGCGCCAGTGCGGAATCGAGATCCGGGTGATGCGCATATTCAATACCTATGGGCCCCGGATGCACCCCAACGACGGCCGGGTGGTGAGCAATTTCATCATGCAGGCGCTCCAGGGCCAGGACATCACCCTGTACGGAGACGGTTCCCAGACCCGCTCTTTCTGCTTCGTGGACGACCTGATCCGGGGCATGGTGGGCATGATGGAACAGGACAAAGTCTCCGGGCCGGTCAACTTCGGCAACCCGATGGAGATCCCCATGGTCGAATTGGCCGAGCGGATCATCCAGCTCTCCGGTTCCAAGTCCCGGATGGTCTTCCAGCCGCTGCCGGCGGATGATCCCAGGCAGCGCCAGCCGGATATCTCACTGGCCAAGGCCATTCTTGATTGGAAACCGGTCGTGACCCTCGATGATGGGCTGAGCCAGACCATCGCCTACTTCCAGGGGGTCCTGGCCCATGGGCTTTGATCCAACGGATGATCCGCCCATCCACTTCTTCACCATCGTCCTCAACGGCGAGCCCTTCATCCGCCATCACCTGGAGGTCTTCCAGCAGCTTCCGTTCCGGTGGCACTGGCACATCATCGAGGGCGTGGCGGCGCTGGCCCATGACACCGCCTGGAGCCTGGCCAACGGCGGGCGCATCGATCCCGCCTGCCATGCCGGTGGATTGAGCAACGATGGCACCCGGGAGTACCTGGACGCCCTGCTGCGGGACCGTCCCGGCCAGGTCACGGTCTACCGGAAACCCGGCGGAGCGTTCTGGAACGGAAAGCTGGAGATGGCCAACGCACCCCTGGCGAACATCCAGGAACCCTGCCTGCTCTGGCAGGTGGACGTGGACGAGTACTGGACTCCGGAGCAGATCATCGCCTGCCGCCGGTTGTTCCAGGAGGATCCGGAGCCGAGGGCCGCCTTCTTCCGGTGCCATTTCTACGTGGGCCCGGAACTGGTCGTCTCCAGCCGGGAAACCTACGGTAACAACAGCAGCGTCGATTGGCTGCGGGTGTGGCGGTTCCAGCCCGGGAACCGCTGGACCAGCCACGAACCGCCCATGCTCGTCGGCCGCTGGCAATTGCTGCACGCGGGTTTCCGGCGCCTCTTGGGCAAACGGCCCAAGGTTCGGCTGAAGAACCTCAAGGCTTTCTCCCACGCGGTCACCGAGGCCCACGGCCTGGTCTTTACCCATCTGGCCTACGTGCTGCCCATCCAGGTGGCTTTCAAGGAGCAGTACTACGGATACCGGGGCGCCCGCCAGCAGTGGGAGACCCTTCAGGCCCAGGAGCGGTTTCCCGTGGCCCTCAAGGATTATTTCCCATGGGTGAAGGATGGCGCCACGGTCAATCGTGCCTCAGACCAGGGGCTGCCTCCCTGGGTGAATCCCTGAACCCTCGCGCGGTGCCTCGCCGTCGAGCACGGCCTGGATCGCCCCCTTCATCCGCTGATGGTACCGCTCCAGGGAATGCGCCTCCCGGAAAAAGGCGGCGGAGCTGCGCTGGCGGCGGTCCAGTTCGGCTTCGCTGAGCGAACTCGCCTCCACCAGCGCCGCCTCGACCGCCTCGATGGTGGTGTCCCCGATCAGCACGCCAAAATCGCGGAGGTCGATGGCGCAATTCCGGGTCAGGAGGGGAATGTTGCCGCCATTGCCGCAGATGTTCAGCACCGCGGAAGTGCAGGCTTCGGCGCAGGAAGCACAGATGGTGAAAGCGCTATCCACCAGCGCGGCCCGGAACGCCGGTGATTGCAGGTGGAGAAAGCCTTCCACGTGAACATTCGGCAATTCCTGGAGCTCATGCTGGAAGGTGCGGACGAAGGGCGCCTCGCCTTCCAAGTCACCGAAGACGTGGAGGTGCAGCTCCGGGTGCCTGGCGAAGGCCTCCAGCGCCAGGTCCAGCCCTTTGTGCACCAGGCCGGACCCTGAAAACCAGATGAAATGCCGCCTGGCCTGGGACAGGTCCCGGGCGCGGATGATGTCGTCGGCATCGACCATCTGGTGGAAGAACAGGGGAATCTCGTGCACCGGCCTGGGGGTGAGGGCCCGGAAGGGGGCTGCGGCGACCTCGTTGCCCAGCACGATGAGCCCGTCCACCACCTGTTCCGTGCCGATCCCGGCGTTGGTCAGGCGGGCCGATCCCGGGAGCCACACCCCCCTCCGCCGGTACACCGCCTCCAGGCGCCGCAGGCTGGCGGCGTTGGAGAGGGGAATATAGGCGCCGCAGTGGTAGAGGATGGTCCGGGGCAACCGGGTGGCCTCCTTCAGGAACAGGTTCTCGAAGGCGGGGCCCGAACCGAACATCACGTCGTACCTGGCATAGTCGATGGCCATCGGATTGTCGTAGTTGACCACATCCACCTGGTAGCCGAGCTCATGAAGGGCCTGGGCTATTTCCAGGGCTTCGATCTGGTTGTTGTGCTTGAAGTTGACGCCCTTGAGGAAGGGGCGGTTCACGTAGCACAGGAGCGCCCTCCGCCCGAAGCCCGACTGGAAATGATCCTGGAGAATCCGGTGTTTCCTGTTCCAGAATTGAATGAGCATCCACCATTCCTTTGGCATCGTAGAACCGTTAGATCAGGTATGTGTTAAGCGTTCGGCCGGGCACAAGCAGCCCTAAGGTCGCAAGCGACCTGACGGCTGCTTGGTGTCAATTGTTCCATGAATCCAGCCAGTCCTTGGGCGGCAGTTCGGGCTGGCCTGGGCCGG
>PLUC01000222.1:0-11283 GCA_003165415.1 Holophagaceae bacterium
GGGCGCAGAGGCCAGGGACCGGCTGCGCTCCACCTCCAGGCCAGGCCGGCGCGCCTGGTGCACCAGCTGCAGCACGTCACCCTCGCGGCCCGGGCGGTCCCAGCTGCGCATGTGGATCCAGGGCGGCGCCGGCGGGCGTGGAGGGCGTGGCCCGCTCGACCTCAGCAGGTGGGCCCGGGCAATTCCTTCGGGCCGCCTGGTGCCCAGCTGCAGCGCAGCAGCCTCCAGTGCCCGACGGCGCATCCATCCGGATCCAGGACCGATCTCCCTGGCCCTGGTGGTCCCCCGCTCGACCTGGTGATGGGCGGCGCCGGCGGGCGTGGCCCGCTCGACCTCAGCAGGTGGGCCCGGGCAATTCCTTCGGGCCGCCTGGTGCCCAGCTGCAGCGTTTCCCCTCACGAACCTGGCGGCGCTCCGGATCCATGACCGCGGAGCCGGGCGGCCGTGGTGGGCATGGTCCAAGCTGCGCTCCACCTTCGGGGCCTGGCCGGAGCGCCTGGTGCTTCAGCTCCGCACTGCAGCTGCTCCAGCACGCCGGCCCTATTCGCCCAGAACTTCCCAATCACCAAGGATTTTTAATTCCCGGCCGAGTCCTTCAAGATTGCAATTGATGAAGACAACGTTTGCTCCCTCGGTATCCACAATGTAGTAATCACCAAGGTTGTATGCCTCCATCGCGCCTCTGGCTGTCCTCAAGACTTGGCCCTGTTTGACCAGCGCTCGGTTGATCCGCTGGATGAGAGCCCTCTTCGTGATCGGTCGTTTTCCAATATTCATGGGTTCCTCCGATCACAGGGTAAACGATTGAGAAAATAAGTAAACAAGAAAATAAGAATATGAGTCTGAAAAATTGTTACATTGGCATCCAAGGCGATCCACTCCCCGGTCCTGCCGCGGGCGGGACACAGAGGCCAGGGACCTGCGCAGCTCCACCATCCCGGCCCGGGCGGTCCCCCCGTGCGCGGTGTCATTTCCTGCTAGGTACACAATGCAGGTTCAATGGCATCTGCGGCCAGATAGGCCGCCTCCTGAATGGCTGGATCATCGGAGAGGGAAATCGACTGAAGCAAACTCATGTCCTTTTTGCGAATGGCCATCAAGAGCAAGAGTCGGATCATAGGAGGGATCGAAGGGAACATGTTTTCTCCAGATGATTGGCCGAGACACTCGGCCGGCTAGGGTTTACCAGCGCCAGGCCGCGCCTGGAACGGGGTTTTCAGTCGGATGGATGGCTGCTGGGATCGGGGGGAGTGAGGTCATGGCGAGCCAGTGCAAGTGCATGCGCCCAGGCCCGGCGCAGGGCGCGGATGGCGCGAGGGCGGTCCTTTGCAGCCTCCAGGAAGGTTGCGGCCTCCAGAGCGATCTCCAGGACCTCAGGTGGAAGCGCATGGCCTGGGTTGGGCCCGGGCGTCGCCAGGGATGTCGTTTCAATCGACGCCCCTTCCATGGCGAGGATAGCCCGCTCCACAATCTGCCAGGCGGGGACCTTTTTGGCCTGAGCCGCGGCGCGGAGCAGCTCCGCAGCCCTGGGCGACAGATCGAGCCCGGCAACCCGCAACCGTTCACCTTCCCGCTTGGGACGGCCTCCGCCTTTCCCCCGGCCCACCCCTGGACTCTTGGCCACTACCACGGCTCACCTCCATGGTGGAAATCTTCCCCGCGCGTGCGCGAGGTGTCAAGAATGTTTTTTTGGGAACAACTTGTGATAATGACCATTATGTAACCTTGAAATCATTGAAAAATAAGGCGATTCTCAAAATGCCTTTTTCAAGGCACAGAATCTTGAGAATGGAGGGTGTTTTATAAAAGATTATTTGGGTTCTGAGTGAAAAGTCAAGCGCTCGCGCCCGTTTTCTGGGCCTTCGCTTCCTTCGCTTTCCGACGCGCCTGGACTTCTTTCTCTGGATCGATCTTGCCGGAGAGGATCCCCTCGATCCGGGCCCCGATCTTCTCTGCGGCCTCCTGGAGGGGTTCGGCGGCGCTCCTGGTGTAAATGTCCGTCACCGTAGCCTCCGCATGGCCCAGGAGTTCCCCGACGAAGCCTTTCAGGCCCAGGTCCGCCCCGACAGATGCGAAGGTGCGCCGGAGGTCATGGAGGCCTGGGTTCTCTTCTTCGTTCGTGTAAACTCCATCCTCGTTCCTGGGGGACATGCCTCCAGCATCCCTGATGCGTTCCCATGGCGTCTGAAGCCCCACAATGGGTTGCCATGGCATAGGCTTCCCATCCGGGCCTTTCCGGGGCTTCCCCGGCACGACAAATGGGCATCCCAGGGTATGGACGGTCGTTTTCAGATAAGCCACCAGGGCAGAGCAAAGGTGAACCACTCGGGTCTTCCCGGTCTTCCTCCCGGTCTTGTGCGAATCGGGCGGGATTCTTACCTCTCCGGCGTCCATGTCAATCCATTCCCAGCGGAGTTTCTGTATCTCTCCTTTGCGCATCCCCGCCAGCAGGGCCAGCCGCAACGCCAGGATGATGGTAGGGTCTTCCTTCGACTTCCGGAGAACTGCACCCAAGGCCTTCAACTCCGAATCCTTGAGCCGGCGCTCACGCTTCACTTCGGGGGCCCGCTGTTTGACCACGCTGACGGGGTTTGATCCCAGGGGGCGCAACTCCCACTCTTCAGCCCGGCCGAACATCGTTCGCAGGACGGCCCGGGTCCTGTTCGCTTGGGTTGGGGTTGCCTGTCTCATTTCGAATAGCAGGGTGGAAATGTCCGCCGGCCCCACCTTGGCCAAAGGGAGCTCGCCAAGGGCTGGGAGGATATGCAACCGGATCAAACGGGTAGCCTCATCTCCCCATGCCTTGGAATTGCCAGGGATGTGCTCAAGAATGTAGCGGTTCGCCAGGTCCTTTACCGTCACCGCAGCCAGCTTAGCCTCCACGGCCGCAGCCCGGGCTGTTGCCTTGTCTTGGCCCGGATCCCTACCAGCGTCGATCTTGGCTTGTGCGGCGCGGCTGGCCTTTTCAGCCTCTTCAGGGCTCATGGATGGAAACTGGCCCAGGGTATAGGTCTTCTGGAAGCCTTGGAAGCGATACCGATGAACAAAGACCTTCTTTCCCGATGGCAACACCCGGACGTTGAGGCCCCGGACAGCCTGGCCCTTGGCATTCACCGTGGAAACAAAGTAGGGAGTCCGTTCGGGCTCCAATCCCTCGATGGAAGTCTTGAGCAATCGAATCGGTTTTCGTTCCTTCGGTGTTCCCATGGCACCCTCCGCCGAGTGTGATCACGGATGTGATCATAGCCCAAAAATGATCACCCCGCACCCCAAGGTTTACCTATACATTCATGTTTCCTCCAATATCTTCAGAAGCTAAGTCCTTTATTTATCAATGGTGCCCAGTTGATTCCTATGTGTGCCAAATGCCTTAGATGAGACTCTTAATCAGAGGGTCCAGGGTNNGAGTCCCTGAGGGACCACCAGAAAACAAGCCCCGTAACTGTAATGGTTTCGGGGCTTTCCATTGCTATCTGTGAACTTTAAGATCATAGGTAATTCGGCAATATCGGGTTCGTCGCCACACTATCGCCACATCTCGCCCGATTTCATTTTAGCTTGGCGATCGATCGGACGAGGTCGTTCCCATGCTCTGCCGAATCCTTGAGGTTGATGACGCTGGCATTTTCACTCTGATTGCCACGGGGGAGGCCTTCAAGCGGGACAGAGGGTAGAATCGTGGCATCCCTCTGGAACCTACATGCGCCGCCGCCATTCCAAAACCGGCATTCCTGGCCTCTCCTTCTCTTGGCCCAGTGCCTTGGTGGGGTGCCCTTGGGCATCAGTGTTTTGTTTCGGTGTTCTCTGGCTCGCCAGCCTTTTGTTGCCCCTTCTTCTAGGCTGCGAAAATTTTCCTTTCGCGAAATCTCTACGTGGTTCGACCACTCCCGAGATATACCCCGCAAGCTCGGACCCTGAATCCATGCGCCCCCAAATAGTCCGGCTCCAGCGGGTAGAGGTTATTGGTGGGGAAGAACACGTTGTCATGGGGAATGCAGCGGGTGAATACACTCTTGTCGGTAACTTGGGCCAGAAGACCTGCATTACTCCAACCCCCGGAACTGATTACTTTCTGTTCGCCGGAAAAGAGCGCTGGAAATGGCTTGGCGCTGAAAATTATGTAAGCTTAGATTTCTACACTGACTGGACCGGTTCTTACACGAACCAAACCAATGTCGCTATCGTTCCCGTCCAAAAGGGCAGCAACGGACTTTGGAGTTCGACCGGTGACTGGGGAATCTTCTGGGTTCAGTTGTGGCAAAACAATTCGAGAAACCAACGACCCTAAACTTATTTTTCTATCATGTTTTTAATAGCCTCAACCGCCCTATCCCATGCGGCGAGTCGTTCCCGCCTGCCGGGATACTTGGCTTGAAGGTCTTCCTCGGACATGGGCCCGCCTCCCGGTGCGGGTTCGACATAGACAACATAAATGGAAATTCCGGCACTCGCCGCTTCCGCCGGATTTGCAGGTTCATCGCCCGCTTTCGTAATTCGTCCATCTGAATGTTGGTAGAATATGGCCACGCGGTTATTTTTTGTTGTCTGGTTTTCAAGGGCCTCAAGCCACTTGGTGATGCTGTTCTTGTTCATCGGCTCTCGTACTTGTTCGTGCACATCTTCACCCACCGGGAACACGCCTATCCCTTCGAGGCACGCGACGAGACCGACTGGATGGCCCGTAACTTCTTCACCGGCGGAGTCATGCCCTCGGACCACACCCTGCTCTACTTCCAGCGGGACCTCCAGGTCCAGGCCCACTGGCGGGTCAACGGCAGGCACTACCAGGCCACCGCCAACGCCTGGCTGGAGCGCCTGGACGCCAGCAAGGAACCAGTCCTGGCTCTGTTCCGGACCACCTACGGTGCGGACCAGGCGCTGAGGCGCTTCGTCCAGTGGCGGGTGTTCTTCATGGCCTGCGCGGAACTTTTTGGTTCCGGGTCGGGGGAGAGCTGGATGGTGAGCCACTATCTTTTCGAGAAGCCTTAGTGCGCTGCTACCATCGGTTCCCAAGCGGAGTTTCATTCCTTCAGCACTGGAGCTAGGCATGCCCCGATTTGTCGGCATCGACTTGGGGGCCGAGACCCTCAAGATCGTGGAGATCTCGGGAACCTGCGGCCACTGGACTCCCGGGCGCCGCCTGCTGCTGGAGCACCACAAGGACCCGGCCTGCCTGCGCGAACAGCTGCGGCGATGGGCATGGGACCAGGTGGACGGCGCGACGGTCACGGGGCGCCTGGGCAGCCTGGTGGCGCTGCCGCGGGTCCCCCTCCAGCAGGCGCTGACCCGGGGAACCCGGTTCACGCACGGCGAGGAGCCGCTCACCGTGGTCTCCATCGGCAGCCGCGGGTTCTCGACGCTCGAACTGAGGTCGCCGGACCGGGAGGTCTTCCGGGAGAACGGGCGCTGCGCCCAGGGCACGGGCAATTTCCTCCGGCAGCTGGTGGCGCGGTTCGGCCTCGAGGTGGAGGAGGCGGCCCGGCTGGCGGTGGGCATCCCGGATCCGGCCCCCCTTTCGGGGCGCTGCCCGGTGATCCTGAAGACGGACATGACCCATCTGGCCAACAAGGGCGAGCCCAGGGAGCGGATCCTCGCCGGTCTCCTGGACGCCATCTGCGAAAACGTGCAGACCCTGGTGAAGCCCCGGACCTGCCCGCCGAGGATCCTGCTGGCGGGCGGCGTCTCCCGCTCTGCCAGGGTCCGGGACCACTTCAGGCGCTTCTGCGAACGCCATGGCCTGGTCCTCCTGGAGGCGCCGGAAGAGCAAGGCCTCTTCCTGGAAGCCCTGGGGGCCGCCATCCTGGCCGCGGAGTGCGGAGCCGGGACGGTTCCCCTGAATGCCTTGATCAAGCCGGAGGCCGCCGCCCAGGTGGCGATCCTGCCCCCGCTGGCCGCGGCCCTGGGGAGGGTGCGGTCCATGCCGCCGCTGCCTTCCCGGATCCGCGGGGAAGCCACGGACATCCTGGTGGGGCTCGATATCGGGTCCACCGGAGCCAAGGCCGTGGCCCTGGACCCCGCCACTTCGGAAACGGTGTGGGAAGGCTATCTCGGCACGGACGGGGCACCCGTGCGGGCGGCCCAGAACCTCCTGCGGGCATTCCTCGCGGGCCCGGCATCCGTGCATCGGATCAAGGGGTTCGGAGTCACCGGCTCCGGGCGGGAGATCGTGGGTTCGCTGCTGGCCACCTGCTACGGGGCCGAGGCTGTGTGGGTCATCAACGAGATCGCCGCCCACGCCGCCGGCGCCCTCGCCTTCGATGAGCGGGTCGACACGATCTTCGAGATCGGCGGGCAGGACGCCAAGTACATCCGCCTGGAGGGGGGGCGGGTGGTGGACGCCGCCATGAACGAAGCCTGCTCCGCCGGGACCGGGTCCTTCATCGAAGAGCAGGGACGGCGGTTCCGCGGCATCAGGGACGTGCAGCACCTGGGCCGGATCGCCCTGGAGGCGGATGGCTGCGCCGACCTGGGCCAGCACTGCAGCATCTTCATGACCGAGGCCATGGACGCGGCGGTGGCCGCGGGCATGGCCCAGGACCGCATCATCGCCGGGATCTACCATTCGGTGGTCGCCAACTACCTGAACCGGGTCAAGGGCTGCCGCAGCGTGGGCCGGGTGGTCTTCTGCCAGGGCATGCCCTTCGCCGCCAAAGCCCTGGCCGCGGCGGTGGCCGCCCAGACCGGCGCGGAGGTGATCATCCCGCCCGGGCCCGGCCTCACGGGGGCCCTGGGCATCGCCCTGCTCGCCGGGCGTGAGCTGCCCTGGGCGGAACTGCCGGCCCTGGAGGGGGCCCGGTTCCTGGAGGCCGAGGTGCAGGCCAAGGACCAGTTCCTCTGCCAGTCCGCCCAGGGTTGCGGCGGGGCCGGGAACAGGTGCCGGATCGAGCGGCTCACCACCCTGGTGGGAGGGGAGCGGCGGAGCTTCACCTGGGGCGGCGCCTGCGCCCTCTGGGACCATGGCGTCCGCCGCGGCAAGCTGCCCGACCGGGCGCCGGACCCCTTCCGGGAGAGGCGGGACCACCTGGCCGGCGTGGCCCTCGCGCTGCAGGCACCCAGGGGGCTGGCGCGGGTGGCCCTCACCGAGGAGTTCCAGCTCCATGGCGTGTTCCCCTTCTTCGCGACCTTCATCCATGCGCTGGGATTCGATCTCGAGCTGGCCGGGACGGCCGGCAGGGCGGCCCTGAAGCGGGGCATCGGCGAGGCCAGGGTCCCGTTCTGCGCGCCCATGCAGCACTACCACGGCCTGGTGGCGGACATGGCCGCCGCGCGGCCCGACTACCTGTTCCTGCCCATGATCCGGGAACTGCCCAGGGTGGACGGCGAACCCCATTCGGTCCTCTGTCCCATCGCGCAGGGAGCGCCGGACATCCTCCGCCTTGACCTGGTGAACGCCCCCCGGATCCTGTCCCCGGTCGTGGACCTGGGCCCCGGCTGCATGGATTCCCCGGCCTTCCAGGCAAGCTGCCGCCAGCTGGCCCTCGACCTGGGGGTCAAGGCGGATCGGAAGTGGCGGGCAGCCCTGGGGGCGGGCCGGGCCGCCCAGGCCGCCTATGATGCGAAGCTCACGGCCCTGGGCCGGCGGGCCCTGGATTTCGCCCGGGAGCATGGCCTGATCGCCGTGGCGGTGCTGGGGCGCGGCTACACCCTGCACAACGACGTGCTCAATTCCAACGTCCCCGCCATCCTGAGGGAACAGGGCGCCATGGCCATCCCCCAGGACTGCCTGCCCCTGGGACCCGAGACCCCGGTCTTCCCGGAGATCTACTGGGGGCACAGCCAGCGGATCCTGCGCGCGGCCTGGCACGTCCGGCGGACGCCGGACCTGTTCAGCATCTTCTGCTCCAACTATTCCTGCGGCCCCGACAGCTTCACGGTGCCCATCTTCGGCTGGCTCATGGAAGGAAAGCCGTTCGCCGTCATCGAGACCGACGGCCATGCCGGGGACGCGGGCACCCGGACGCGGGTGGAGGCCTTCCTGCACTGCGTGCGGGAGGCCCGCTGCCGGCCGTCCCGGCAGGTGCCCACCGAAGCCGGCCGGCTGCGGGTGGGGACCCTCCGCTTCGATGAGGTCGCCCGGGGCGGGGACATCCTGCTCATCCCGTCCATGGGGCCGGAGTCCCTGGCGGCGGAGGCGGTGTTCCAGGGCTACGGCCTGCGGGCGGAGGCCCTGCCCTGCGTGGATGCCGGGACCCTCGCCGAAGGCCGGCGGCACACCTCGGGAAAGGAGTGCCTGCCCATGACCCTCACCCTGGGCTCCCTGCTCCAGCGGGTGGAGCGGGATCCCGGCGAGCGGTTCCTGTTCCTCATGCCCAGCGCCTGCGGCCCGTGCCGGTTCGGGGCCTACCGCCACCTGGAGCAGCTGGTGCTGGACCGGCTGGGGCTGCGGCCGCGGGTGCGGGTGTGGTCGCCGCCCTGGGGAGATTTCTTCCAGGGGCTGCCCGCGGGCATCGCCGCCCTGGTCTACACCGGCATCACCGCCATCGACACCCTCCAGGACGCCCTGACCCACATCCGCCCGGCCGAACGGATCCCGGGCCAGGCCGAACGGATCCACCGGCGCTGGCTGGCCAGGATCCTGCAGGAACTGCGCAAGGCGGCCGCCGGGGACCTCTCGCCCGCCCAGGTGCTCCTGGAGGTGTCCACCGGGCGCGCCTTCGGCTTCCCGGCCATCCTGCGGCGGGCGCTGCGCTCCATGGCCGGGGCCGACACCGGCGAGCCGCTGCCCCGGGTCCTGGTCACCGGCGAGGTCTACGTGCGCCTGGAACCCTTCGCCAGCGGCTTCCTGGCCAGGCAGCTCAACGACCGCGGCATCCGGGTCACGGTGGAATCCTGCTGCGAGGTGATGCTCTATGCGGACCACACCGCCCGGACGGGCCGGGAGAAGACGGGGCTCTCAGGCCACCTGGAAAGCTGGGCCAAGCGGCGCCTCCGGGACCTCTGCCAGCGGGAGGCCACCGCTGCCCTGGGCCTCCCGGCCAAGCCCGGCATGCAGGAGGTCCTGCGCTGCGCCACCCCCTACATGCGCGCCGCCCTGGACGGCGACACGGTGCTCAGCCTCGGCGTGCCCATCCACGCCTGGCGCGCGGGCCGGATCGACGCCGCCGTGGTCACCGGCCCGCTGGAATGCATGCCCAACAAGCTGGCGGAAGCGCAGTTCACCCATGTGGCGGAACGGGAGGGGCTCGTCACCCTGGCGTTGTCCATGAACGGGGAGCCCATCGACGCCGAGGTGCTGGACAACCTCGCCTTCGAGCTGCGCCGGCGCAGGCTCAGGACAACGCCGGACTGAGGGATCCCCCGGCCGCGGCGACCCGGTGCTTCCGGGTGAAGAACATCCAGAGGCACACGCCGAAGAGCACCAGCACGAGCGCGGTGATCCGGCCGGTGGAGAGCCAGGGGAGCCCCAGCCAGAGGCCGCGGTCCAGATCTCCGCGCCAGGTTTCGATGATGGAGCGCTGCACCCCCTCCAGCATGAAGTAGAGCGCGGCCACCTGGCCCGGGAAGCGGCGCCGGCGCCACACCAGGAGCAGGATGGCCAGGGACACCATGTTGATGCCGGTGGTGTACAGCTGGACCGGATGGAGCGGGACGCCCAGCGGCGTGCCCGAGAGCAGGTGCGCCTCCGGGTTGGTGAAGGTGACCGCCCAGGGGAGATGGCTCCCGGTGCCGTAGCAGCAGCCTGCGAAGAAGCAGCCCAGCTTGCCGACGCCCTGGCCCAGGGCGACCCCGGGGAAACAGGAATCCAGGGTGCCCGCCAGTGGGACCCGCAGTCGCCTGGCCCGCCAGAGGAGGCCGAGGGTGCCGCCGATGACGGCGCCGTGGAAGAACCCGGCCGAGTGCAGGAGGACAGAGGGGTCGAGCGCCTGTGCGAGGGGGACGCCCTGGCCCAGGGTGACGGCGACCATGAGCAGCTTGGCGCCCAGGACCCCGCCCACCAGGGTGGCCAGGGCCATGTCCATCACGCTTTCGGACGGGATATGCTCGCGCCGCGCCAGGCGGCCCCAGGTGGCCACCGCCAGGAGGTACGACAGCACGTAGATGACGCCGTAGGTCCCGATGCGGAAGGTGCCGATGCTGAGCAGGTACGGATGCATGGGGCTCCAGGGCTTTCAGGGCAGGTAGATCTCGCTGACCACGTCGCCGTACTCGCCGAACGAGACCAGGACGGTGCCGTCGTTGAGCAGGATGGCGGTGTGCGAGTAGCGCGCCGTCCCCAGGGGCCCCGTGGCCGTCCAGGACATGACGCCGGAGGCGGGGTTGTAGATCTCGGCGCCGGCGAGGGTGACCGGCAAGCCACCGGTATAGGCATAGCCCCCGGCCACCAGCACCGTGCCGTTGGGCAGCAGGGTGGCGGTGTGGTACTGCCGGGCCGCCTGCATGGAGCCGGTGGAGGCGAAGGACTTCAAGGCCGAGTTGTAGAGTTCAGCGGTGGCCACGGTGCTCGCCCCGCTGCCGTTGCCGCCGGCCAGCAGCACGGTGACCCCGTCGGCCAGCAGCGTGGCGGTGTGGAAATCGCGGCCGGTGGTCATTGGGCCGACGGTGAGCCAGGTCGCCCCATTGAAGATCTCGGCGCTGTCCAGGGCCTCATTAATGGAGCCTTGCCCGCCGGCGGCGAGGACCTGGCCGCCGACCAGGGTGGCGGTATGGTATGCACGGGCCGCGTTCAGCGAGCCGGTTGCGGTCCAGGTCTGCCCCGTCGCGGCATAGATCTCGCAGCTCTCCAGGGCGCCGAGGCTGCCGTCGCCTCCCGCCAAGAGGACCGTCCCGTTCCCCAGCAGCGTGGAGGTGTGGCCGTGGCGCGCCGTCACCATGGGGCTGGTGATGAGCGACCAGTTCCCCGTGGACGGGTCAAAGATTTCGCCGGTCCCCACGCTGCTCCTTGACTGGTTCAGGCCCCCGGCCACCAATACCGTCCCGTCGCCCAGGAGGGTGGCGGTATGGGAGTAACGGGCGGTGTTCATCGTGCCGGTGTTGCTCCAGACGCGGGTGGCGGGGTTGTAGATGTAGGCGGTGGCCAAGGCCGTCCCGGAGTCATCCTCTCCGCCGGCCACCAGGACGTTGCCGCCGGGGAGCAGGGTCGCCGTATGCAGGTGCCGCACGGAGCCGCGGCCGGCGGTGACGGACCAGGTCGAGGTGGGGGGCGGGGTGTAGATCTCGGAGCTGGCCAGACTGGTGCTGGTCAGCCCGGCGCCCCCCGCCACCAGGACAGTGCCGTCGTTGAGCAGGGCGGCGATGTGGGAGGAGCGAGCCAGGTTCAGCGAGCCGGTGGTGGACCAGGTCCCG
>PLUC01000222.1:11313-15923 GCA_003165415.1 Holophagaceae bacterium
TCGTGTAGTTGTAGATCTCCGCGCTCGCGAGGCTGAGGCCGGTAGACCCATAGCCGCCAACGGCGAGCACGGCGTTGTTGTAGAGCAGGGTGGCGGTATGGTTGGACCGTGCCGCCGCCATGGAGCCGGTCGGTGCCCAGCTGTCATTGCCGGGGGTGTAGATCTCGGCGCTCATGAGGCTGATGCCGGAGGTGCCGCCGGCCACCAGCACTGTATTGTTGCTCAGGAGGGTCGCGGTATGGGAATAGCGTGCCGTGTTCAGCTGGCCGTTGGAGAGGGACCATTTGCCTGTGCCCGGCGAATAGATTTCGCCGGTGGCGAGAGTCCCGCTCTGGCCCTGGCCGCCGACCACCAGCACGTTGCCGCCGGGGAGCAGGGTGGCGGTGTGGTACCCCCGGGCGGTGGTCAGATTGTTGCTGGTGGGGGTCCACGCGCCCGTGGCCGGGTTGAAGATCTCCGCCGAATCCAGGTTATTCCCGGCCCCGTCGTAGCCGCCGGCCACCAGCACGGTCCCGTCCGCCAGCAAGGTGGCGGTGTGGTGCTCCCGCGCGGTCCCCATGGCGCCGGTGGTGAACCAGAAGCCCGTGGCCGGATCGTAGATCTCCGCGCTGGCGAGGGCGTTGTAGAAGTTCGTCTCGCCTCCCGCCACCAGCACGCGTCCGCTGGGAAGCAGGGTGGCGGTGGCGCCGGTCCGGGCCGTGGCCGGCCCGCCGTCCTCCACCAGCCAGGTCCCGTTCTGGACCGTGACGGTGCGCTGGACCGTGGCGTTGCCGCCGGACCCGTTCTGGACGTTCGCCTGGACCAGGAAGTCGCCGTCGGAGGACCCGGCGGAGAAGGCGATCACGTCCGTCCCCTGGCCCGAGGTGATGGTGCCGCTGCTGGTGCCCGGGAGCAGCGTCCAGAGGTAGGTCAGGCCGCCTGGCGCCGGCAGGACGCTGGCCTGCATCCAGGTGTCGTTCGGGTGCACGAAGGGGGGCAGCGCCAGCTCGGCCACCAGGGTGGACGGCGCCGGCACGGTGATCACGAGGCCGCAGGTGGTTTGCCCGGCCCCATTGCTGGCGGTGACCGTATAGGTGGCCTGGGGCGTCACGACGGTGGGGGTGCCGGTGATGATGCCCGTCAGGGGGTCCAGGATAAGGCCCGTGGGCAGGCTCGGGGTCACGCCGTAGCCGGCCACCGCGCCGCCGCTGCTCGTGGGATTGTTGGGGGCGATGGCTACATTCGCGGTGTAGACGGCCGGATTGCTGCTGTAGGTCAGGTTCATGGGAGGCTGGATCACCGCGGGGTTGACGGTGATGGACAGGGTGTCGGTGGCGATGCCCCCCGCGTTGCTGGCGATAACGATGTAGGAGGTCATGGGCGACACCGCGGCGGGCGTCCCGGTGATCACGCCGGTGATGGGATCCAGGTTGAGGCCTGTGGGCAGGGCCGGGCCCACCCGGTAGCTCGTCACTGGGCCGCCAGTGCTGCTGGGCGTGTTGGCTATGATGGGTGTGCCCATGGTGTAGGTGGGCGAGTTGTTGCTGTAGGTGAGGTTGCTGGGAGCAGCGATCGTCGCGGAGACGACATTGATCGAATTCACCTGCCCAGGCAGAGACGGGAGAAGTGGCGGAAGACCAACCCAGGTCCCGTTGACCCAGTAGCCAGGAACACCCACACCGGAGCTATTGTTGTAGTATCCCGCAGCATAGACATCACTCCCGGAAAGAGCGAGGGAGTTGACCCCGCCGGATTGTGAAGAGTCAAGAGGCGTGAGTCCAACCCAGACCCCGTTAAGCCAATAGCCAGGGAAGACAACACTGGCAGACGAGCAGAAGCCCCCTGCATAGATATTGATCCCGTCTCCGACGATAGAAGTGACCGAACCTTGAACTAGACCTGTCGGCACCGCAAGGCCAACCCAAGGGTAGCCCCCGTTCACCCAGTAGCCCGGCATCGGCACACTGTAGCCGTTTGTGGAAGAGCCTCCGGTATATAAGTTGCTACCCGAGACGAAGAGAGAGGAACCGCTTTCCTGAAGTGGATTATTTCCTCCACCTTGGAAAAGAACGGTAATGGCATCGTTCAACCAATAACAGGCAAGAGGAACGTACGGGTTGTCGGAAGTGACAGTGCCAGCCACATAAACATCAGAACCGCCGGAGTAGTTTACAACTACGCTTATGGCATTGGCCTGCCCGCCACTAAGTGTAGGGTACAGGAGTTCCAACGAGAGGTTGACCCAGTTCGAGATCCCCCCCTCGCTCACCCAGTAGCCGGGGACCCGAGCACCAGAACTATTGGTGCTGTAACCCGCGGCGTAGAGATTACCAGCAGCAGACATGACGAGAGATTGAATGGATGAGTTTTGGGTAGGATCAATCGGGGTAAAGCCGACCCAGGTCCCATTCAGCCAGTAGCCGGGAACATCCACGCCAGCGTTGTTGAAGTTATCGCCTGCGGCATAGACATCGCTCCCTGATACAACCAGGGAGTTGACTTGGTTCCCGATCGGGCCAGTTCCGGTGACATTCACATATTCAGAGTTCAGTGGCGTGAGGCCGACCCAAGTCCCGTTTAGCCAGTAACCAGGAACTTCCACACCACTCGTTCCGGGTGCGAAACAGTAGCCCGCCGCATAGACATTCGTTTGGGCGACAGAGGGGACGATAACATTTACCGTAGCGAGCGACGACTGGGTCGGGTCAGCTTGGGAAATGGCCAGGACATGGTAGACGCCCACCGTGGCGGGGGCCGTATAGACCCCGGCGGCAGAAATGATCCCGCCGACGTCACCTTCACTGACAAGCCAATTCACCGCTGTGCTGGCGGTGCCATTGACAGTGGCCGTAAAGGTCTGTGTCCCGCCGGTGGTGACAATCGCCGAATTTGGAGCGGCAGCAAGGGTGACGTTCAAGCGAGAAGGGTAGGTGACGTTCACCACGGCATAGCCGCCCGGATTGGGGAAGTTATCGCTGACAGGCGTGGCCCTAACGTAATACAAGCCCGAATAGACGCCCGCAGTGAATAGCCCCCCGGGGGTGACCCAACCAAGACCGGGGTTATTGGGGGGGACCTGATCGATCGACCAGTTTACCTGGGTATTCGGGGTGCCAGTGACCGTTGCTGTGAACAGTTGGCTGCCGCCCGGGTAGATATTCACATTAGGGTTTTGCGCGAAGAGATTCGCCGAGGGGGGACTGACGCTCACGGTGATCTCATCAGGGGCAACGACATTGACCGTGGCCTGCCCCGGCTCGACGGGACTTGAACTAAACGAGGCAACTACAGTGTAAGATCCGGGCGTGGTAGGGGCCGTGTAGACACCCTGCTGTGTGATGCTGCCGCCGGCAGCTCCTTCCTTGATCGACCAGCTCACAGTCCCGACGGTGCCAAGCGGGTTGTAAACACTGGCCTTGAAGGCTTCGGTGGCTCCGATGCCAATCGTTGGCGCACTGGGATTGACCGTCACGGCGCCCACGGGAACAACCCCGGTCCCCCCTGAGCAGCGGAACTGACCACCGATCAAGGCAAAGGTGCCAATCAGGATGGCAAAGGCCCACGCCCGTTTTGACATAAAGACCTCAGCTGGTTATCTGCAGGAATGGGCTAATTATCGCGCACGGCTATGAAAAAATTAATTATTCCACAAAAACACACAAAAAGGGTCATGAATTGCCATCCAAATATGAGTCGAAAGGGTTGTTTTGCAAGATAAAAGATTTCAAATCCAAAACAAAGTTTGAAAAAATAAATAAAAGATTGTTACAATTATTTAATAATTTGTTCCAACTGCTACCATGAGATGACTTGAAAATCGTGAATATTTTAGCGATACAACAGTGAAAGAGATTACGGATCACGACAATTGTTTACCTCTAGGTAGTTAATTGCCGAAAAGTGGCAATGAATGGAATACTTCTATACTGGTGTCCAGCCCTGCTTTTGAACATATCTTTGATTTATAGTCAAAAAAGCCCTGGATCCGTGAAGGTTTGAGAGAACTGGGCTGATGCGCTCCATTTTACCCGACCACCCCACCGCCAGGACCATGGACTGGGTCGGTTTTCGGGCTGGGACCTTGACGGCCATGCCCAGAAGGCCGCCGGGGGCCATTCCGTCTGAGCCTTCGGCCAGCCGTGGCGATGGTTGGTGACTTCCAGATGGAGATGGCGGTCAGGCCGGACTTGGAAAGGGGGCAGCCAAGCTCCGATACAAGGCGAGGAAGGCTTCCCGGCCAGGGAGAGCGCGACCATGCCCAGTTTGAGTTGGCCGGAGCCGCGCAGGATCCGGGCGGGAATCTGGATCAGTTCCTGGATGATCGTCTTCATGCGACGGCGTTTGGCGGGGTGACGGTGGCGGATGACGCCCTTCCCGAGGATCCCGAGCAACCGAAGCGCGTTGTAGGCCAGCATCCCCAGGCCCAACACGAGGGCGTTGGTCTTGAACGCGCCGCTCGGCATCCGCTCCAGGTCCAGTTCGCTCTTGATCTCGGCGTGGTACTGCTCCGCCGTCGCGTGCTCGCAGTAGAGATCGAACAGCTTCTCGCCGGGCAGATCCAGGCTGGTCACCCAGGTCTCCATTTCATACTTGGGCCAGCGTCGAAGCAGCAGCCTCTGGCCGGGCGGCAC
>PLUC01000179.1 GCA_003165415.1 Holophagaceae bacterium
TGAATCAGAACGGATTCCACCGGTGATAGTATTGAGTCCATGTCGACGCCGGCCGGGAACCCCTGGGATGCCGCCGCCCCCGAAGGGGGCGGCCTGCCCTCGGCGTTCGGGTGGCTGCCCGAGGACCTGGAGCGGCTGGGGGCGCGGGGCCGACCGGAACTGCTGTTTTCCCGGCTGCAGCGGCCCTGGACCTGGGAGCCCTCGGGGCCGCCCCTGGGCAAGGCCGCCAGGGCCTGGCTGCTGGAGCACGGCGATCCGGGCCTGCCCGGGATCGAGGAAGCCCACCCTTCGGACGACGGCGCCACCAAGGTGGTGCTGCGCCTGGGGGACGGCGAGCGCATCGAGGCGGTGCACATGCCCCGGGAGGTGCGCAGCCCGCGGGTGACCCTGTGCATCAGCAGCCAGGTGGGCTNNAGATCGTCGGCCAGGTGCTGGCCCTCATCCGGGCCCTGGGGCCGGCCCAGGCCCACTCCGTCACCCTGGTGTTCATGGGCATGGGCGAGCCGCTGCACAACCTGGACAACGTGCACCGGGCCATCCGGATCCTCAACCACCCCGCCGGCCTCAACATCTCCACCCGCCGCATCACCGTCTCCACCTCCGGCCTGGCGCCCGCCATCGAGCGCCTGGCCGGGATGTGGCCCCGGCCCTGGCTGGCTCTCAGCCTCAACGCCACCACCGACGAGGCCCGATCCCGGATCATGCCGGTGAACCGCGCCTGGAACCTGGCCCGGCTGCGCCAGGCCCTGGACCGGTGGACCCTGGCGCCCGGCGAGAAGCTGCTGGTGGAATACGTGCTCATGGACGGGGAGAACGACACCCCCGAGGATGCCGACCGGTTGGCGGACTGGCTGGGGGACCTGGGCCACGGCCACAACATCAACCTCATCCGCATGAACGAGCACGCCGCCGCGCCCTTCAGGGAACCCTCCGAGCTCCGCCTCAAGGGGTTCCTGGAACGGCTGAAGGCCAGGGGCTGCTTCGTCACCGTGCGCAAGAGCCGGGGCCGGGACGTCCAGGGGGCCTGCGGCCAATTGCTTAAATAATTAATTAGAACCCCTTCACTTTGCCGGCGCGCGGCCCGATACTGGGCCCGGATTCAATGGCGGCGCCTTGAATTCGGAATTTCAACCGTGATAGCATCCATCAGCCTCATCCAACAGGAACGCCGCTTCGGGGAGTTGCATGCCTTCTGCCAACGACAATCCTGCGCCCTGGATTCCACCCGCGGAACTCTGGCAGCCCGAGGGGAGGCCTGCCATCCCGGATCCCTACAATGAGGATCCGTACTTCCCCGATCCCTACGCCCGGCTGTGAAACCCAGCGGCGCATGATCGTCCTCCTCGCATCCAGGAATCCCGGGAAGCTCAGGGAGTTCAAGCAGCTCCTGCCGGGGATCGACCTGATCCCCTGGCCGCCCGAGGCGCCGGAGATCCCCGAGGAGGGCGCCTTCTTCCAGGACAACGCCCTGCAGAAGGCGACCTTCGCCAAGGCCTGGTGGTCGGAGCATGGGACGCTCCGGGTGGACGGCGTGCTGGCCGATGATTCGGGCCTGTGCGTGGACGCCCTGTGGGGCGGTCCCGGCGTGCTCAGCGCCCGCTTCGCCCCGGACCTGGCCCCGGAGCCCAAGAACCGGCTCCTGCTGTCCATGCTCCCGCCCGGCCAGCCCCGGGGGGCGCGGTTCGTGTGCGTGCTGGCCTGGGTCCCCTTCCAGGGCGGCCCCCGCACCTTCAGCGGCGCCGTGGAAGGCACCCTGGCCCTGGAACCCCGGGGAACCCATGGTTTCGGCTACGACCCCATCTTCATTCCCGAAGGCGAGCGGAGCACTTTCGGCGAGCTGCCGGAGGCCGTGAAGCACGGGATGAGCCACCGCGGCAGGGCCAGCGCGGCCTTCCTGGCCGAGTTATGAAATTAAAATATTATTATTTGTAACTTGTTTTAAAATGGGCCCGTTTTAATGTCTGGACCATGGGGTCGTTTTGCATACAGTTATTGGTGAATCTCATGAAGGCCCACCATGGACCCGGCATTGACACAAATGATTATTTAATCACAGACTACAGACCCCAGCTTCCTGCGGAGGCTCCATGGGTTGGCCCGTCATTTTGTCCGGTTGGACCGGGCCCGCGGTGCTCGCGGGTCTGGCGCTGGGCTGCGGCGGGGCGGAGGACCCGGGGCGGGAAGCGCTCCCGGCCGCCGGGGCCACGGTCATCACCGAAATCCATCCCGCCCACCGGGTCCACCGCCCCCGCTTCATCTCCCTGGCGCCGAAACTGGCCCGGGAAGGGGAGCCCTACCAGTACGGCATCTCCGCCGTGGAATCAGAGGAGGACGAGGTTCATCTCACCCTGGTGCGGGCGCCGGAGGGGACCGTCCTGGACGGGACGGTGCTGAAGTGGACCCCCGGGCATGGCCAGGCCGGACGGCCGCAGCGCTTCACCCTGCGCGCGGTGGACGAGCGCGGCGCGGCGGCGGACCAGACCTGGACCATCACCCCCAGGCCCGAACCCTACCCGGAACCGCCGGCCTGGCGGGATCACCACTAACGAGTCAATCGCCGTACTCGCCCTTGTCCCGCAGCGCCACGGCGGCCTGGTAGGCGGCGAGCACGGCGCTGCGCACGCGCTGGTAGCTGTTCTCGGTGACTTTGGTGCTGAAGGTGAGGGTGGCCACCAGGAAGCAGCCTTCGCCATTGGGCAGGGGCTGGGGCTGGGCGAGGTTGATCTGGGGCGGCATGATGGCGGAGGAACTGTCCTCCCGCAGCCGGGTGCCGAGCCGCTCGGCCCAGGCCTGGAGCCGGGGCGTGGCGGCCAGGCCGGCGGCTTCGCTGGGCACCAGGATCCTGCCGTAGAGGGTGAAGAACAGCCTGAGTTGCGGCAGGTCCACGGCACTGTTCAGGAATCCGGCCATGGAGGCGATCTGCTGGAAGTCCTTCTGGAGGGCCTGGAGTTTGAGAGAAGCCTGGGGGACCGGTTTCTGCGCCATGCCCCATTGTCGCACGTCAAGCCAGTTCCGCTTGCCGTCCGGGGTCCAAGCTGGAACGCTGAAGTGAAACCAAGGTTCAGGAGCCGACCATGCAGCTGCCCACCGTGCCCTTTCTGGATCCTGCCCGGAAGCCGGAGATCCAGGCCCATCTGGACGACCTCACCAAGCCCCAGGGCAGCCTGGGCCGGCTGGAATCCCTGGCCCTGCAGATGGCCTGGATCAGCGGCTCAACCCGTCCCATGGATCCCGAGGCGTTCATCCTGACCTTCGCCGGGGACCACGGCATCGCCCGCCAGGGGGTGTCGGCGTTCCCGCCCGAGGTGACCCCGCAGATGGTGGCCAACATCGCCGCCGGGGGCGCGGCCATCTCGGTGCTCTGCCGGGCCAACCGCATCGGCCACCGGGTGGTGGACGTGGGCGTGGCCGTGCCCTGCCCGTGGCCCGGGGTGGGCCAGCGCAACGTGGTGCGGGGCACCGCGGATCCCCTGGACGGCCCGGCCATGACCCGCGCCCAGGCCGAAGCATGCCTGCAGGCGGGCCTGGACGAGGTGGCCGGCCTGCCCACGCTGCCGTTCGCGCTGCTGGGGCTGGGCGAGATGGGCATCGCCAATTCCGCCGTCGCCGCGCTGCTGGTGAGCGCGTTCACGGGCATCGACCCCGCGGTCTCCGTGGGCTCCGGCACCGGCATCAAGCCGCGGACGCTCCAGCACAAGCTGGAGGTGATCCGGCTGGCGCTGGAGCGGCGGCGGCCAGATCCCGCCGACCCGGTAGGGGTTCTGGCGGCGGTGGGCGGATGCGAGTTCGGCGCCATGGCCGGGGCCATGCTGGGCGGGGCCGCCCGGGGCTGGGCGGTGATCGTGGACGGCTACATCGCCGGGGCCGCGGCCCTGGTGGCCCTGGCCCTGGAACCCCGGATCCGGGATTTCCTGGTGTGGTCGCACCGCTCGGCCGAACCCGGAGCCCGGCGGCTGCTGGAAGTCCTGGAAATGGAACCGGTGCTCGACCTCCGCCTGCGCCTGGGCGAAGGCACCGGCGCCGCCCTGGCCGTGCCCATCCTGCGCAGCGCCTGCGCCATCGCCCGGGAGATGGCCACCTTCAGCGGCGCCGGCGTGCACAAGACGGCCATCCTCTGATGCTGTCCAGCCTGGTCGCCGCGCTGCGCTTCCTCACCCGGATCCCGGTGCCGGGCCCGGAAACCCGGGCGGAGGACCTCGGCCGCGCCGTGGCCTGGTTCCCGCTGGTGGGGGCCCTGGTGGGCGCGGCCACGGCCGGGGTGTACCTGCTGGCCCTCCGCCTCTGGCCGACCACGGTGGCGGCGGTGCTGGCGGTGGCCTTCGGGCTGCTGCTCACCGGCGGCTTCCACGAGGACGGGGCCACCGATGCCGCCGACGGCCTGGGCGGGGGCTGGACTACCGCCCGGGTGGTGGAGATCATGCACGACAGCCGGATCGGGGCCTACGGCGCCATGACCCTGTGGGCGCTGCTCACCTTCCGCTGGGCGGCGCTAGTGGCCCTGGACCGCCGGGCGCTCATCGCCCTGCCCCTGGCCATGGCCTGGGGCCGGTGGTCCATCTCCATCATGCTCATGGCCCTGCCCCCGGTCGCCCAGGGCCTGGCCAAGGAAGTGCATCACGGCATGACCAGGCTGCCCCTGGCGCTGGCGTCGGTCATGGTGGGGCTGCTCACCCTGGCGGCCCACGCCCTGGGCTGGCGGCACCTGTGGCAGCCGGCGGCGGCGGCCGGGGTGGCGGTCCTGGCCTGGGTCTGGTATCTCAGGCAGCGCCTGGGCGGCCAGAGCGGGGATCTTCTGGGGGCCGGGACCCAGGTGGTGGAGGCCGCGGTGCTCCTGGTCCTGCTGGCCCGATGACCACCCTCTACCTCCTTCGCCACGGTCCCACCGACGCCGGCGCGCGCGGCGCCCCCCTGGGCCGGCTGAACCTGCCGGTGAACGAGGCCGGCCAGGCCCTCTGGCCGCGGGTGAAGGCGGAGCTGCTGGGGCTGGGCATCCAGCGGGTGCTCACCTCGCACCTGGCCCGGGCCCGGGACCACGCCCGGGACCTGGGCCTGCCCATCCGGGTGCTGCCGGACCTGGCCGAGCAGGCCTTCGGCGCCTGGGACGGGGTGCCCTGGTCCGAGATCCAGGGGGCCGAGGCGTTCTTCAAGGATCCGGTGGGGAGCACCCCGCCCGGGGAGGGGGAATCCTTTTTCCGCTGCGCCGACCGGGCCCGGGCGGCCATCCAGGGAACCTGGGACGGGGCTGCGGTCACCTTGGTACTGGCCCACGGCGGTACGCTGAGGGCGATCCTGGCCCACTTCCTGGGACTGCCCCTGGACCGGGCGCTGGATCTGGTCTGGCAGCCCTTCGGGCTTTCCAAGCTGGAAATCTATCAGAGCCAACGGGGGATTCTTTGCTTCCACAACCGCTCCTTGCCCTCCGCCGGCCCTTCTGGGATGCTTTAGCTCTACATCGTGTTGGATGTTCGGGAAGCAGGTGAGATTCCTGCGCTGCCCCGCAACGGTATGCACCTCGGCCCGCGGGCCGGGAGAACCAGCTGGTCCCACTGGGGCGTTTCCCCGGGAAGGAACCAGGGGCATCGCAAGGTGCCTGTCGCGTGCGAGCCCGGAGACCGGTCCTGCATTTCCCAAACCTGCCGTGGGGGCAGGGCGGGTCTGCCTTTCCGGCAATCCTTCCCCGCTCCCCGGCCTCATGCGCGGAGCATGTCATGGGTTCAGCCCGGATCACTTTTCTTTTGGCCCTTGGGGCCAGCCTCTGGGGGGCAACCGCCGCCCTGGATGTGGACGCGCCCAGGCCCGAGGCGGAGGCCTCGGCCACGGTGACGGTCACCGCCGAAGCCCTGCCGGTGGAGATCGCCCGGACCCCGAATCCGGTCATGGTCATTGACGAGGCGACCCTCAAGACCGCAGGCAGTTCGAACCTGGCTGACCTGCTGGTCAACCAGGTCCCGGGCACGGTGTCCGCTTATGGTGGAGTGGGAACCCCGGCGACGATCGCCCTGGGTTCGGGTCGACCGCAAGATACCGTGATCACCTTGGACGGCCTTCGGATGAACGATGCCACCAATTTTTCCGGCGCATACGCCAACCTCATGAACATGAACGGCATCGCCCGGGTCGAGGTCCAACAGGGTCCCGCCTCCACCAGGTTCGGTTCCGACGCCATGGGTGGCGCCGTGGCCCTGTACTCCAGTGGCAGTCCCCGTGCCGGCTTTTCAGGCGAAGCCCTGGGGGCGGTGGGCAACGAAGGCATCGTGAGGGGGGGGGTGCAGGGCGCTTATGGCTGGGACAAGGGGTGGGTCCGGTTTGCGCTGTCCGGACAGCGGGAAGACGAGGTACTGGATCCCCCCAACCAGTACCGCAGCACGGGAACCTTCCTGGGCCTTGGGCGTCAGGCGGGTGACAATACCCTGGTAACAATGAACTATTATAATAATTATGCAGCAATGCCCACTCCCAACTCGTTCGCGGGGGTAGGCTCCCCCTACAATACCTGGATCGCCCAGCAGCAGACCTACAACCGAACCCAGGTCCTGGACGCCACCGTGCGTACCCAGTTCTCCCCGACCCTCTCCGGTGAGCTGACGCTGGGCCAGGTGCTCCAGGACAGCCTCCTGCCCGGGATGGGCTATGGCGTGGTCTCCTATACCCCCTATGGCAGCCGCCAGAACCAGATGGTCGGCCATGTCACCTGGCAGCCGTCCGCCAAGGCCTCCTTCGTGGTGGGCGTGGATGCCTCCGAAGCACACGCCGCAGTGCCCAATCAAGTCACTTACGTGGGCAACGTCTATGGCAATGCGACCCACATGGCCGCCCTGGTCGAAGGCCAGGGGGAGATTGTCCCCAACCTGAGGGTGGTGGGCTCCGTGCGCACGGAAAGGGACCATGACGACCTGCCCAACGCTTCCAGTGGGAGAAGCGCCACCAACGTCACCGAAACCACGGCCAAGGTGGGTGTGAACTGGACCCTGCCGGGGGGCTTCCGAGCCTATGCCAACGCCGGGACGGGCTTCAGCAGCGCCCCGCTGTTCGACTCCATCTACAATTTCCAGAACGGCGGGCAGGCCCTGAGCAACGAGAAGAGCCACGCGGCTCAGGCTGGCCTCACCTTCGGCTCAGGCCCCTGGAAGGCCGGGCTGGTCCTCTCCAGGACGCTCTTCTCCAGCCTGATCTACTTCGATTCCTCTATGACCAGTAGTACAAACTTTTATGGTTTATATGCAAACGGCAACCAGATCCGGATCCAATCGGCGGAACTCAAGGGGGGCTATGAGACGACCCGTTGGGGAGTCACTGGCTTCTACCGCAACCAGGAGACCCGTGACCTGGAGGCCATTCCAGGCGACCAGCTCATCAGCCCCTCCGCCGGGACCGCGCCGTTCCAGACCCTTGGCCTCCGTGGCTTCCGGGTCATGGGCGACGTCCGGGTGGATGTCCGCTGGTCCTGGATCGGGCCCCGCTACCAGTACGGTTCACCCACGCTGTACCCCTTCGACCAGCACTACAACGACCTGGGCTTCTCTGCGGCCTGGGCCGTGCGCAAGGACCTCACCCTCACCCTGCGCGGCGACAACCTTATGCAGCCCAAGACTTCCCTGGCCCAATGGCAGTCTGGGACCCGGCTGTTCCAGAACGACGCGTCCGTGACCCTGGGCTATCCGGCCCAACCGCCCACCGTCAACCTCGAGGTGCGATACCGTTTCTAGGATGCGACGAATCCTGCTGGTCCTCCTGCTCGCCCTTCCCGCCCTCTTGGGGGCGGGGAGTCCGGCGCGGGTGGTGAGCCAGACCGTGGGCACCGACGACCTGCTGATGGCCATCGCGGCCCCGGGCCAGATCGCCGCCCTCAGCCACCTGGCCCGGGACGCGCGCTACAGCCCCGCGGCGAGGCAGGCCGGGCGGTTCCCCTGCCTGCGCACCGGCGAGGCCGAGGACATCCTGCGGTTCCGGCCGGACCTGGTGCTGGTGGCTTCCTACACCCAGGCGGAGACCGTGGCCCTGCTCCGGCGGGCCAAGGTCCAGCTGCTGGTGGTGGACCGGTTCGATTCCCTGGAGGATCTGTTCGCCAACGCCCGCCGCATCGGCCAGGCCATGGGCCGGCAGGAGCGGGCGGAACAGCTGATCCGGGAGTGGCGGGACCGGGTGGAGGCCCTGGAGCGCCGGCTCCGGGGCTGCAAGCCGGTGCGGGTGCTGGCGGTGGGGTTCTACCCGTTCACCGCCGGCAGCGGCACCACCTTCCAGGACCTCTGCGACCATGCTGGCGCCCTGAACGTGGCGGCGGTGGCCGGCCTGAAGGGCCATGCCCCCACCCCCAACGAGAAGGTGCTCAGCTGGCAGGTGGACGTGCTGGTGGCCCCCGGGGAGGCGGGGCTGGACATGCAGGCCAAGCTGAAGGACCTGCCCCCGTACAAGTTCATGACCGCCTTCCGCCGGGGACGGGTGGTGCAGCTGCCCGGCGCGCTCATGGCCACCACCAGCCAGGCCCGGCTGGACGCCTACGAGTGGCTGGCCCGGTCCCTGCACCCGGAGGCGTTCAAGTGAAGGGCCGCACCCTCGGCGCCACCGGCGCGCTCAGCCTGCTCCTGCTGGCGGCGATCCTGGCTTCCCTGGCCTTGGGCGACGCCAACCTCAGTCCCGGTACGGTGCTCCAGGCCCTGGCCGGCCGGGGCGACGACCTGGCCCGCACCATCGTCTGGGACATCCGCCTGCCCCGCACCCTGGTGGGCATCGCCGTGGGCGCGGGCCTGGCCGCCTCGGGGGTGGCCATGCAGGCCTTCTTCCGCAACGCCCTGGCCAGCCCCGGGCTGCTGGGGGTCAGCGCCGGCGGCGCGCTGGGGGCGGTGGCGGTGCTGGCCATGGGCGGGGCCGCGGTGAGCATCTGGACCGTGCCCGGGGCCTCCATCCTGGGCGCCTTCGCCGCCACCGGGGCGGTGGTGCTGCTGGCCCGGCGGGGGGCGAGCCCCGAGCACCTGCTGCTGTCCGGGGTGGCCCTGAACGCCATCTTCGGGGCCGGCACCAGCTGCCTGCTGGCGCTCTCGGCCGGCCAGTTCCAGGTTAGCGGACAGATCCTCTTCTGGCTCATGGGCGGCATCGAGAACCGCACCTGGGAGCACGTGTGGATCGGCCTGCCGCCGGTCCTGCTGGGCTGCGCCCTGATGCTGCCCCTGGGCCGGTCCATGAACCTGCTCAGCCTGGGCGAGCCGTCGGCCCAGAGCCTGGGGGTGGACGTGCGCCGGCTTCGCTGGCAGCTCATCGGCCTCTCCACCGTGCTCACCGCCCTGGCCACGGCGGTGGGGGGCGTGGTGGGATTCGTGGGGCTGGTGGTGCCGCACCTGCTGCGCCTGGGCTTCGGGCCGGACCACCGCCGGCTGCTGCCCCTGTCCATGCTGGGCGGCGCCGCGCTGGTGCTGCTGTGCGACCTGCCCACCCGGTTCGTGCCCGGCGGCGTGCGCCTGGGGGTCATGACCGCCCTGATCGGGGGTCCCTTCCTGCTCTGGATGCTGCGGAGGAACCCATGCTGACGGCCCCCTCGCTCACAGCCGAGGCCCTGACCCTGGGCAGCCGCCTGCAGAACGTCTCCCTGCACCTGGAGGCGGGGCTCATGGTGGCGGTGGTGGGCCCCAACGGCGCCGGCAAATCCACCCTGCTGCAGGTGCTGGCCGGGCTGCTCCACGCCCACGGGCGGATCCGCTGGAACGGCCAGGACCTGGCCCGGATTCCCTTCCTGGAACGGGGCCGCACCCTGGCCTGGGTGGGCCAGGAAAGCCACGCGGAATTCGCCTTCCCGGTGCGGGAAGTGGTGGCCCAGGGCCGGCACGCCTGGGGCGACGACGGCCAGGGGGTGGAGGATGCCCTGGCCGCCCTGGACATCGCCTACCTGCGGGACCGTCCCATCACCCAGCTCAGCGGCGGCGAGCGCCGGCGGGTGTTCCTGGCCCGAGCCCTGGCCACCGGGGCCCCGCTGCAGCTCTGGGACGAGCCCGCCGCCAGCCTGGATGTGCGCCACGGCCTGGAGGTGCTGAAGCTGGCCAAGGGGCTGGCCGCCCGGGGCGCCACCCTGGTGGTGAGCCTGCACGATCTGCGCACGGCCCTCTGCTTCGACCGGGTCCTGGTGCTGGACCGGGGCGCCTTGGTGGGTTCCGGCCCGCCGGAGGCGGTGCTCACCCCGGAATTGATCCACTCGGTCTTCCGGGTGCAGGCCCGCGTGGCCCAGGCCCTGACCCTGGAACTGCCGTCCTGACTCCCCGTGTCGTTCCATGTGCATATAATCAATAAATTGGAATGGGGGAGCCATGCGCCGGAAACCGACCCGTGAAGAAGCCTGGAAGCTGCTGGTGGAGTACAACCCCAGCGACAGCCTGCAGCGCCACGCCCTGGCGGTGGAGGCGGTGATGCGCCACCAGGCGCGGCAACAGGGCGAGGACGAGGACATGTGGGGCCTGGTGGGCATGGCCCACGACATCGACTACGAGCGCTACCCGGAGCAGCACTGCGTCAAGGCCCGGGAGATCCTGGACCAGCATGACTGGCCCGAGGCCTACGTGCGGGCCGTGGTCTCCCACGGCTGGGGCCTTTGCTGCGACGTCGAGCCCCTCAGCGCCATGGAGAAGACCTTGTACGCCGTGGACGAGCTCACCGGCCTGGTGACCGCCGCCGCGCTGGTGCGGCCCTCCCGGAGCGTGCTGGACCTGCCGGTGAAATCGGTCCTGAAGCGGTGGAAGGAGCGTTCCTTCGCCGCCGGAGTGAACCGGGGCGTGATCGAGAAGGGCGCGGCCATGCTCGGGGTGGAGGTTTCCGCGCTCACCGAGAGCACCATCGAGGGCATGCGCGAAGTGGCCGCAGAGATCGGGCTCAAGGGCAACCTGTAGGCCTGTCCTCCACCTCACCCTTTCCCGCCCCGGCGCCAGGGCGCCGGGAAGAACCGAGGCACTTGCCGCCGGTAGGCCGCGTAGCCGGGTCCCAGTTCCCTGAGCAGGTCGCGCTCCTCCAGAATCGTGCCCACCAGGATGTAGAAGCTGGCCCCGGCCGCGAACACCAGGTGTCCCAGGGTCATCCGGGGCGCGGCCCAGAAGGCCACCAGGAAGCCCAGCATGAGCGGGTGCCGCACCCGGGCGTAGAGGGCGGTGGGGCGGAACGCCCACACTGTCCCTGGAATGGGCCGCCAGCAGCGGAACAGGACCGCCAGGGCCAGGCTGGAGAGCAGGACGTAGGTGCTGCGCTCCAGCGCCGGGGGCACGATCCGGGTCCACGCCCGCTTGAAGGCCGGGCGGGCCATGAGGCTGTGCTGGAGCCCGAACAGCGCGAGCAGCCCCAGGTCCGCCGCCAAGGCCAGACCCGGCGGCCCGGCCGGGCCGGCCGACACCGAGCGCGGCACCCCCAGATCGCCCACGAAGGCCATCAGGTAGCCGAAGGCCGCCAGGAAGGCCAGGTAGCAGACCAGGCCGTAGCCCAGGAACAGGGCGCCCACCTACAACTGCCGGAGGAAGGCCACCAGGTCGTCCTTTTCCTGGGGGTTGAGCTTCAGTTCCAGCACCAGGTTGAAGAATTCCACGGTGTCCTCAAGGGTGAGCAGCCGGCCGTCGTGCAGGTACGGCGGCGAGTCCTTGATGCCGCGCAGCGGGAACGTCTTGATCGGGCCCTCGGCGGAGGCCACGGCGCCGTTGTTGGGGCGCGGCCGGTAGAAGCGTTCGGTCCTCAGGTTATGCATGCTGTTGTCGGTGTAGTAGGGCCCGGGATGGCAGGAGGCGCAGTTGGCCTTGCCGAAGAACAGGACCTGGCCCCGTCGCTCGGCGGCGGGAATTCCGGCAGGAAACGGTCGGGCAGGTCGAAATCCAGGTCGAACCGGACGAGGTCCCGCTGCTCCTGGCGCAGCGTCTCTTCGATCTGGAGGTGGGGGAAGACCATGCCGCCGGCGGGATGGTCCGGGTGGGGCAGGGGCAGGAAGCCCCGGGGAAACAGGTCCCGCTCCGGGACGGCGGAGGGCTCCAGGCCGGCCAGCTGCTCCCAGCCGACCCCCGGCGGCAGCTTCACCCGCACCCCCGCCTGCACGGGCTTGCCCCCGGACATGGTGACCCCGGCGGCGGGATGGTCGCCCAGGTCGTAGCGCTCGTCCAGCAGCGCCTGCTGGCGGGCAATCACCTGGACCTTGGCGGCCGTCAGGCGGTCGCGCATTTTGGGGAAGGGCTCGGTGAGGTCCACCGGGAGATAGCTGGTCCTCCCCACGGCCGGCAGGGGGTCGGTGGGCACGGACAAAAGGCCGAGCAAACCACCGGACAGGGCCACGGCCAGGAGGCCCGATGGGGAAGCCATACCGAACATCGGATGATTCCTTATGGTAAATGAATAATGGTATTAAAAAATTGTATCATAACCCTGCGATACTCTGAATTATACAGGCGCGCGGGTGCCGTGCAAGGGGGCCTGCCGCAGCCGGTCCACCCCGTGCTCCGCCCAGCCGGGTGCCCCGGCGAAGTGGATGTGGGCATAGGTGGCGAGCAGGTTGCCTCGGGCGAAACCTTCCATGCGCGGCCCGCCCTGCAGGGGCCTGGACCGGAAGGCGTCCGGGGCCGCGCCGCCCTCCCAGCGGGAGCGTTGGAATTCGTGGCCGGCCATCACCGGACCTGCGCCAGCAGCCGTTCCCAGGCGCCGGGGCGGAGGTGGGCGCGGACGTGCTCGGCCCAGCGGCGGATGCGCAGCTCCAGCGGGTCGGCCCGGCGGCAGGGCTGGGCCGGCAAGCCCCGGTCCCGGCGCACCTCGTTCAGGAAAGCGCTGCGCCAGCCGTCGCTCTGGAGCAGGCCGTGCAGGTAGGAGCCCACTGCCCGGTGGCCCACCAGGCCCAGGGCGCCGCCGCCTTCCGCCACCAGGGGCGATCCGCCATGGGCGAGGCTCTGGCCCTGGTGGATCTCGTAGCCGGCGAGTTCGTGGCCCGGTTCCGGCCACCGGCTGGTGTAGCGGCGCTGCTCGGTGGTCTTGGCGGCCGCGAACCGGGTGGCCAGGGGCAGCAGCCCCAGGCCGTCCCAGCGGCAGGGGCCGCCTTCCAGGCCCAGGGGATCCTCCAGGGTCTCCCCCAGCATCTGGTAGCCGCCGCACAGGCCCAGCACCCAGGCGCCCCCGGCGTGGGCCTCGCGCGCGGCCTGGGCCAGGCCGGAGGCCGCGTGCTGGGCCAGGTCGCCCACGGTGGCCTTGGAGCCCGGCAGGATCAGCAGGTCCTGGCGGCGGACCAGGGCCGGGGTGGTGACCCAGGTGAGGTGCAGGTCCGGTTCGGCCAGGAGCGGGGCCAGATCCTCGGTGTTGGCCACCCGGGGCGAAAGCAGCGCGCCGACGTTGAGTCGGCCGGCCACCGGCGCTTCATCCACCGGGATGCGGATGGCCCGGTCCTCCTCGTCCAGGGCGTGGTCCACCCAGGGCAGCAGGGCGAGGACCGGCGCGGCGCAGAGGTCTTCCAGCATGGCGATGCCGTCCTGGAACAGGGCCGGGTCGCCCCGGAACCGGTTCACCACCAGGCCCAGCACCCTGGTCCGGTCCTCGGCCGGCAGCAGTTCCAGGGTGCCCAGGGCCTGGGCGAACACCCCGCCCTTGTCGATGTCCAGCACCAGCACGATGCCGGCCCCCGCGCGGCGGGCGGCCTTGAGGTTGACGAAGTCCCGGGCCATCAGGTTGAGCTCCACCGGCGAGCCGGCCCCTTCCAGCACGATGACGTCGTGCCGGGCCCTGAGCCGGTCCAGGGCCTGGAAGGCGACGGCCTCGAACCGGGCGGTGTCCCCGAAATAGTCCCGGGCCTCCATGGCGCCCAGGGCCTTGCCCAGCAGGATGATCTGGGCCCCGGTGGGGGTGACCGGCTTCATCAGCACCGGCCCCATGTCCACCTCCGGCTCCAGCCCGCAGGCCCGGGCCTGGAGGATCTGGGCCCGGGGCATCTCCAGGCCGTCGCGGGTCACCCCGGCCTGGTTGGCCATGTTCTGGGCCTTGAACGGGGCCACGTCCAGCCCCGCGTCCCGGAACAGCCGGCAGAGTCCCGCCGCCACCAGGCTCTTGCCCACGTCCGAACCGCTGCCCAGCACTGCGATCGCTTTTCCCATAGTCCATGATGCGCGGCCCGGCGATGATGATGCCATGGGCATGATCACCTTCATCACGGGACCGGTGCGCAGCGGCAAGAGCAGCTGGGCGGTGGAGCAGGCCAGGGAATGGGGCGATGGGGTGGTGTTCCTGGCCACCTACCGTCCCGACCCCGGGGACCAGGAAATGGCGGAGCGACTGCGCCGCCACCGCGCCGAGCGCCCCGCCGCGTGGCGGGTCCTGGAGGCGCCGGCGGACCCGGCGGCGACCCTGGCGGCCCTGGTCCCGCCCCCTTCGGGGGTGCTGATGGATTGCCTGACCCTCTGGCTGGGGGACCGGATGGAGGCCTCCGACCGGGCCATCCTGGAGGCCTGGGACCGCCAACTGCGGGCCTTCGCCGAGGCCCCATGGCCGGTGCTCCTGGTGAGCAACGAGGTGGGCTGGAGCCCGGTGCCGGAAGATCCCATGGTGCGGCGGTTCCGGGACCTGGCCGGCTGGCTCAACCAGCGCTCGGCCGCCGCAGCCGGGGAGGCCTGGCTGTGCGTGGCAGGATGCAGGGTGCGGCTGAAATAGCCGGGTGAAACCTGAGCCCCGGTTCGGCGCACTCCTGCGGTCGTGGACCTGTCAGGCGCGGTGCCATGGACAGTCGCGGCCGCGAAAGGACGTCATGAAAAACTTTTTCTTTCCCATCCTGCTGGGCTTGATGGCGGCCACGGCCCTTCCGGGCGAGGGCGCCTGTGGTGGGCAGGCGGATCCATGCTGCTGCGCGGTGCAGCCGCCGCTGCGCTCCATCCACGCCTACCTGTGCGGGTTCCACTTCTACAACGGCGAGCCGGGCCGCCAGCTGGTGGCCCACCACTACTGCTCCCGGGTCAGTCCGGAGGTGATGCAGTGCGTCATCTACGACGCCAACCGGACGGGGGCGCGGCTGCTGGGGATCGAGTACATCGTCAGCGCCAAGCTGTTCAAGACCCTGCCCCAGGAGGAGAAGAAGCTGTGGCACAGCCACCGGTTCGAGGTGAAGTCGGGCCAGCTGGTGGCGCCCGGGCTCGCCGAGGCCGCGGAAAAGACCCTCATGGCCGACCTGGTCCCCACCTACGGCAAGACCTGGCAGACTTGGCACGTGGACCGGAACGACCAGGTGCCCATGGGCATCCCCCAGCTGCTCATGGGCTTCACCGCCGACGGCCAGATCGGCCCCAGGCTGGTGGCCGAGCGCGACCGGGCGCTGGGCATTGTCACCGCGGACAAGAAGGCGCGGCGGGCCGACCTTTCGGCCGGGCCGGTGCTGCCCGGGGCCGACGCCTGGCAGCAGGGCGAAGCCGCCCAGCTGGAACTGCGCGTCCGCCGGAAGTAGGCTGGCCCTACGCCTCGCGCAGGACCTCGGAGACCAGGATGCAATCGCTCTCTTCGCGGCGGAGGGAGAGGTGGTAGCCCTTGATCACCAGTTCCATGGGATCCCCCAGGGGCGCCAGCTTTTCCACCTTGAGGTGGGCTCCCCGGATGAATCCCATTTCCAGCAATCGTTGGCGTATTCTGCCTTCTGCCAGAACCTGGGCGACAAGGCCTTCATCGCCGGGATGCAGTTCGCTGAGCGGCTTGGACTGATTGTGAGACATATTCTCAACTCCTCTTCCAGCCTACGACAAATGCCCCCGCTGGCGGGGAAAAGAGTTTGAGACATTTATCACAACTTGACGGCCATGGCGGATACCGCATATTTCCTTCGGCGTCAGGTCCGCCCCGTGCCGACGGCCCCCGGCGGGGCGGAGCCCCGCCCTGATTGAAAGCGCACCGATGATCCGAGCCCGCCTCCAGACCATAGACTTCCTGCGCGGCCTCGCCTGCCATGCGGCGCCCATGGCCTGGGCCTTCAATGTCGAAACCAGCCGGGTGGAGAACAACACGGTCCTGGAAACCTGGGTGCTGACCATCACCGGGAGCGGCGGCGCCGACGCTCCGCTGGGTGAGGTGCGGGTCCTGGCCGCGGGCACGGCCAGGCTCCTGGCGATCCTGAAGCATTCGGGCGACCGCTTCGAACTGGGCCCCGGAAGGGCGGTGGAACTGGAGATCACGCCGGACCGGGACGCGATCGGCATCACCTTCGGCCTGCGCCAGGCCATGGACACCCCCTTCGCCGGCTGCCGGATCCAGGTGCTGCAGGCGGGCCTGGCGGCGGCGCCCGCCTTCGAGGTCCGGGCCGCCGTGGACGCGGTGCGGCTGGATCACCGGGTGTTCGGATACCCCCAGGAGGGCGCCTGGATCGCCATCGGACCGTCCGGCACCTGATAATGTGGGGTCATGGCAATCGCGGCTCCCCCCATCGCCACGCTCCTGGACCGGTTGCGCCAGGCCTACCCCGATGCCCGCTGCGCCCTGGACCACCGGGACCCCTACCAGCTGGTGGTGGCCACCGTGCTCAGCGCCCAGTGCACCGATGCCCGGGTGAACCTCACCACCCCGGCCTTCTTCCAGCGCTTTCCCGACCCGGCCAGCCTGGCGGCGGGCGATCCCGGAGAGGTGGAGGCCCTCATCCGCTCCACCGGCTTCTTCCGCAACAAGGCCAGGAACCTCCTGGGCATGGCCCAGGCCCTGGTGGCGCGCCACGGCGGGCGGGTGCCCGCGCTCAGGTCGGAACTGGCGCGGCTGCCCGGAGTCGGACCCAAGACCGCCAACGTGGTCCTGGCCAACGCCTTCGGGATCCCGGCCCTGGCGGTGGACACCCACATCTTCCGGGTGGCCCGGCGCCTGGGGCTGTCCGCGGGCAGCAACCCGGACCGGGTGGAGGCCGACCTGTGCCGCCTGTTCCCGGCCGACCGCTGGATCGAGCTGCACCACCAGTTCATCTTCCATGGCCGCCGGGTGTGCCATGCGCGCAAGCCGGACTGTTCCCGGTGTCCGCTGCGGGACCTGTGTCCCACCGGCCTGGGCCACATGGCTGATCCCCACACCGGCCAGGCCTTGAGCGCCGCGGCTCCCCGAGAGGGGGCGGCCGTCGCCCTTCCAGGCGCCCCGGGCGCCGGGCCGGCGCGGATCGTCTCCCTGGTGCCCAGCGTCACCGAGCTGCTGGCCCAGTGGGGCCTCGGCGCCCGGCTGGCGGGGCGCACCAGCTTCTGCGTGGAGCCCGGGTGGCTCCGGGCCTCGGTCCCGGCCGTGGGCGGCACCAAGAACCCGGACATCCAGCGGATCCTCTCGCTGCGGCCCGACCTGGTGATCCTGGAGGAGGACGAGAATACCCTGCAGGCGGCCGAGGCCCTGGGCGCCGCCGGCCTGAAGCTCCTGGTGCTGCGCATCCGCTCCCTGAGGGACTGTCTTGAGGCCTTCCGGGCCCTGGGCGAGGGCGTGGGCCTGCCGGAACTGGGCCGGGAACGGGCCGCGGCCCTTGAGGCCGCCCTGGAGCCCCGCCCGGCCAAGGGGTCCCGGACCCTGACCTTGATCTGGAAGGACCCTTGGATGAGCGCGGGGCCGGACACCTACGTGTCGGACCTGGTCCGCCAGGCCGGCCTCACCCCCATCGGCCCGGACCGTTATCCCCATTTGACCGAGGCGGATCTGGACGCCCTGGAACCCCAGGTGATCCTGCTGCCGGACGAACCCTACCGCTTCACCGCCCGGCACCAGGCCGAGCTGCAGCGGCGGTTTCCCGCGGCCAGGGTGCAGCGCCTGGACGGACGCCACTTGACCTGGTACCTCAGCCGCACCCTGGAGGCCCTTCAGTTCTTGAGGAACTTGAGCATTTCCGCCGGTTTCTGAAAGCCCAGCAGGCGGCGCAGCTCCCTGCCGTCGCCATCCAGCAGGATCACCGTGGGGTAGCTGAGGATCCCCAGCTTCGGGGCCAGGTCCTTGCGCGTCTTGAAGGTGTCGATGCGCACGGCCACGGCGTTGTCCCGGATCCAGGCCGCCACCTGGGGGTCGGGCCAGGTGGTCTCGTCCAGCTCTTTGCACTGGGCGCACCAGTCCGCATAGGTATCCACCAGCACCGGCTTCCCGGCGGTCTTGGCCTGGGCCAGGGCGGTTTCCAGATCCTGGTCCAGCCAGCCCTGGAGGCCCTGGGTCTCCTGGACCGGCGCTCCGGCCCCGGGCAGCAGGTTCAGGTTCAGCCCGGTCTCCACGCCGCGCAGGCCGAGCAGGACGCCCAGGGCAAGGGCCAGGAAACCCAGCCCCTTGCCCAGCCCGGAGGCCAGGGTCTCGGCCGGGCGGAACGCCCCCAGGATCGGTCCGGCCAGCAGCAGGATGAGGCTCCACAGGGCATAGTCCAGCCACCCCGGCAGCAGCAGCCGGACATTCCACACCGCGAAACCCAGCACCACCAGGCCCATGGCCTGCTTGAGCCGCTCCAGCCAATCCCCGGAACGGGGCAGGGCGGCGGAGAATACCCCCACCGCCATGAACAGCACCCCCATGCCCAGGGCGAAGGTGAACAGCAGCCCGGCGCCCAGCAGCACCCGCCCGTCCTGGGCGATGGCCACCAGCGCCGTGCCGATGAAAGGGCCCACGCAGGGCGCGGAGAGGGGCCCCAGCACCAGGCCCATGGCGAAGGCCCCGGCCAGGCCCCGGCGGGCGCCGGAGCCCTGCAGGCGCGACTGCAGGGCCTCCGGCAGGCGGATCTCGAAGGCGCCGAACAGGCTGAGGGCGAACAGGGCGAACAGGATGGAGACCGGGATGAGGAACCCGGGCGACTGGGCCAGGGCGCCGAAGGCGGCGCCGGTGAGGGCCGCCAGCACGCCCAGGGCGGTGTAGGTCACGGCCATGCCCGCCACCAGCGCGGCCGAGAGGACCAGGCCCCTGGCCTTGCCCCCCCCTTTCGCCCCGATGATGGCCATGGTGATGGCGATCATCGGGTAGACGCAGGGGGTGAGGGAGGCCGCCAGGCCGAAGCCGAACGCCCCCAGGAAGAGCCAGAACAGGTTCCGGGGCGCCGGTTTCGGCGCCGCGGCCGCGCCGATGTCCGCGCTGTTCACGTGCAGGATCCGGTCCTTGGGCGGGTAGCAGGTGCCGCCCTCCCCTTCGGTGCAGGGCTGGTAGGTGACCACCAGGTCCACCGCCGGCGGCAGCCCTTCCCCGGCCACGGGGATGGCCACCTGGCCGTGCCAGATGCCGTCGCCCAGCTCATCCTTGGCGGTGGTGGGAGGCAGGGGGCCGGTCTTCAGGGTGCCCGGGGTTCCCGGCTTGAGCGCCACGGCCATGAAGGCGGCGTTCAGGTGGGCGCCCGGGGGCACGGTCACCACCACGGCTCCGCCCTGGAGGGCCACCGCCACGTCCTTTTCCGGGTCGAACCGGGGGCCCGCGCCCAGCAGGGCGCAGGACACCAGGAACCCCCCGATCATCCCTGCGGTCATGCGGCGCATGCTTCCTCCCGGTGCCTGGGAGCGATGATCGCACCTCTGAACAAATCTGGAAGCGGAACCGGGTGGAGTAGAATGAGCGGATTGTGAGCATTCTCCTGTCCCTCAGCCGCCCCTTCGTGGCGGACCATTTCCACGACCTGCCCGGCTTCGTGGAGGCGCGGCATGGCCACAACTGGGAGGCCGAGGCCACCTTCTCCATCCAGGACCTGGACCAGGAGGCGGCGTGCGCCGCGGCCCTGGAAGCCTGGGTGGGACAGGTGGACTACACCCTGCTCAACACCCAGGCCAGCCTCCAGGGGCGGAACCCCACCGCCGAGCTGCTGGCGGAGTGGCTGTTCCGGTTCCTGGAGGAGTCCGGCCGGACCGCGGCGCGGGTGAAGATCAGGGAAAAGGCCAACTACTGGGCGGCCTGCGGCAGGCTGGACTCTTGAAGGCCGGCGCCGGCCTGTGGATTGCCATCCTGGCCCTGGGGACCCTGGGCCTGCTCCACTGCGAACGCCAGGCCGCCCCCCCGGTCCAGCCGGCCCAGGACGCGGCTCCGGCGCGTCCCCTGGAGCCCTGGCGCTGGCACTTCGTGGGTGGGCTCATGGTGGTCGAGGGAGAGCTGGACCAGCCCGCGGAGCTGACCCTGAAAGGGCGCTTCGTTTCCGAAAGCTGCCAGGCGCCCCTGGGCCCGGTGCGCTGGGAGATCTACCGCCCCCCCGCCGGAGAGGTGGTGGAACTGCGTTCCGGGGAAGGCAAGCTCCTGGCCAAATGGGATCTGGACGCTCCGCCCCCCATGTTGCCGGCGCCTCCGCCGCCCGCGTCGGTGGTCAAGGTCCAAATGCCAAAACCTGCCCCGGCGCCTCCGCCCGTCCCGGCAGTTGCCGTCCAGGCGCCCAAACCCGTCCCGGCGCCTCCACCCGCGCCGGTGATCGAGCTGCCCTACGGCCCCTGGGCCNNCTCCCGTCCGGGTCCCGCCGCCGGCAGTTGCCGTCCAGGCGCCTAAACCCGCCCCGGCGCCTCCACCCGCGCCGGTGGTGAAGCTGCCCTACGGCCCCTGGGCCAGGACCGAGCCGCACCTGCCGCTGCC